>JANMAV010000306.1:0-40322 GCA_031360055.1 Ferruginibacter sp.
ACGGTGTTTTTTTCGGAGTATAGCAAGGATGGTGCTATAGTTACAATCGAATATTTTACTCACCCTTACACAAAAGTAGAATATGATAATATTAAACAACAAGTAAACTTGCAGTTAATGCAGTTAATGATAGATAAACAGGTAGAGCTTTCAAACAGTGCAAGTAACATTACTATTGTAAATAATGATGGAGATACATCTATCATACCTAAGCAACAATCTATTATATAAAAAAAGCTAGCATATTACAGCTAGCTTTTTTATGGATTTTTTTTATTGTTTATATATTTCTAAATTTTTGTGCAAACGAATCGGTTACTATACCTGTTTTAAGTAACGTGTAAATTTCTTTTACACCATCAGGTACAGTTTTAGTTATAGTGTAGCCCAATTCATTTTTAATTTTATCAAAGTTTACCCTATAATCTCTTGGGTCTTCACTACTATCTACATAATTAACTGTTACATTGGGTACTACCTTGCATACCTCTTCTATAACCATTCCTTTATTGTAATTTTCTTCGGTGCTACCTACGTTAAATACATTTGCACGTACTTTAGCTTCATCACTTTCTATAACTAATACTACTGCACGGGCCAAATCATCTACATGGCAATATGGTCTCCAAAATTGTGCACCCCAAATTTCTTGCTCACCATTTACTGCTGCATTTCTGGTAAATTCATTTACTGTTAAATCAAATCGTATACGTGGGCTAAAACCATACACAGTACTAAATCTTAAAGCTGTGCTGCACATGGCAGCATCTTTATTATCTTCTAATAAAAATTTTTCAAACTTTACTTTAAGCTCAGCATATAACGATACTGGATTAAGCTCAGATGTTTCTGTAACAAATGAGTTTGGATCAGGCATTTTACCATAATTACTACAGGTGCTAGCAAAAACAAAACGCTTTACTCCTGCTGCTTGTGCAGCATTATATAAAGCTACACTACCATCCCAATTTGTAGTATTAGCATCATCACTATATTTTTTACATGCAGGGTCGCCAACAATTGCTGCTAAATGAGCTACAGCAAAAACACCTTCCAAAGCAGTATGTACATCTTCAGCATTTCTTACATCACCTTTCATAAATTCAAAATTGGCATACTGCATCACATCAATCAACGCATCTCCCCCAAAATTTAAATTATCTAAAGCCCGTACTTGGTATCCTTTTGCAAGTAATTGGCGTACTAGTACGGAGCCTATATAACCTGCTCCACCTGTTACTAAAACTTTTTTATTCATTTGGTATAATTAATTTGCAAATATACGGCATTGCAATTTGTGTGTTTATTAATTTGTATGTCGATACTTTAAATTATTAATAACAATTTTGGTACAGTTATGCAGTCCATTATGATAATTGCAAATTTCAGCATCAACTATTAAAACATATTGTATTTTAGTTCCATTTTTCAACATGCTATTATGCACTACCTTTGCAAGTAAGATGAGCAATACAAAATCTGCTAAAAAAAAATTAAATATATCTGTTTTAAAAAGGGTTTTCACGTTTGCAGCACCATATAAAAACAAGTTTTATTTATCTATATTTTTATCCATATTCTTGGCCTTATTAGCTCCTATACGGCCATTGCTAATACAACTCACCATAAATAGTGGAATTAAAAATGCCACTGTAGGCCAATTTATAGATGGGCCCGGCGGTTTTATTATTGAAATTACCATTATTCAAATTTTTTTACTGCTTATAGAAACTACCTGTAGGTTTTTTTTTAGCTTCACCACAGCTAGTTTAGGGCAAAGTGTAGTAAAGGATTTACGAATATCTACTTACAATAAAATTGTACATTTAAACTTATCGCAGTTTGACAAAACACCCATAGGCACCCTTACTACACGAACAATAAATGATATAGAAAGTGTAAACGATATTTTTAGTGATGGCCTAATACCTATAATTGCAGATATGCTGAGCATCATATCTATACTCACCTACATGTTTATTGCCGATTATAAACTCACTCTAATTTGCCTAGCTCCTTTTCCTGTACTAATTATAGCAACATATTATTTTAAAGAAGCGGTAAACAAATCGTTTGTAACGGTACGCAACACCGTAGCATCATTAAATGCTTTTGTACAGGAGCATATAACTGGTATGGCCATTGTACAAGCATTTGCAGCACAGGATAGGGAGCAGCAAAAGTTTAAAAATATTAATAAACAACATAGAAATGCAAACATAAAAAGCATTTTTGCCTATTCAGTTTTTTTTCCAGTTGTTGAGTTGGTATCTGCCTTATCAATTGGCTTATTGGTTTGGTGGGCAGGTATGCAAGCAGGCATATCTACCGATAAAGCTGCACAGGCAGGAGGTATAATTACTTCGTTTATTTTGTGTTTAAATTTATTGTTTAGGCCTTTAAGAATTATAGCTGATAAGTTTAATGTACTTCAAATGGGAGTAATAGCAAGCGAAAGAGTTTTTGCAATTTTAGATAATGATGATGTAACTAATACAGATGGTACTTACGTACCTGCTGTGCTACATGGTAAAGTAGCTTTTAACAACGTATGCTTTGCTTACATTGAAGAAAGGTATGTGCTTAAAAACATAAATTTTACCATAAACTCTGGCGAAACATTGGCTATTGTTGGCCATACTGGGAGTGGTAAAACAAGTATAATTAGTTTATTAAACAGATTATACCACATACAAAAAGGTGCTATTACTATTGATGATAAAAATATTGAAGACTATGATATTGATTTTTTAAGAAGTAAAATTGGTATTGTATTGCAAGATGTGTTTTTGTTTAGTGGCAGTGTTTTAGATAATGTAACCTTAAGAAATACTGATATATCAAGGAACGATGTTATAGAGGCTGCAAAACTTATTGGCTTGCATAATTTTATTGAGCAGCTACCCGGTGGCTATGATTATAATGTTATGGAACGAGGGGCTACACTATCGCTTGGGCAAAGGCAGTTGTTAAGTTTTGTGAGGGCATTGTTGTATAACCCTTCTATTTTAATTTTAGATGAAGCTACATCCTCTGTTGATAGTCAAAGTGAAGCACTCATACAACAGGCAATTGATAAATTAATAGCCGGCCGTACATCCATCATTATAGCACACAGGCTTAGCACCATACGTAAAGCCCATAAAATTTTAGTACTTGATAATGGTGAAGTAAAAGAAATGGGTACACATGCAGAACTTTTAGCAAAACAAGGCCATTACTATCATTTACATAAAATGCAGTTTGAAAAGCAATTACAAGTAGTCTAGTCATAACCACATTAGCACAATCTCAAACAACTCTTGATATTTATTAAATTTTGGTAATAATTTAGTAACGGTAACATAATAACAAATGCCCAAATACGGCTATATTAAAGTTTAGTTTTGCAGCACAAAAAATAGTGAGCTTATACTTACAATTCCATGTAAGTAAAGCTTATTGTTTGCTACCATACCTAAATTTTTATTATGAAAATGTTACTTTACAAGTATAAGCGTAATGGCTTATTACTTTGTATTTGCATGGCTATTGTATTGTTTGCCAATGCACAAAACCGTTCCCAATTACTACCACAATTAGCTCCTTTTTACCATGGTGTAGCTTCTGGAGATCCTACTACTTCAGCCGTAATAATTTGGACAAGGGTTACTACACAAAACCCAACGGCAGTTGTAAACTGGAAAGTAGCAACAGACGTAAATTTATTAAATATCGTAAAAAGCGGAACTGCTTATACTGATGCTGGCAAAGACTTTACTGTAAAAGTAGATGTAACTGGCTTACAACCAAATACTACTTATTATTATGAGTTTGAAACTGAAAATAAATTTAGCTTAACTGGTAGAACCAAAACTATACCTACTGGCACAGTAAACAATGTACGCCTAGCCATAGTAAGTTGTAGCAATTATGCTGAAGGGTATTATAATGCCTATAAAGCCATTAAAGATAGAAATGATGTAGATGCTGTAATACACCTAGGCGATTATATTTATGAGTATGGCAATGGTGAGTATGGCAACTTATTTAATTTGCAACCGCCTACTGAAATATTAACACTTGCAGATTATAGGCTGCGTTACAATTATAATAAGTTAGATACTAATTTACTAAGGCTACACCAACAATATGCTTTTATTACCATTTGGGATGATCATGAAAGTGCAGATAATGCCTATAAAAACGGTGCAAACAATCATACCGAAGGCACAGAAGGTGCATGGGTAGATAGAAAAGCTTTTTCAATAAAAGCTTACAGAGAATGGATGCCGATAAGAGATGAAATTAATACACTATCAGATGTAATATACAGGGGATTTAAATTTGGAAATTTAGCTGATATTTCTTTTTTAGATACCCGAATTACAGGTAGAGATTTGCAATTAGCACAAAATACAGTAGGTGCCATGCAAGATCAATCGAGAAATTTAATGGGCCCTACACAGTTAAGTTGGTTTAAAAATAGAATAGATAATACTACTTCTCAATGGAAAATTATTGCACAACAGGTAATGGTGGCGCCGCTTAGGGCAAGTGCAGTACCTATTAATATGGATCAGTGGGATGGCTACGAAGGAGAAAGAAATAGGGTATACGATATTATAAGGCCAAAAAATAATGTTGTAGTGCTTACTGGAGATATACACACATCTTGGGCAAACGACTTGCCCGAAAGCAACCCATTAACACCTTATGTACCTGGCAATGCAGCCACACCATGCATGAATTCATTAGGTGCAGAGTTTGTAATTACAAGTGTAACCTCACCAGGTTTAGCAGTATTGCAAAATGCAGGTACAGGCCCTGCTGCCATAATGAGCGGCAACCCACACATGAAATATATTGAACTGGCTAGCCATGGTTTTGGAATTTTAGATATTACACCACAAAGAGCACAGCACGAATGGTATTTTTTATCAACCATAACATCCCCAATATTTACCAGCAGTTTTGCTAAAGCATTTGCAGTAAACAATAATGAAAAATGTGTAAACGAAGTACTTACACCTAGCATACCAACTGCTGATAAAATAACTACACAAGCTCCAAATAACCCACGTGCAGCTACAATATTAGCGGTACAATTATTAACTTTTAAAGCCGTTTTGCAACAACAAAATGTTTTACTTAATTGGCAAAGTGAGTTAAATAATTGTACCAAATACCTAATACAAAAAAGTATAGATGGTATACATTTTAAAACAATTGATACCCAACAGTGTAGTAATGTTTTACAATATAATTATACTGATGTTGCAGTAAATAATGGTACAAATTATTACAGAATTGCCATTGAAAAAGACAATCTAACTACTTATAGCAACGTACTCACAATCACAAAAAATATCAGCAATACCGTAAGTACAAGTTGGTACCCTAACCCAACAGTTAAAAACGCTTTATGTAATATAGTAGCACTAAAAAACAGTATTGCTACCATAAAAATAATTGATGGTCTAGGTAATGTAATTATAGAAAAAAGAGCCACAGTTACAACCGGTGTAAACGAAATAAGTATCAATTGCACAGCACTATCAAAGGGTTTATATGTTTACGAAGTGTTGGTTGATGGCACTAGCAATAAAATGCATGGTGCATTTATAAAATTATAAACAGTAAGAGTTAGCAAATAGTTATTATGAAAAATTTTTTAAAAAATATATATTTTACGAGTGTAGTTTTATTGGTTGCCACACAGGCACATGCTAATACTGATAGGTATAGGCTTGTTTTAAATAGCGATCCATCAACCACTGTATCCATCCAATTTTGTGCAAGTGATTTAATGCCGGATTATAGTAAAATACGATTGTATTGGGGAACGGTAGATGAAGGCACAAATTACTTTTCTTACCAAAACACTAAATTAACTGATCGTAATACCAATTATAAAGATATGAGAAACGGTTTTTTTAGGCTTACAGGCTTACAACCAAAAACTCGATATTATTTTGTGATAGTAGACGGTAATCCAATTGTAGGAGGACCCCACGTAAGCCCAAGATTGTTTTTCGAAACTATATCTAACAACCCTGAGGATAGACTTTCCATAATATCTGGTGGCGATAGTAGGGTATACCAAGCCCCTTTTGACCCTACCATTTTAGAGGCTGTTTGTAGTAGTGAAGATGCCCGAAAAAGAGCCAACAGGATGGTAGCTAAACTTAGGCCAGATGCAGTGTGGTTTAATGGCGATTTTACCTTTAGCGATAATGGTGCAGAATGGGCATGCTGGCTAAAGGATTGGCAATTAAGTATTAGTGCCGATGGCAGAATAACTCCCATGGTACCTGCACAAGGTAACCATGAGGTAAGTTTAACGGTTAGCACAGGCTCAGGTGCTTTTGCCGATGGTAACTCTATAAATGAAATTTTAGATGCTGCAAATCCTTTAAATGATAACTATTATTATGCTCTTAATTTCGGTGGCTCGTTAATAAGGCTGTATACACTTAATACGTTGATTTCTATTTTAGGAGATCAAACAGATTGGCTTGCCGCCGATTTGCAGGCTAGTAAATGCAACTACCGTTGGAAATTAGCCCAATATCATTATCCTATGAGGCCTCATAATAGTGGTAAAGCTGAACAAGATGACCAACGAGATGCTTGGGGGCCCTTGTTTGAACAAAATCATGTGCAGCTTGCTATAGAAAGCGATAGCCATTTGTTTAAATATACCAAAGCAATAAAATTAAGCACAGCTTTTGGCAGCGATGAGGGCTTTATAGAAGATTCATTAAAAGGAACGGTATACATTGGTGAAGGTGGTTGGGGTGCTGAACTTAGAGCTGCTGATGATGCAAAAGATTGGACAATTTCGACAGCATCTATTTTTCAATTTCAGCTACTTTTTATTGATAAAAATAAAATTGAAATTAGAACAGTACTTACCGATATGGAGGCTGGCGTAACCCCACTCAGTGCCGCCAACGATAAATTTACATTGCCAGCTGGTATTGCATTGTATAATGTACCAGGCATGGGTAGTGTATATACAGTAAATAACCCACATAATATACCTACAGTAAATTTGGGTAACGATACCTTATTGTGTAATGGCTGTAGCAAAACGCTTACTGCACCTAATGGTTATGCCAATTACCTATGGAGCAATGGTGCTACTACAGCTTCTATTACTGTAAATACTCCTGGTAACTATAGCGTAACTGTTACCGATGCATGGGGTTGTACAGCTGTAGATGATATTAATTTATTTACAGGGGTACTAGCACTTACACAATTTAATTTTGTGGGGGGTATTGAAAATGGCAAAAATAAACTTTGGTGGGGTAATGCCATACAGCCTACTGCTACCCAATTTATTATTGAAAAATACAACGACAATACACAGTTATTTGAAAAAATTGCTATGTTACCAATCATAAATAATACAAGTTCTCAGGGGTTTGCCAATAGTTTTGTAGATAATGGTTTCAACACATCAAAAAATAGCCAATACCGTATAAAAACAATTGATGTTAATGGTAATTTTTACTACAGTAAAATTGTAACTATATACAATTACTTTAGCCAAGTTGTATTGTTTGATATAGTACCTAACCCTGCACAAAATAGCATAAAAGTGAGTGTTGGATATGTGCAAGCAACCAAGGTTTTATTAAACATTATAAGAGCAGATGGTAGTATGGTATTACAAAAAACTATACTGTTACATAACAGCGCTATTACAAATACCCCAATAGATATTAGCATGCTGGCACCAGGTATTTACATTGCCATTTTGCAGCAAGATGATAATAAGAAATACCACAAAAAAATTATAAAAATTAAATAATTGATTTTGAAAATAGATAGCCAAAAATTGGCTTATAGACTAATAGTTACAGCCACTTTATGTATTTTTTTAGGTTGCTTTTTATTACTTATTATTGATAAACAATATTTTTTTAGCCTTTTATTAAACGATAATATTGTTGGTCATTTTGTTGAAAAAATTTTAAGCAAATCCTATATACAGTACGCAAATAGCAATACAGTTGCTATTATTGCTTATAATACAAGGTTTCTATGTGTAACACTATTAGTGCTAAGTGTGTTCATTTGTACATCAGCATTATTTAATACACCAGCACGTTATATTGGTATTAAAAAAAGTGTTATAGCTGTAGCTGCCTTAATAGTAACCTTATTTTATACCGTGCAGGTTGTAGATGTAAGAAATTATATATTAATAGCTGAGTATAGTATAATAATAAGTACACCATTTTTACTTATTAATATATTTAAACACAAAAGTTTATCAAAATTATCAATACCTCTAATAAAACTCATTATAATACTTACTTTTTGTACTCATGGTTTGTTTGCATTTGGTTATCCTTATAAAACGCCTGCTGTATTTATAGATATGATAATTCATTGTACTGGTGTAAAACAAACCACAGCCAAACATCTTTTACAAATCGCTGGCATCTTAGATTTTACATTTTGCTTTTGCATCATTTTTGCTAAAAGAGGCAGTAGGTTATTAAAATACAGTTTAATATACTTAGCCATTTGGGGCTTAATAACTGCTTTAGGTAGAGTATTAGGTAATTATTACCCTGATTTGGGCTGGTATAATGTAAGCCAGTTTATACCAGAAACTATAATAAGGCTGCCACATAGTTTAATACCATTGGTTTTATTGCTATTAACAAATAAAAAATTGACTCTATACTCACAAACACAAGCATAAAAATAGTTTTAAAACACATTATATTTACTAATAACTAGTTGGTATTTAATAAATTAGAGAATTTATGTTTGGCAACAAAAAATTATCAACATATACTAAATTTTTACAAACAATTTCCCTACCTTTGCATTCCTAAAAAAGAATAGATATGGACGCAGTAGCATTTGTACACGATCAATTAACAACAAAACCAACTTTACCTACATTTAAGGCTGGCGATAATATTACCGTAAACTATAAAATAGTTGAGGGTACTAAAGAGCGTATTCAAAGCTTTAAAGGCGATGTAATTAAGCGTCAAGGTGTAGGGTCTACAGCTTCTTTTACAGTTCGTAAAATAAGTGATGGTGTTGGTGTAGAGCGTTTATTTCCAATATTTTCGCCAAACATCGAAAGTATTATTTTAAACAAAGTAGGCCGTGTGAGACGTGCTAAGTTGTACTTTTTACGTGAAAGAAGTGGTAAAAGTGCTCGTATTAAAGAAAAAAGAATGGCTGTTGGCCTTAAAAAAGGTAAGGCTTAATATAAAATTTATACAATTACTCAAAGCAGCGTTTTACGCTGCTTTTTTTATGCCATGTTTATTGACTAAAAACATAATAACAACTTTACTTTTTCATAATTGTATGCTATATACGTTTTCAATTTTTTAAAACAAATACCAAAATTGTGGTATTAGGTTTTACATTTACAAAAACATTGGTATGCGTATAATTTCGTACAACGTAAATGGCATAAGAGCAGCCATTAAAAAAGGGTTTATAGATTGGTTGCACACAAACCCTGCAGATGTTGTTTGCTTACAAGAAAC
The DNA here is from genome assembly GCA_031360055.1 of Ferruginibacter sp. Taxonomy (GTDB): domain Bacteria; phylum Bacteroidota; class Bacteroidia; order Chitinophagales; family Chitinophagaceae; genus Ferruginibacter. The sequence goes on from JANMAV010000306.1 coordinate 9,516, forward strand.
TAAAGCAGCATTTACAGATGTTGATGTAAAATTAATAGAAGATGCCGGCTACCAACACCATTGGTTTAGTGCACAAAAAAAAGGGTATAGCAGTGTAGCTATTTTTACAAAAATTAAACCTGATGCTGTTTATGTAGGCACTGGCCATACTCTCAGCGATTTTGAAGGAAGGGTAATACAGGCTCAATTTGGAGATGTAAGACTCATTAATGCTTACTTTCCTAGTGGTACAAGTGGCGATGAAAGGCAGGCATATAAATACGTTTGGCTTAATGAGATGAAGATGTATGTAGATGAATTAAAAAAAACTAATCCTAAAATTATTTTGTGTGGAGATTATAATATTGCCCATAACGAAATAGACTTACACGACCCAAAAAGCAACAAAAAATCGAGTGGTTTTTTACCAGAAGAAAGGAGTTGGATGCAAAATTTAATAGATAGCGGTTGGGTAGATACGTTTAGAGAATTTAATAAAAATCCCCACCATTACACTTGGTGGACACAGCGATTTCCTAGCGTTCGGCTAAACAATAAAGGTTGGCGTATAGATTACATTGCCGTAACGAAATCATTACAAAAGCAATTAAAAGATGCTACCATCTTTCCTGATGTAAAGCATAGCGACCATTGCCCAGTATATGTTGAGGTTGCCCAATAACAAAAAAATATTACCTATTAAAGTATAATTATGGAAATGCTAGTTTGTGTATTATTTGTTATAATTATTATACTATTAATATCTCAAAACAATAAATTAATAAGCCAAATACAACGATTGGCAAATGAAATAAAACAACTTAAAAATGAGTTTAGGCAAAAGCCAACAACAACAATTGTTGATGAAATAAAAAAAGAAGAATCCAAAACCACCATTGTAAATGTTAGTATTCCTACAATTATTACTGAAGAAATTATTATACCAAAAGTTGAAGTACATATAAACAATGTTGATGGTGAACCTACAATTACTGTACAACCTCAACCTGAATCAAAAGAGCAAATTTCTGTACAAGAGTATACTGCAAAAAATACAGTACCACTAATACCCAAGCAATCTTTTTTTGAACGCCACCCAGATATGGAAAAGTTTATTGGTGAAAATTTGGTTAGCAAAATTGGTATTGCAATTTTAGTACTAGCCATTGGTTTTTTTGTAAAATATGCAATAGATCAACAGTGGATTGGGCCTACAGCACGAGTAGGTATTGGAATTTTATGTGGGGCTATATTAATAGGTATAGCTCACAAGTTGCGTTATACCTACAAAAGCTTTAGCTCCATTTTAGCTGGTGGGGGCTTAGCAGTTTTCTATTTTACTATAACATTGGGTTACCATCAATTTAAATTGTTTGATCAGACTACGGCGTTTGTAATAATGCTAGTAATTACAGTTTTTGCTGTATCACTTTCTATTTTATACAATAAGCAAGAGCTAGCAATAATAGCCTTGGTAGGTGGTTTTATAGCACCTTTTTTAGTAAGCAGCGGTAGTGGCAATTACAAAACGTTGTTTATTTATTTAATAATGCTTAATACTGGTATTGTATGTATTGCATTTAAAAAAGCCTGGAGATTATTAAATCTACTCTGTTTTATTTTTACTGTAGTTTTATTTGGTAGTTGGATAATAGCACTGCCATTTGATGAACCAATAGTAACTTATAAAAATGCATTTTTATTTGCCACCATTTTTTATCTTCTATTTTTTGCAACAAATATTGCATACAATGTTTCTCAAAAAAAGAAATTTATTGCTTCTGATTTTGGTATTTTATTAGCCAATACTGCACTATATGTAGGGGTAGGTTTGTATTGTATAATGCAGTTAACCATGCCAAATGTAAAAGGAATATTTAGCGCTGCTGTTGGCCTTTTTAATTTAGTAGCTACCTTTTTATTATTTAAAAAACAAAAAATTGATACCAACATACTGTATCTCTTAATTGGTATAACACTTACTTGTATTTCAATAACAGCTCCTTTACAATTAGATGGAAATTATATTACATTATTTTGGGCATCTGAAGCTGCTTTATTGTATTGGTTATATACCAAAGCTACTTTTAAAATTATACAAATAGCCTCAGTTGTAGTTTGGGTTTTAATGTTAGTAAGCCTATTAATTGATTGGGCAAATGTTTATGGCAGCTACAATGAAGTTGTAAAAATTATAGTAAACAAAGCTTTTATAACGAGTGTAGTGGCTAGTATAGCTACTTATATTATGTATAAAATAAAAATGCATGAGCAACCTGAAGTAACTAGTACTATATTAATACCAAACAAGCAGTTGTATAAAATATCTGCTTTGTTGTTGCTATTAATAGGAGGTTGTTTAGAAATTAAATATCAGTTTAACTATTATTATCCGTTTACAAATATTGCTATTGTTTATTTATTTCTGTACGTTTTTATATTTATTTTAGGTTATGTTTTTGTTCAAAAAACAATTTTTAAAACTCCTCTACAGCAACCAGCTTCTGTAATACTATTGTGTATCATAATTTTATTATTTATATTAGCAATGCCCACCATTTTTACTACTCAAACTAATTTATTGGTTTCAAGCATAAATAATAACCTCTTTTTGGTGCAGTACGTAGTAGCAATATTAGCAGCTATTACTTTGTATAGTGTTATTGGTATGGTTAAAAAAATGTCAATCAAACAACCTAACAAGCAACTATATACTTGGTTATTTTGCATAGTAATAGTTATTTTATGTAGTGCAGAGGGCCACTTACTAGCTAATCAAATTTTTTATGATAGCAGTAATAATTTAGCCAGCATACACCAAACATATATTAAAACTGGGCTGCCTATTTTGTGGAGTATATGCTCATTTATTTTTATGTATGTTGGTATGCGTTTTAAAAATAAAACACTTCGTATAATATCATTAAGTTTATTTACAATTACAGTTTTAAAATTATTTTTATTTGATATTAGAGGTATATCTCCTGCTGGCAAAATAGCTGCTTTCTTTTGCCTAGGTGTATTGTTGCTTGTTGTTTCATTTATGTACCAAAGGTTAAAAAAAATTATTATTGACGATATCAGTGCTAATACTAATGCAAGTTCAAATGAATGATCTACAAAAAAAATATACAAAATATTTTATCATATTATTACTTTGCATTTTTGCAAATTATACTTGTATAGCACAAATTGAAGGGTACGCATACTACAGTAAATTAGATTCAGTAACAAAAACTGGCTTTTATAAAATACCTATAACACCTGCAATAACTGCACATGTAAAAACAAATTATGCTGATGTAAGAATTATTAATAGCAATTATAAATGGGTGCCACATCAATATTACTCAACAGCCAATAACAATACAAATAAGGATACTATAATACAAGTAGAATATACAACTAACACACAAAAAAATAATACGGTTTTAATAATTAATGTAACACAAGAGATTAATAATTTTATGTTACAAATTAGTAATACCGATGTACAACGTTATGCTATTGTAAGTGGTAGTAATGATGGGATAAATTGGTATGCAATTAATGATAGCATGCTATTACAACCAAAGCAAACTGATAATACAACTAAGGCAATTGTACCTATTTATTTTGCAAAAAACAAATACAGTAATTATAAAATAATAATAAATAATGGTAATAAAAATGCATTTGCAATTATAAGCATAAGCACTTTAATAAACCATAGTAAACAGCAAATTGCTGCTACACCTACAACAGTAAATCCAGCTTGTATTTTTACTCAAAAAGATAGTGCTCAACAATCAGTTATAAAAATAATTCAACATCAACCGTATCATTTTTCTGAAATAAAATTAGAAGTATCTGCTATAAAGTATTTTAATAGAAGCGTAGATGTTTATATTGCCAAAAATGAAAACCAAACTTTACAACAAAGCCAATATTTGCAAAGTAATACCATATCTAATAGCAAATTTATAAACATACAAACACCAATCACAAAAGCTGAATGTATTTTTATAGTAGTATACAATAATGATAATTTACCCTTAGTATTTAGTAATATAAGTACAAGTATACAGCAACAATATTTAGTAGCATATGTAGAGGCAGGTAATGAGTACTCATTAATAATAGGTAATGATGATGCTCAATTGCCCAACTATGATGTAAGCTTAGCCTATCCTGCTTTTACAGATAGTATGAACATATTACTTCCAAAGCAAATAATTGCTTTCCCGGTTATGACTGCAACACAAATTGTACAAAAAAATTATTCCTTATTAATGTGGTGTGCTATAATTATAGCACTTCTAGTTTTGCTTTTTGTTACAAAAAAATTAATAACTGAAGTTTCAAAAAAAATAAATAATGATAGTATATAACGTTACTATAAAAGTGCATAATAGCATTGCAACACAATGGCTACTTTGGTTGCAACAAGAGCATGTACAACACATCATGGAAACTAACTGTTTTACTAGCTATAAAATTTTACAATTGCTTGAAGTTGATGATGAAGAAGGACCAACATATACAGTACAGTATTTTGCAGATAGTAAAGCATTGTACAATAATTATGTAGAGAAATATGCAGCAAAAATGAAACAAGAATCTTTTGATGCTTGGGGCGATAAATTCATAGCTTTTAGAAGCGTTATGAAAATTGTGGAATAATTGTGTACAACCGAAAGTTGGCAATAGCAGTTGCTGCAATAAGCTAATAAGCTTTGTAGACGGCACTTTTAAATTTTATATAGTATTGTAAATCAATACAGTACTACATTGTAATTAACATTTTTACATTTTGTAATACTTCATTTGCAAAGTTATAAGCTTGAAATACCCACGTTTAGGGCTTTGTAGCCAAATTAAAAAATAAAAAAATATTTCAATACATAAACTTGAATGTAAAAACCTTTTATATTTGTTAAACTATAAATAATCAAAAAACTCATTATGAACAAAGCAGAATTAATTGCAAAAATTGCTGAAGATGCAAGTATTACAAAAACGCAAGCAAATGATACTATTAATGCATTTGTAGACGCTGTAACTAAAACTTTAAAAAAAGGCGATAAGGTTACTTTAGTAGGCTTCGGAACTTTTTCTGTAAGCAAAAGAGCTGCACGTAATGGCCGTAACCCACAAACAGGAGCGGTTATTAAAATTAAAGCTAAAAAAGTTGCAAAGTTTAAAGCAGGTAAAGAACTTTCTTCAAAAATTTAAGTTCAAACAAAACTTTTTAAAAGCAAGATGCTATTGCGTCTTGCTTTTTTTATACCTTTACATTAAATAAATACATTATTATGGGACGTGGTGATATTAAAACCAAAAAAGGAAAAACTAAAGCAGGATCTTTTGGAAAAGTTAGACCAGCAAAAGTTGTAAGCAAACATGTAGCTCCAAAAGCAACTACTGAAGCTAAAGCAGCAAAATAGTTTTGTAAAATATTGTAGTGAGGCTGTATTAAAATTTTATTTTTTGTTATTTAATTACTTTTATAGTTAAATACTAATTTTAAAACTATAGTTATACAGCCTCACTATTTTTATGGCCGTAACTTACTATTATTAAAATAGTTTAACCTCAAACTATCATTCCAACCATTAGGATTTTTTTCAAATACTTTACTGCTATAAAACGCCATTCCTTTTAATGTGCTCAGGCTTCTTATTTTTTTAATTTGTGCAGGAAGCTGATTTTTATCTCTCCAAGCAGCATTACTACCTGCCCTATAATAACCTATACCAATATAGCAATCTTTACCATATGTGTTTTTTGCCCACCAATCTGCAAGCACATTAAAGTCAGCTAATTTGTGGCCTGTTTCCCAATATAATTGTGGGGCTACATAATCTATCCATCCCATACGCAACCAAAGTAAAATATCGGCATACAAATCATCATAATTAGTTTGGCCAGCCATGGTGTTACTACCAGTACTGTCTACACCTGCATTTCGCCAAACACCAAATGGGCTAATGCCAAATCGGCAATTTTTATTTATAGCTTTTATTGTTCTGCTTAATTGTACAATAATTGAATCTGTATTACTACGTCTCCAATCTTCCTTGCTAAGCCCGTTACCGTATTTATAAAAACTATTAAAATCTCCAAATTCTTTACCAGGTAATTTGTAAGGATAAAAATAATCGTCAAGGTGTATAGCATCTACCTTATACCTAGTAACAATATCTTTTACAATATTATTTACAAAGGCTTGAGCTTGTTTATTGCCTGGGTCAAAATATTTTTTTTCGCCATAAGTAATAAACCACTCTGGGTGTAATTTGGTAATATGGTTGTATGCAATATTTGGTTTTTTAATATTGTTAACTGCTCTGTAAGGGTTTAGCCAAGCATGAAACTCCATACCTCTTTTATGAGTTTCAGTAATCATAAATGCTAACGGATCGTAGTATGGAAATGGTGCTTGCCCTTGCACCCCTGTTAACCATTGGCTCCATGGTTCAAAAGGGGATGGATAAAAAGCATCAGCAGCAGGCCGTACTTGTACAATTACTGCATTCAAACCATTATTTTTATGCATGTTCAACAATTTAATGAAAGATGCTTTTTGTATTTCACTATAAATTGTTGTAATATTTGGCCAATCAATATTATCTACAGTGGCCACCCATACGCCCCTAAACTCAGGCTTTGGCACTTGTTGTGCATTTGTACAAATAGAAGTAAGAATAAATAATATGGCTATGCAAAATTTCATTAAATAAGATATGTGAGTGTTACTATCAAACAAAGGTAAGGTTACATCATTACAACAATTATTGAAAAAGTATAGTTAATGTTTTTCAATTTTTTTGCAAGTAAACTCTTTGATTAAGTTTTAATTTATGAAGATATTTTTGAAAAAAATACGCTGGTTAGCCTAAAAATATGGGAATATAATAATCTAAAATGTAGTTAAAATAAACGCTGTAAAGTATTCAAAGGAATAATCTTTTTGGTTATAAAGTTATTCTTTGCAATCTCTCATTTTATCTAATAACAAATTTAAAGCCATGGCATCTTCAGCAGAAAGAGAAGCAACTAAACTATCAAATTCATTTTCCATGGCATCCATTTTTTCGAGAAGTTTTTTCCCTTTGCTTGTAATGCTTACATCTACCATTCGTTTATCAGCCGGGCAAATAATTTTTTTTACCAAACCCTTTACTACCAACCTATCTACAATACGGCTAGTATCACTCATTTTGTCAAGCATACGTTGCCTTATTTGCGATGTTGATAAAGCAATATCAGCACCTCTTAAAATTCTTAAAATATTAAATTGTTGCTGAGTAATATCTTCTCTATCAAAAAAAACTTTAAGCTTTTCATTTAACCAATTACAAGTGTAAATTAAGTTTATAATCATTTTTTGATGCTCATTTCTAAACTTAGTTTGGTTTATATCTTTTTCAATACTCATAATGGGCAGGCAAATTATTAAAAGTGGGCTATTGTATTTTGTAATGGATTATTATTATATGTCAATTTAAACAAATTGTTTAATACTTAAAGCATATTGTTATATTTTTTAGTTTATTCTGTGCCAGAAATATCTGTTACACTATCATTAGCTGAAAATTCATTTACATAAATTTTTACTAATATTAAAAAATAGCTAATTAATAAAGGCCCAAAAATTAGCCCAATAAAGCCAAATAAATTTAAACCAACTATTACACCTAGTACAGTTACCAACGGGTGCACATCCCCCATTCTTTTCATGAAACTTATACGTGCCACATAATCTACATTACCCGTAACTATTAAACTATATAAAAGCAACCCAACCCCAGGCCAGTTATGGCCTTGTGAAAATAAATATAAGCATAATGGCACCCAAATTATCATAGTACCAACAAGAGGAAAAAACGCAAATACCCCGGTCAAAAATCCCCATAAGCCCCAATCATCAAGCCCAAATATCCAATACCCGATGGATGCAAAAATACCCTGAACAACACAAATAAGAGGAATGCCTAATGCATTTGCCCTAATCATCATATTAGTTTCTTTAACCAAACTATTAACATTGTGAGGCTTAAATGGTATAAATTTATTTAATTTTTTTTCTAAATCATTACCCCCTACTAGTAAGAAATAAAACAAAAAAAACATCATAAATAAATTAGCTAATGTACTAGCTGTGCCAGTTAGTAATTTGGGCACTATGGTAGAAATTTTTTGTGTAGCAGTTCTTATATTTTGAGCAGATAAAACTTCAACCCCAATTTTATTTGATATAACTGCAGCAACTGATTCGGCTTTTGCTACAATTGCATCTTGGTTTTGTACAATCTGATCTATTTTGGGAGATACTAATGTAATTGTAAGGTATATTGGTATGGCTATGATAAAAATATAGAATACTAAAAAAAATATTGCTGTACCACTTTTATTATATTTTTTTTCATTAGTAAAAAATAAATATTGTTTTCTACTAAGTATATAAAGTGTTAAGCCTCCCAATAGCCCTGGTAAAAAAACTGTTAATTGCCTTAATAATAACCAGCCTATTAATATTACTAAAATTAATACAGCAATTTGTTTTAGTTTGCTGTTAAATGAAATTTGGTTCATGGTTTTAATAATTTACACTAATTATTTCCAAACAGATTCACCTTCGCTGCAATTAGCACATATATCAATATTTTTTCTGCTTTGCATGAGTTCTGTTCTAAATTGTTTGTAGTTATCGTTGTGCCAAATTTCTTTAAAAGATTGATTTTTTAAGTTGCCCAATTTATGCATAGCATCTTTATCAAAACAACATGGCACCACTAACCCATCCCATGTTATTACATTTGCATGCCAAAGTTTCCAGCACCGGTTTGCAAATTTGTTTTTTGCTTTAAAACTACCGTCAGCATTGCGTTTATACCTACTATATTTTTCATTGGTGGGTATAAGTTGGTTGGGGTCATTTTCGTAATCATACACTTGTGCTGTTTTAAAACGTACCTCATCTACCCCAATTTGTTTGGCAAGCTGTTTAATATCTTCAATTTGATGCTCATTATGTTTTACAACTAAAAATTGAAAAAATACAAATGGGGTTTTGCTGTTAAGCTGTTTTTTCCATTTCACAATATTTTTTGCTCCTTCAAGTACTTTATCAAGTTGGCCACCTACACGGTATTGTTTGTATGCCTCTTGTGTAGTACCATCTATTGATATGATGAGCCTATCCAATCCACTCTCTACCGTTTTTTTTGCAGCCTCATCAGTTAAATAATGTGCATTTGTGCTTGTGGCTGTATATATGCCTTTGTTTGAAGCATATTTCACCATGTCTAAAAAATTAGGGTTTAAATAAGGCTCTCCTTGAAAATAAAATATTAGGTATAAAAGCTCTTTGTAAACATCATCAATAGTTTCGGTAAAAAAGTCTTTTTGCAACATGCCAGTAGGCCTTGTAAAAGCACGTAAACCACTAGGGCATTCGGGGCAACGTAAATTGCAACTTGTTGTAGGCTCAAATGAAATTGAAATAGGGTAGCCCCATTGTATAGGCTTATTAACTAACTTACTTACATAAAAACTGGTAAATACTTTAATGCCATTTACAATTCTTCTTAAGGTGAGTTTGCTGCAAAAATTTACTGCATCATTAAAATTAAAATCAGGCATGTACAAAAATAAGTAATAGTTACCAAAGGGTAAGATGCAGTTGGTTTCACAAAAAAGTTAAACATTTAAAAATGCTATATTAAATGTTCAAACCCTACATTATATTAATTTGGGTTTTAACAATCATAAACCAAAACAATCACTACGTGTACTTGTAAATTTAAAAAAGCATAAAATTGTAAGAAAATTAAAAAACCAGCCTAATTTATAAATCGTTTATTAAAAATTGGCATAATATAACTTTAGCTGTTAACGTTATATATTTACACTATAAAAATTATCACCGTACTCTTATCTTATATATTATGAAAAATTTATTACTTCTACTATTTATTACTCCAATATCTTTTTGCTTTGCTCAACTGCAGCCAGAAAAACTAAACAGTACAAATATTGCAGATATTGAGTTGCAAGCACATCAACAGCAATTTAATAATTTTACGCAAGGTAATAGTAGCAGTGCTTTTACAGCAGCTTCCGATAATTTTGATGTAAAATACTACCGTTGTGAATGGCAGCTTGACCCTGCTGTAAGATATATTAATGGCAAAATAACCGTGTACTTTACCCCTGTAACAGCTGCAAGTAATATTGTGTTAGATATGATGGCACCGTTGGTGGCAGATAGTGTAAAGCAGCAAGGTATAAATAGATTATTTAGCCAACCAACAAACACATTACAAATTAATTTTGCAACACCTTTAATAGCCGGCAAGCTAGATAGTGTAAGTATTTGGTACCAAGGTGTGCCACCTAATACTGGTTTTGGCTCATTTATATTACGTAACCACGGCAACCCTGCAGTGCCTGTAATGTGGAGCCTTAGCGAATCCTATGGGGCAAGAGATTGGTGGCCTTGTAAAAATGGTATAAATGATAAAGCAGATTCTGTAGAAGTATTAATTACCCATAGCAATATTTACAAAGCAGCAAGTAACGGTATTTTACAAAGCATAACACCAATAGCAAGCAATAATGTTGTTACACATTATAAACATCGTTATCCCATTGCCACTTACCTTATTTGTATGGCTATAACAAACTATGCAACTTTTAGTAATACGGTACAATTAGGCAATGTAACACTACCAATGGAAACATTTTGTTATCCTGAAAACTTAGCTGCCTTTCAATCAAATACGCCCAAAGTGTTAGAGAGTATGCAATTATTTAATACCTTTTTTGGCGAATATCCTTTTATTAAAGAAAAATATGGCCATGTGCAATTTGGTTTTGGTGGTGGTATGGAGCATCAAAGCAACTCATTTATAAACAGCACCGATGAAAGTTTAATGGCTCATGAATTGGCACACCAATGGTTTGGCGATAAAATTACCTGCAACAGTTGGGAAGATATTTGGCTTAACGAAGGATTTGCCACCTTTGCAGCAGCTTTTCATATGGAAACTAAATATCCACAAAGTATTTTAGTAAACAGGCAGGCTATAATTAATACCATTACCTCTCAACCTGGAGGTGTATTAAAAGTGGCAGATACCCTTAACTTAGGTGCCGTATTTGGCCAAAGGTTAAGCTACAATAAAGGAAGCTATTTATTAAATATGCTCCGTTTTATGCTTGGCGATGACATTTTTTTTAAAGGTATAAGACGGTACCAGCAAGATGTGGCCTTAAAATATGGCAATGCTACCACAGCCGATTTTAAAAGAAATTTAGAAGAAGAAAGTGGAAAAAATTTAACTGATTTCTTTAACCAATGGTACACTGGCCAAGGGTACCCAAGCTATACTGTAAAATGGAGTACAATTGGTAGTAGTACGGTAAATATTAATGTATCTCAAATAACATCTCACCCATCAGTTAGTTTTTTTAAATTACCCATTGCCCTATTGTTTAAAAATGCTACACAGCAAAAAACTATTGTTGTAAACAATGATTTTAACAACCAAAATTTTATAAAAACTATAGGTTTTATACCTGATACGGTACTCATAGATCCCGGACTTTGGCTCATTACAAAAAACAATTCAACACAAAAATTAGCAACTTTAAACACTGGTGTTGGTATGGTAGATGTTTACCCAAACCCCACCACAAACCCTTTTACTATTTACTTACATAATTTTAACGAAACTAAAGCTAGTATTAATATTTACAATAAATTAGGCCAAAGAGTTAGTAGTAAAAATCTAAATCTTACTAATGGCGCTGAACTTGTACAAATTAATAATAGTAATTGGGCAAAGGGTATATATATTATGAAAATAAAAGTGGGTAATAACTTGTATAATAAGCAAATAATAAAAGGAGAATAAGGTTTAAAAAACATCTTTATAATAAGTATAAAGTTTATTTGCAAATCGTGTTTATTGGCACACTATCTGCAAATAGTTAATGCAGCGTTAAACAAAAATAATATCAACCCAATGTTTTTATAAAAACGTTTATCTTTACAATACAAAACAATTTAACTTATGCAACATTATTTTAATTCAATATTTTTAATAGGTATGCCAGGCGGTGGTGAGTGGATACTAATTGTAATTGCTATACTAATTTTATTTGGAGGTAAAAAAATTCCAGAATTAATGAAGGGAGTTGGTAAAGGAATGAGAGAGTTTAACGATGCAAAAAATAGCGTTAAAAGTGAAATTGAAGAAGGAATGAAAGAAAAAGACATTAGATCAAATAACATGACAACTGCAGATGAAATTAAATTGCAAGAGTTAAAGTTACAACAGCTAAAAGAGCAACAAGCACAGCAAACTTCTTAATTAAATATATATTTTCGTAAAGCCGAAAAATTTCGTTCCTATATTTGAACGAAATTTTTCGGCTTTTTTAATTATCAAAAGTTATTCACTACATGTTTTCGTTTACTACCATAGCTAACTACCATATTGCTTTACAGCAAAATTTAACCAGTTGCACAATTGCAGTACAACATTATTTGCAACGTATAGAAAAGCAACAACACTTAAATGCTTTTGTAGAAGTATATGCAAATGAAGCTTTGGCCAAAGCTAAATTGTTGGATGAGCAGCTATATGCAGGTTTACCCTTAAAAAAATTACATGGTGTTGTAATAGCCATTAAAGATGTTATTTGTTACCAAGGCCATACCGTTACGGCAGCATCTAATATTTTAAAAAATTTTACATCATTATATACGGCAACTGCTTTGCAATATTTAATAAATGAAGATGCTATTATAATTGGTAATTGTAATTGCGATGAGTTTGCAATGGGCAGCACAAACGAAAACTCAGCCTACGGCAAAGTACTTAATGCATTGGATAATACAAAAGTGCCAGGCGGTAGCAGTGGTGGTAGTGCTGTAGCTGTACAAGCAAATATGTGTATGCTATCATTAGGTAGCGATACTGGAGGCTCCGTAAGGCAGCCGGCTGATTTTTGTGGTATTATTGGCTTAAAGCCTAGCTACGGTACCATTTCAAGATATGGGCTACTAGCCTATGCCTCATCTTTCGATCAAATAGGTATTTTTGGTAAAACCATAGCTGATGTTGCCTTGTTATTGCAAATTATGAGTGTGCCTGATGTAATGGATAGTACCATGAACCAACAAGCCTTAACACAGCAATTGCAACAATATGAAGAAAAAGCACCAAACCATTTTAAAATTGCTTTTTTAAAACAAGCTATGCAGCATACTAGTATAGATGGGGAAATTGCTGAAAAAATAAATCAATTAAAAAATAACTTAGTTGCCGATAAACATATTGTAGAAGAAGTTGATTTAGATATGTTAGATTTTATAGTACCTGCATATTATGTACTCACAACAGCAGAGGCAAGTACAAACCTTAGTAGGTATGATGGGGTACGCTTTGGCCATTTGAGCCCCAAAAAGCCCCAAAACCTGAATGATTTTTATTTAAATAACCGTAGCGAAGGGTTTGGTACAGAAGTAAAACGCCGAATAATGCTGGGCACTTTTGTACTAAGTACAGGGTATTATGATGCATATTATAGCAAAGCACAAAAAATTAGGCGATTGTTAATTGAAAAAATTGAACATATTTTTAGCCAGTACGATGTTGTAATTATGCCTGTAAGCCCATGCACAGCATTTGCAATTGGGCAAAATGATAAAGACCCCGTAGCCATGTATTTAGCTGATATTTTTACTGTTTTTGCCAATTTAACAGGTATTGGTGGGGTAGCGGTGCCATTATTTTCACACAGTAATAACATGCCTTTTGGGGTACAAGTATTGTGTAATAAAAAACAAGAAGTACTTTTGCTGCAGGTAGCAGATATGCTGCTTAGCACACAACAACAAGCATGATACAAAAATTAACCATATTTATAATAATCTTACTAGCAGCACAATTAAAAGTGAAAGCTCAAGATAGTACTTTGGTTATAGCTGATACAAGTGTTCAATTAGAAAAAGTAGAAGAACAAATAATTGATGAAATAATTGAAAAACGTATAATACCTAAAAAAGATAAAGTACAATATTTTAGTAAGCTTACCCGGTATGGGTTTAAAAATTTATTTCCAACCTATAGTTATAATAGTGCAATGCCTTACTCAGGCCAGGTAAACCCTAACGCCGAAGCCTACATGCAGGATTATTTAAGGCATTATGGAAAAAACTTAGTAAGCATGAAAGGTTGGTGTATGCCTTATTTTAATTTAATTGATAATATTTTTGCTCAATATGGCTTGCCAAAAGAGCTTAAATATTTAGCTGTTATTGAAAGCAATTTAAAAACCAGCGCTACAAGTTGGGTAGGTGCCAGTGGGCCTTGGCAGTTTATGCCATACACAGCCAGAGAAAATGGCTTAGTTGTAAATGGCCTAATTGATGAGCGTAGAGATTATTATAAAAGTACTCATGCTGCCGCAAGATATTTACTTACGTTATATAAACAAACTCACGATTGGCTTTTGGTAATAGCAGCTTACAATGGTGGCCCAGGCAGAGTGTTTTCAGCAATAAAAAATAGTGGAAGTCGTAACTTTTGGTCTTTACAATACAACCTACCTGAGGAGAGTAGAAACCATGTGAAAAAATTTATTGCAACCCATTATATTATGGAAGGAAATGGAGTTGTACCACAACAAAATAATGGGTTTAATAATGTAGGTTTTAATACCATGCAAACAGGAGGCACGGCTGTAAACCCTTACAACAACAAGCCAACTATAAGTGTTGCAGAAATGGAAGTTGCAGAAAATGAAACTATATCAGGCAAATACAACTCTGTTATAATTGCAAAAAATATACAAATGGATGTGTTAGCATTTAATCGCTATAACCCATTGTTTGATAACCAAATTGCTAGCAATGGCAAGTATGAATTAATACTACCTGCAGATAAAATGCAGTTATTTTTAGTGAATAAATACCAAATATTAAATGAGTGTGTGCAGGTAATGTTGGGCGAAGCAGATGTGCCTGATAACACCATGTACTACCCAAACAAAAAAGCAAAATCTGCTAAAAAGAAAAAGGGGTAATATAATTTTAACTTTCAATTTTTCGGCTGATAGTAAATTTAATACTTACATTTAAATGTATTGGAGTACTCCAAATATTTTTCCAGCCCCATATTTACTCCTCCGCAAATAATTACCAATATATTTTCAGTAGGGCTCAATTTTGTATGCTCATTTGTTATGTACGATATTGCTGCACCACAAGCTGGCTCTACTAATGTGTGGTACTCGTTAAAAAAATCTTTACAGGCAATAAATGCACTCTTATCGTCAGTTACATAAGTTTCTATAGTAAATTGTGTTGCATACTCTAAGGCTTTAGAAGTTACTTTTTTAGCACCAAGGCTGGTTGCTATTGTATTTATTTCATCTAGCTCAATTAATTTTCCTGCCTCTACACTTTTTGAAAATGATGCTGCACCTGCTGTTTCTGCGGTTATAATTTTAGTTTTTAACCAGTTGTTTCTTATTAGCCCTTCAAAAATTCCACATAGTAAACCTCCACCGCCAACAGCAACAATAATTTTATCTGGCTCAGGCATTTGCATGGCACATTCATCTATAATAGTTGAGTGTCCTTTCCACAATAAAGGATCATCAAAGGGGTGTACATAAGGCAAGTTTAACTCTCTTGAAATGTTGAGTGCATATTCGTTTGCTTCGTTCCAATTGGCCCCATATACTTCTACAACTGCATCTAACAATTTTATTTTTTCAATCATGTATGCAGATGTAGTATTAGGTACAATTAACTGTACCTTAATGCCCATTTGCTTGCCTACAAAAGCTAAGGAATAGCCAGCATTACCACCCGATGATGCCACTACTTTTTTATAACCTTGTTTTGAAAGTTCTTTTAAAATAGTATTCATACCTCTAATTTTAAACGAACCTGAGGGCTGAAAACAATCCATTTTATACTTCACATTTAGATCGTATTTTTTTTTAAAATAATGAGAAGTAAAAAGTGGCGTATTAATATAATAATTGGTTGTTAGCATCGTAAATCACTAGTTTAATAAGTATACACTCCATAATTTTAAAGCTTGCAAATGGTATGAAATATTAGCTTCAACTAACAAATAATCATTTACCCATATTCCTTAGGTTTAGTTTCTATATAATGAGGATCGAAGCTTACAAAAAAACGAATATAAATTACCCTACTTATTCTCATAAGCCAAGGCTGTGCTACTATTAAAACCACTGCATTTGTACCCAGCCACCAAAAAATTCTATTGTCATCAACTGATATGCCAATTAGCACCCACCATGCTACAAAAGTAGCAACGCTAAGTGCAACAGTTAGAGCATAACTTACATAGCTTGTACCATACCAAAAGCCTGGTTCCATATCATATTTTTGGCCACACACTGCACATACATCGGGCATAGCAAATATGGATTGTAATCGTAAACTTGTATAAGCACTTTTATTGCTAAACATATCTCCACGCCTGCACCTTGGGCATTTCATAGTAAGCATACTCCATAAATAATTAGGCGTGGGAACTGTTTTTTTACTATCCATTTTTATTGCTTAAAAGTAAGTTTAAAATAAACCATAGTTAGTACCATTGCTAAAACAATCCCGTTGGTAATCATTAACGGGTAATCGTTTTTTAAAACACCGTATGTAAGCCATAAGGATACATTTAGTATTAAAAAAAGTAGGGTAACCATACTTAAATCTTTGGCCGATTTTGTTTGCCAAATTTTTATAACCTGTGGTAAAAAAGTTACTGATGATACTATGCCGCCAGCTATACCAAAAAAGTTTTCTAGGTTCATTTTAATTGTTTAGTGTTGTAATATTACTTTATTATAAATGTTTTTGTTTAGGAGTTTTTTTTTACACACTAAATTTAAAATAAAAAATAATTGTCTATTATTTTTGAAACATAAAACTACCTATCTAAACCTCTAAACCTCTAAACCTCTAAACTTCATAAACCTTATTAACATTTTAAACATAGTCCACCATTCTTTATGCTTTCAACTTCTTGCGTTCCCCAATTTGTTGTCTCCACATAGCATAATACAACCCTTTTTCTTCTAACAGGGTATCATGTGTACCAGTTTCTACCACCTCACCTTTTTCTAAAACATAAATTCTATCAGCATGCATAATAGTACTAAGCCTGTGTGCTATTAATATTGTAATCTGTTCTTTTAAAGCAGAAATATCTCTAATAGTATCAGTAATTTCTTCTTCAGTTAATGAATCAAGGGCAGATGTTGCTTCATCAAAAATAAGTAGTGCTGGTTTTCTAATTAATGCTCTGGCTATAGATATGCGTTGTTTTTCGCCACCGCTTAGTTTTAAACCACCTTCTCCCAATAAGGTATCCAATCCTTTTTCAGCTTTTGCTAATAAATTAGTTGCACTTGCTTTTAATAACACTTCGTTTAAATCAGCATCAGTTGCATTTGGATTTACAAATAATAAATTTTCTTTTATACTGCCGCTAAACAAGTTGGTATCTTGCGTTACAAAGCCAACTTGGCTTCTTAAATCTTGAAAATTGATATTATTTTCATCAATGCCATTGTACAAAATTTTGCCGTATTGTGGCCTGTATAAGCCTACTAATAATTTCATTAAAGTACTTTTACCACTGCCAGATGGGCCTACAAAAGCTATAGTTTCACCAACATTTGCTTTAAAGCTAATATTATCAATTGCCTTTACTGATGCTGTTTGATGTTTAAAACCTACAGCATCAAATACAAGTGTATTTATAGTGCCAATATGAGAAGGGTTTTTTGATGTTGGCTCAGGAGCTTTTTTCATTAATGCATCAAAATTATTTAAGGAAGCTTCCGCCTCTCTATAAGAAATGATTATGTTTCCAATTTCTTGCAAGGGCCCAAATACGAAAAATGAAAATACTTGCATAGTAACTAATTGCCCTGCATTCATGTCGTTTTTAAATATTAAATACATCAACATAAATAATATTACTTGGCGTAAAGTGTTTACAAATGTGCCTTGTATAAAACTTATAGTACGGGTACGTTTTACTTTGCTTAACTCCAACCCCAAAATTTTATAAGTATTTTTATTTAATCTTTTTACCTCTTGGCCAGTAAGCCCTAAACTTTTTACTAATTCAATATTTCGTAATGATTCTGTAGTAGCGCCAGCTAACGAGGTAGTTTCAGTTACAATTCTTTTTTGTATTGACTTTACTTTTTTACTCAATAAATTGGTAATAATTATTAATAAAATTATACCACCAAAATATATAAAAGGTAATTTACCATCTATTTGGGTTGAGTAAATTGCTACGATTATTATTCCCACCAATACAGGAAAAAGTATATTAATAAATGCAGAAATAAACTTCTCAGTATCTGTTCTTACTTTGGTTAAAATAGATAATGTTTCACCACTACGCTGGTCTTCAAAGTCTTGGTAAGGCAGTTTCATAGCATGTTGTAACCCATCAGTAAAAACGGTAGCACCAAATTTTTGTGTAATGGTTGTTAAAAAATAATCTTGAAAAGCCTTTGCAATTCTGCTTATCATGGCTACCGTTATTGAGGCAAGCAATAATGCTGTAACACTGTAAAAAGGTTTATCAAACGAGAAGAAAAATTGAGCATCCGTCATAGTATGCCCAACTTTTTGGTGCTCACCAGCAAGGTTTACCAATGCTCCTAATATGATAGGGTCTATCAAAGAAAACCCGATGTTAATGGCCGCTAAAAAAAGTGTAAATATCATTAAGCCTTTGTAAGGCTTTAAATAGTGTAGTAAAATTTTCATTGTAAAATTATAAGTAAAATAGATGTTTAAACACTAAAAGTGATTCTGTTGCAATTTCGCTAAAAAACATGGAAAGGCAATTATATATACATGTTAGTTTCGGTATTATTTTATTTGGCATTTATGTTGCATATTGTGTTTATTATAAACAAGTGCTATTTAGTTACCACCAAAACTATATTTCATGAACAATTCTTTAAAGCAATATCCATTTTACATTAAGAGTACCGTAGTAATTTTTGGGTTAACGTTAATTTGTTATGCATTACTTGTATTAAAAGGGGTATTAGCACCTATTGCATTTTCATTAATTATTGCCATATTATTAAACCCAATGGTAAATAAATTACAAAACAAAGGGGTAAACCAAATTTTGGCTATAACAATAGCACTTACTGTGGCATTTATTATTGTAAGTGGTATTTTATTTTTTATTACAACACAAATAATAAATTTTGGGGATAATTTGCCCGAGTTACAAGTAAAGTTTAATGAGCATGTAAAAGATTTACAATATTGGGTACAAGAGCATTTAAACACACCTATTGCCAAACAACAAAAAATAATATCAGATTCTATTAATAGCAGTAAAGCTTTTTTAGGTACTGCTGTAGGTAGTGCTTTAGGTACAATAGGTTTAATATTTTTAGTGCCTATTTATGTTTTTTTATTATTACTTTATAAAAAATTAATTCTCAATTTTTTTCATGAAGTTTTTGCAGAAGAGAATTCTGAAAAAGTATCTGATGTATTAACCGAAACAAAATCTGCCATACAAAGTTATATGGTAGGTTTATTGTTAGAAGCTTTGGTAGTAGCTTTTTTAAATAGTGCAGCTCTACTAATTTTGGGTGTAGAGTATGCCATATTATTAGGCGTTATTGGTGCTTTGCTTAATATGCTACCATATATTGGTGGGTTAGTAGCTATTGCTTTACCTGTATTAATAACTACAGTTACTAAAGATGGGTTTACTACTCAATTTTTAATTTTAGGAGCTTACTTGCTTATTCAATTTATTGATAACAATTTTTTAGTGCCGTTTTTAGTTTCATCAAGGGTAAAAATTAATGCATTTTTTTCCTTAGTAATTGTTTTACTTGGCGGAGCACTGTGGGGTGTAGCAGGTATGTTTTTATCGATACCGTTTTTGGCAATATTAAAAATTATTTTTGATAGGCTGCCAGAAATGAAACCTTGGGGTAAAATACTTGGAGATGCCATACCTACAAGACACAAAGGCGAAATTTGGATGATACGAAAAATGAGAAAAGAAGCAGCTGTTAGCGGTGAAAAAGAACGGGTTGGTTAGTTTGTTGGCTGATTGACTAATTGAATTGGAATTTGGAATTGGTGATCAGGAATTGGGATTTAAATTCAGGGTGTTTGTTTATTGCTCATGTACTTAAAATGGTTGAATTGAAATTTGGAATTGGTAGTTAAGTATTGGACTTAATACAACTAGTTTGTTTTTTGTTTATATCCAATTATATAATGTGAGTATGGCATAAAGTTTAATTTTTCAAATTCAAAATATCTATGTACTTAAAAAAATATTGCTTAGTAATAAACTAGTCTTGTGTGTAATATCTTGTGTCTAAATACTAAATACTAAATACTAAATACTCAATACTCAATACTCAATACGTTCTAAGCCCCCCAACCTTCCCTATCCAAGCTTCTATATTGTATAGCCTCAGCCAAGTGTTCAGGTTTAATATCGGCACTGCCGCTTAGGTCAGCTATGGTACGGCTTACTTTTAAAATACGATCGTATGCACGAGCCGATAAGTTTAATTTTTCCATAGCAATCTTTAATAAATTTTGCCCGGCGGTAGTTATAATGCAAATCTCTTTTAAAGTTTTGCTACTCATTTGAGCATTGGCATATACGCCTTCATTGTTTTTATAACGCTCTGCCTGTATCTCTCTTGCACGTATTACCCTTTCCCTTATAGTCTCACTTTTTTCATAGTTTTGTGTGCTTTGCAATTCAGAAAAGGCAACCGGTGTTACTTCAACATGTAAATCTATTCTATCTAATAAAGGCCCTGATATTTTATTTAAATATTTTTGCACACCGCCGGGTGGGCAGCTACATTCTTTTTCAGGGTGGTTAAAATACCCACATGGGCAGGGGTTCATGCTGGCAATAAGCATAAAACTTGCAGGAAAATCCAACGCAACTTTTGCTCGAGATATGGTAACTTTTCTTTCTTCCATTGGTTGCCTCATTACCTCTAAAACAGTACGTTTAAATTCGGGCAATTCATCTAAAAACAATACGCCGTTATGAGCCAAACTAATTTCTCCGGGTTGTGGGTTGCCCCCACCGCCAACAAGAGCAACATCGCTAATAGTATGGTGTGGGCTACGAAACGGCCGCTTGCTTACAATAGTAGCATTTTCAGGTAGTTTGCCTGCTACACTATGTATTTTAGTAGTTTCTAAAGCCTCATGCAAAGTGAGTGGTGGTAGTATAGTGGGTAGCCTTTTTGCCAGCATGGTTTTACCAGCACCTGGTGGTCCTATAAGTATGGCATTGTGGCCACCTGCAGCAGCTATTTCTAAGGCTCTTTTTATGTTTTCCTGTCCTTTTACATCGCAAAAATCAATATCAAAATCGCTTTGTGCATTAGCAAATTCAGCACGGGTATCTACAATGGTTTGTACCAGCGTTTTTTCATCTTTAAAAAAATCAATAACTTCATTTATATGGGTAACTCCAAAAACCTTTAAGTTGTTTACCATAGCAGCTTCTCGGGCATTTGCCAAGGGTAATATTAAACCTTCAAAACCTTCTTTACGGGCTTGTATAGCAATAGGCAATGCACCCTTTATGGGGCGTAAGCTACCATCTAAACTTAGCTCTCCCATCATTACAAATTTTTCTAATCTTTCTGGGTTTTGTATTTGCTCCGTAGCGCCCAAAGTGCCAATGGCAATGGGCAAATCAAATGCTGAGCCTGTTTTTTTAATATCTGCAGGGGCAAGGTTTACAACTAATTTTGTACGTGGCATGTAGTAATGGTTGCTTTTTATAGCACTTTCTACCCGTTGCAGGCTTTCTTTTACGGCATTATCTGGCAAGCCTACTATAAAATAATGCTGCCCTTGGTTGGTTACATTTACTTCTACCGTAATAGTAATGGCCTCTACACCATACACGGCACTGCCAAAGGTTTTTACAAGCATGTATTTATCTTAGTTTTTTTGAAGATAAGTAAAAATAAAATGAAGTATATTTTTAAAATGAATCTCAATACGAAACAGAAAGATACCAGCTTTTTATGCTATAAAACGTATCGTCAAAAAAACTACGCTTTTAAAATTACTTGTATACAGCATTTCCAATATTACATACTACAACATAAATAACTATCTTAGCAACAGTAAACTTTATCTGCAGAAGGCAAAATTAAATAATCGAAATATGAAAAATATACTCCCAATTATATGCACTGTTATTGTGTTACAAGCTTGTAATAATACTAAAGCACCTGAAAAAGATTTATCTATAATTCCTATTAATAGGGATACTAGTAAAAATATTATTGCTGTTGCAAACACTGGGGCTGCAAACCAAACTACTACTTCTATAATGCCTGGTACAAATACTGTACAGCCTACTACTGCAACTACAATACAGCCAACTATAACAACCAATATGCAAAATAATGCAGCAGTGGCATCTGGTATAAACCCAGCACATGGTTTGCCCGGGCATGATTGTAGCAAACCTGTGGGTGCACCCTTAACCACTACAGCAACAAATACTAGAGAGGCTGTAAAACCTCAACCTATTAATAATGCAATGGCAACAAAAGCGGTAGCAAATGCAGTAACAGCAAGTAATGCCAAAGGGCTAAACCCTGCACATGGCCAGCCCGGCCACGATTGTGCAGTAGCAGTTGGAGCTCCTTTAAACCAAGCTAAAACTAAACCAGTAACAGTAAATAATACTACAAATACTGCGGTACCAGCAATGCAAAATGTACCTGTACCTTTAAATACTGAAAATGCAGCAACTAGTAACAGCACTGCAAAATTAAACCCGGCTCATGGCCAACCTGGCCACAATTGTGCTGTAGCAGTTGGGCAACCATTACCCTAATATTTTTATTAAAAGTTGAGTAAGTTTTGTGGATAAAGCACCCAGATGTATTGATAAATAATAAAAATTTTATTGAATTTCTTTAGCCGTAATTTTTTTTGTAATTTTTATGCTTACTGGAATTTGTTGTGCAGATAAATTTATGGTACCTGCAATATTAATTTCTGTATTTGAGCCTATTAAAAAGCCACTGTTTACAAGAAGTTTATAATTACCCGTTATATTGCCTTTTAAATTGGTTGCAGCAGTAATACCTAATAAGGTTATTGGTTTATCGTTTATGGAGCTAATATCAGCATAAGAATCTATAATGCCTACACCGTTTTCTACATTTTGAAGACTGTATTTAATTGATGCATCTAAGGGTACATCAGCATTTATGGTACTGTTTTGCAGCCAAGTTTTGCCAATGTTAATTGCAGTATCAGGTACTATTGCAAGGTTTTGTTCTACATTTTCTTTTATAAATTTATCGCCTACAAAACTGCTAAGTTGCTGTATTATTGCTGTGTTACTACCATCTTCAAAATTGGGTAATATATTGGCTATTTTGGTTGATATTTCATTTACACCCGTAGTACTGAGTATTTTACCATTTTTATTGGCAATAATGGTTATAGTACTACCTTTTATTTGTGCCAATACCTTGTTCATTAGGGGCGATGATTCTCCTTCTGTTTCTGAATCATACACATCTTGCTCCTCATCGTTTTTTTTGCTTGTAATATAAAATTTATCGTACGTTATTTTTACAATTTTATTGCCTATGCTATCTGCCTGTAATTGGTATATAAAGCTTACTGTAGCGGTGTTGTTTGTTATTGCATTATTGTTATTAGCATTGGCTTCTATGTTGCTTGTGCTGGTAAGGGTGTAATAATATTTTTGGGCTTTAAAAACCTTACTATTAAAACTATATTTTGTTATAAAATCTTTTTGGGCACAGCTTGTTATGGTTAGTGTTAGTATAAATAAATTTAAAATTTTGTGCATATTTTGTGCTAATAAATTTTTAATGGTTGTAAAAACAAGAATAAATGTTGATAAAAATGTTTTTTATAATTGATATAACTTATGAAGTATTTGAACTAGTTTTTTTAAATATTTATTACGTTTTGTGAAAATATTTATTAACAATATATTTTAAGCTTGGTACAGATACACTTGGCTGCTTTACCAGCTCTGCATTATTGCAAAAGGTGATGCTTATTTGCTAAATCCTTCTTGCCAATAATTAATGTTTAACTCATATTCATCAATAAAAAAATATTCTATAGGATAATCTTTAAAACCTGAAAGATTTTTGTATTGTTCGATTACAATTTCCGCAGATTTCCTAGTTTTATAAATTCCAATTATTTTCGTTTCTTGAAAATCTCCAATTTCATAACTATGTTGTAATAAATATATCATATTAAATTTATTCAAATGAACTCTCTTCACCTTGTTCTTGGCACACGAAACGACATCTCAACCTAGGCATAGATTTTTGGCGAAAAAACCAACACCATTTCCAAAATTATTGTATTTGCTATACATCCCTTCATTTCAAAATTTGCATTAGTAAAAAAGTATTTATATTTTTAATAATAAAAATAATAAGTATGTTTCGTGTACCACGAACAAAGGAAGAGGATACGCTAGGCTGCTTTAACAGCTCTGAATATCTTCGCCAGAGAGAGATACTAATTAGCTTTGAAAACTTCTTTTAATGGTGCTAATGAACCTTTAATTTTTAGTTCTTCTTCAATATCATTACTTTGATTTACTCTACTTAAATGATCATAAATATAATTACTAACTCCAAATTCAGATACAATTAAATAGATAATTTCTTTACCTTTTTCCGTTTCTTTAATATTTTTTGTTTCACTAATTTGTGGTAGCGGTAAAGAATAATATCGAAAATTATATTTTGTCGCAATTGTAACTCCTACATAATAACTGTGGCTTGAAGTTAGAAGATTTTTTATATCA
This sequence comes from Ferruginibacter sp., assembly GCA_031360055.1. Taxonomy (GTDB): domain Bacteria; phylum Bacteroidota; class Bacteroidia; order Chitinophagales; family Chitinophagaceae; genus Ferruginibacter. The sequence continues at coordinate 34,418 of JANMAV010000306.1, forward strand.
TGAGAATCTGGTAACGTAGCAATACCGAGTTCAAAAATATTATTTATAAATAATGGCCATCCATTTTTTGGATTTTTCACAACTACATTCTGTTGTTTTGAACTTATTAATTTTGTTATACTATCGCCTTCATACAAATTTTTTAATTCAAATTGTGTATAAACCCAAATTTTATTATCGTACTTAATTTCTACAACTTGAGTTACATATGATTTAGAAGGAGAAGAAAAAGTTAGTCTAATAAAAATAGAGTCGTAACCATTTTCTATATCTTCCAATTTTGCTTTTTCAATTTCTTGTTTCAATAAGTCATAAGAATAATTTGATTTACCAAAAGAATCAAGTTTAATAGTCTTTTTAAACTCTTTTTTTTCTAAGCAAGAATAAAAAGTGACTGCCAATATTAATAAGAGGTATTTCATTGTAATTTTTTTAAAATGGATCAAATAAATATCCTTAACCTTCGCTTATTTACTTACACACCCCTACTGGCCCCTACTGGCGCAGATATGCAGCATAGGTAAAGCAGCCAAGCGTATCTGTGCCTAGCTTATTCATCATTAAATTTATACTTTTTGCTCATTTTATAAATTTAATAAAATATTATGTATTGAGTTTAAAATATACCTACTTTAATGAATAACATAAATAAATGCTAGTACTGGATACTAAACATAGCACAGATACCCTTGGCTTCTTTTTGCTGACGCTGCATATCTGCGCCAGTAGGAGCGTATCTAATACTTTGTCGGCTGGTGGCAGACCAGGCCTCGGCGAATGAGTTATAGGTTGATACCAACAAGAGCAAAAAACTACATAGCATTTTTTTGTTGCACAATTTTAAAAATAATTCTGCCAACGGGTTAATTTAGATTAATTTTTTAAATACTGATTTAGGTTTAGTTATATAGTTAATAATGATTTTAAATAAGATACAACTGTTTTTACAGTTTTTTCAGCCCTATAATGCTATCTAAGCAAAATACTACTAAAAATGCAATGCACAGTATCAGCATTTACAATGCCTATTTTTTTCATATCTTCGTTTACAATCGCTTTATTGCAAGGCGGTTAAACATTTTTATAGGTATTTTACAAAACACTAAAACTAATAATGGATATAATTACAATCATAGTAGGCGCAATTGCCCTTGCAGCAGGGGTTTTTGCCGGCAAATTTTTATTTGCAAAAAATACTGATAAAGAAGTACAACAGGCTGAAATAAAAGCTCAAAAACTTATAGCTGAGGCTCAAATTAAGGCAGATAGTTATAAAAAAGAAAGAGAAATTGAAGCAAAGGCAAAATTTGCTCAGTTAAAAATTGAAAATGAACAAGAGGCCTTAAATAGAAATCAAAAAATTGTTGAAGCTGAAAACAGAATCAAACAAAAAGAACAAAGCATTACTGCCAAAGAACAAAGTGTAACTGATAAAGAAAAAGGTATTTCTGCCAAAGAGCAAAGTTTAGCACAAAAAGAAGCCAACGCAGAAAAAGTTGTAAAGGAAACTGAGGCTTTAAAGCTAACTCTTGCTGCCCAAACTGATGTTGTAAAGCAAAAGCAAATTGAGCTTGAAAAGCACCAGGAAGAGCATTTAAAAAAGTTAGAAAAAGTAGCAGGTTTAACGGCCGAAGATGCTAAAGCCCAACTAATAGATGGCTTAAAAGAACAAGCAAAAAGCCAAGCCTTGGTATTACAACAAGAAATTATTGAAGATGCTAAACTTAAAGCTAATAAAGAGGCCCGTAAAATTGTAATACAAACTATACAACGTACAGCTGCTGAGCAAGCTATTGAAAATAGTATTACCGTATTTAATTTAGAGAGTGATGAAATTAAAGGATCTATAATTGGTAGAGAAGGAAGAAATATACGTGCCATAGAAGCAGCAACCGGTGTAGATTTAATTGTTGATGATACACCCGAAGCAATCGTTTTATCATCTTTTGATCCTTTGCGTAGAGAAATAGCTAGGCTATCATTACAACGTTTAGTTGCAGATGGTAGAATACACCCTGCACGTATTGAAGAAGTAGTGGAAAAAACTAAACGCCAGCTCGATGACCAAGTTATGGAAATTGGTGAGCGTACTGCCATAGAGTTAGGTATACATGGTTTGCATAAAGAATTGATAAGAATGGTTGGGCGTATGCGTTTTAGAAGTAGCTATGGGCAAAACTTATTAATGCATAGTAGAGAAACTGCTAACCTTTGTGGTATAATGGCATCTGAATTGGGTATGAACCCAAAGCTAGCAAAACGAGCAGGTTTACTACACGATATTGGTAAAGTGCCCGATGAAGAAACTGAATTAAGCCATGCCTTATTAGGTGCAAAATTGGCAGAAAAATATGGTGAAAACCCAGCCGTTGTTAATGCAATTGGTGCCCACCATGATGAAATGGAAATGGAATATGTAATATCTCCTATTATACAGGCTTGTGATGCTATTAGTGGTGCAAGGCCGGGTGCAAGGAGGGAAATAATGCAGCAATACATACAGCGTATTAAAGATCTTGAAAACCTTGCTGCATCTTATAACGGAGTAGAAAAAGCTTATGCTATACAAGCAGGTAGAGAACTAAGGGTTATTGTAGAAGCTGATAAAGTAACTGATGCTGAAAGCGATACACTAAGCTTTGAAATTGCCCAAAAAATACAAACAGAAATGACTTTTCCTGGGCAAATAAAAGTAACTGTAATCAGAGAGAAGAGAGCCGTTAATATTGCCCGATAAATTAATATAAAATCTACTAGCCGCAATATTCGTATATTATGTTACGAAAATTGCGGCTAATTTTTTTTGATACCAACTACTTTTAATAACTGTTATGGCTTATTATAAATTCCTTTGTAAAGCATGGCTTGTTCTATGTTTCAGTAATACGATAGTAAATAAAGCAAATGCCCAATTTGAAGCAGCATATAAAGTAAATTATCCTGAGCGGTATTATACCCTTTTTGTCTTATCAGAAACCTACGAAAAATCAAAGCAAAATAAACCAAAAAAAAGTTTTGAGAATTTAGTTGAATTAGCTAAAAAAAATAACGATAATAGAGGCTTATGGCTTGCCGAATTCTATGACTTAAAATATAAAATTATTAATGGTTTTGATGATGACCCTACCATTAAAAAAAGGTTTGAAGCCCTTATACAATCTGCACAAAAGCAAGGCTTTAAAAATTTAGAGGCATATTGTATTTTACATCAAGGACATTATTACTTTGTTACAAAAAAAATTTTTGGCGTTGGTTTTAAATATTATTTGCAAGCCTACGATTTATATAAGAATATTAGCGAAGGTGATTTTTTTGAAAAGCAATATGCTTTAAATACCTATGCTACAGCACATTATCGTTTTGGAGATTATAAAAAGGCTTTACCGTTAGCTACTATGGCTGCTAAAACCCCCACTAAAATGATGATTGGTGTGTTGTATAATTACGATTTATTGGGTGCCATTTATAAAAATTTACAAAACTATGATAGCGCAAGGTTTTGGTATAGCAAATGTTTTGATGCCATCAGTTACAAAGATGCTCCTACATACTTACCTGTATGGGTGGGTATAGCAAATAGTAACATAGGAGAAACTTATATTTTAGAAAACAAGTATGATTCAGCTATGCCTTTTTTAATAAAAGCCATACCAAGTTTAGTACAATTAGATTTGGGTAATTGTACTGCTGCTAATTATGCAAAAATTGCCAAAATACAGCTGTACAAAAAACAATACACCGCCCTTGATAGCACATTGCCGTTAATAAAACAATACATGCGTAACCAAGGTAAAGATGCAGATATTAATACTATTTATAATTATTTTGGGTTGCAATTACAATACAATAAAGCCATAAACAATACAAATGAAGCTTATGCTGTTTTAGATTCATTTTTATTTTATAAAGACAGTCTTGCACATAAGTTTGATAAAAATTTGCAGACCACTGCCCAGCTTGATTTTGAAACTGAAAAAAGTAAGCTAAAAGAAGATCTATTGCAATCTCAATTAAAAATATCAACACTTACACGAAATGCTTTAATTATACTATCCATTTTAGCTATTGCTATTTTTATATTATTATACAACAGATCACAACTTAAAACAAAGCACAAACAAAAACTCCTCGAGGATGAAAAAAATGCTGCAACAATAGAGCTTAAAAAAGCAGCTACCCAATTAGAAATTTTTAAACAGAATATTGTTGAAAAAAATATTATTATTGAAAAGTTTACCGAAGAGATAGAAAATATAAATAAGGAAAAAGGGGGTCAGTTATCTCCACAACAAATAGATAGCATAAATGAGCTACGACAGTTTGCAATTTTGACTGATACAGATTGGCAAAATTTTCAACAGCTGTATGAAAAAGCATATAAAGGATTTTTTATTAAACTAAAAGCCCAGTATACAAACCTTACGCCTGCTGAAACCCGTTTCATAGCGCTTACACAACTGCAACTAAGTAACAAAGAAATGGCGGCTATTATGGGTGTTAGTTTAGAAACTATACGATCAGTAAACTCGAGGCTACGCAAAAAAATAGGAATTTCTGCCGATGTAAAATTTAATGATTTGTTACTAGAAGCAAATATTATTACTACTTAAATTAAAAATACGCTGAAATTATATTAGCTTTTTTGTATTGTAAAAAGAGTGGTGTTTATAAGAGTTAGATTTTAATAAACCGTTTTTCTTTTACCGCTTTCAAAATCTTTAAAAATAAAAGCTCCTAGTTTATCTAGTGACGCAAAAAATGCTTTGCCATTATTTGTTTCAGTAAACTCCTGTACAAAACGTTGAAGATAGGGATCACTAGCTATCATAAATGTTGTGATCACAATTTTTGCTTTTTTGCATTGTGTAGCTAGGCTCATACAACGAGTAAGTATTTTTCTATCTACCCCAAAACTATTTTTGTAATATTCTTTACCAACTTTTAAGCAAGTAGGCTTGCCATCAGTTATCATAAAAATTTGCTTGTTTGGGTTACGCCTACGGCGTAAAATATCCATGGCAAGCTCAAGCCCTGCAACAGTATTGGTATGGTATGGGCCAACCTGCAAGTAGGGTAAATCTTTTATTTCTATGGGCCAGGCATCGTTTCCAAAAACTACAATATCCAAAGTATCTTTTGGGTATTTAGTTTTTATCAGTTCACTTAATGCCATAGCTACTTTTTTGGCTGGTGTAATTCTATCTTCACCATACAATATCATAGAGTGAGAAATATCTATCATTAACACTGTACTTGTTTGAGATTTAAAATCTGTTTCTCTTATCTCTAAATCATCTTCCTGCATTTTAAAAATATCTACCCCATGGTTTATTTGTGCATTGCGTATCGATGATGTAAAATCTATTTGCTCCATACTATCTCCAAACTGAAACGGTCTGGTTTCAGGGTTAATCTCATCGCCACCTCCTGGTTTAAATGTTTGATGATTACCTGATTTAGTTTTTTTAAGTTTCCCAAAAATTTCTTCTAAGCTACTTTTTCTAATCGTCTGTTCTGTTTTTGCAGTAATTTTTATTTCTCCATTTTGGTTATTCTCATCTATATAACCTTTGGTGTTTAAGTCTTCTAAAAAATCGCCAATACCATACTCATTATTTGTAAGTTTATATTCTTTATCAAGTTCATTGAGCCATTGCATAGCTTCGCCAAAATCGCCACTAGTATACGTAAGCAACTGAGTAAATATTTTCATTAATTTATCAAAACCTGTTTGTTCATTTTGCGAAGGGTCATATTTCGAAAAATTAAATCCGTTCATATTCTAGTATTTTATCAAATTTTTTAAGTATGAATTTAAATTCTCGTACTTAAAAAAATATTTATTTTTTATATTATAATACTTAGCAATTTTTTAAAAAAGATAGCTATGTATTGCTAAAATTAT
>JANMAV010000308.1:0-1823 GCA_031360055.1 Ferruginibacter sp.
CAATGGCCCAATATCACCCGCAAGAAGGACTCACCCGCCGACGCCGACGAGCATAAGGGCGAGGAGGGCAAATATGACAAATATTTCTCGCCCGAGCCGGGCCAGGGCGACTGAGTCCACGCCGCTAATCCCCGGAGCCCACGCAATCGACTTTGCCCCGCAGCTAATTTAGGTTAACAACCGATCGACTTGAACAGGGGGGATTGATCCATGCTTCGTACCGCCACGGCGCTTATCGCCTTGCTCGCCGCAACGCCGGCGCTCGCCCAGACCGCGGGCGATCCGGGCCTGCCCGACCCCAATGACCAGTCGGACACCTTCACCATTGCCGCCGGCGGCGGCTACATCCCCGATTACGAGGGATCCGACGATTACAAGTTCACCCCGTTCGCCGCGGTTCGCGGCCGGGTCAACGGGATGAACTTTTCGACCCGCGGCACCTATCTCTACGTCGACCTGATCCGCCAGCCCGAAAGCGGGATCGACATCGACGTCGGGCCGATCGTCGGCATCCGCCGCGAGCGGGTTAGCAAGATCGAGGATGATTTCGTTCGCCTGTTCGGCAAGCGCAAGCCCGCGATCGAACTCGGCGGGTTCGCCGGCGTCACCTTCCACGGCGTGACCAACCCCTATGGTGCGCTGAGCTTGCGCCTCGACGTGGTGACCGACGTCGGCAATGCCCATGAATCGACCGTCTTCACCCCCAACATCGACTTCGGCACGCCGCTGTCGAAACACACCTATGTCTCGGTCGGAGCGTCGGCCGATTTCGTCAGCAACCGCTACGCCGATTATTATTACAGCTACGGCGGCTTCCTGGTCGGAACGACCGCGTCGGCCGAGGCACCGGGCGGCCCGCAATTCGCACTCCCGCCGCCGTCGTATAACGCCCATGGCGGGATGAAGAATTGGAAGCTGACCGCTCTGGTCAACCAGTCGATCACCGGCGATCTGACCCACGGCCTGTCGATCTTCGGCGCCGGCACCTACAGCCGGCTGGTCGGCAGCATCGGCAAGTCGCCGTTCGTCGACGACCGCGGGTCCAAGTCGCAATGGCAGAGCGTGCTGGGGCTCGCCTACACCTTCTAGGCAGCGCGCCCAGCCATCAGTTGCTGCAGCCTTCGGCCATCCGTCGGCGGTGATAGCGGCTGCGCGCCACGATCAGCGGGATCCACACCAGCCAGCCGGCGGCGATCAACACGGCGGACAGCCAGTCGAACCCAGCACCGCGGACCAGCACCACCGCCAGCCCGGCGAGCAGCAGCGCCATCCCCAGCAGCCGCCATGGCCGCCCGTAATCGCGCAATTCGCGGCGATAGGCGGCGCGCTGGACAGGTTCGTTTAGGTCGGGTCGGGCCAAAGCACTTCATCCAATGAACAACGGGCGACACCGTTGAGGTGCCGCCCGCTATTTCACGCGTCAACCTGCGCCTTGCTACCAGCCGAACGTGATGCCGGCCCGGGCGGCGGTCTTGCCACCCTTGTTGAAGCCGTGGCTGACACCGGCGGTGAACGCCATATTGTCGCCGACCATCGCGCCCAAGAGGATCGCACCGGCTTGAGCGCCGTCATAGGTCGCGACGTTGGCGGTGAGGTTGAACGACTTGCCCGGCAGGAACGCCGCGCCCGACAGCGCCGAGGCGACCGCGCCGGCCGCCGCAACCCGGTTGTCGATCCGGTCGAGACGGCTGTCGACGTCGAGCGCCAGCGCCTCCAATCCATCGATCCTGGAGTCGAACGCCAAGTCGGCTGCCTGCAGCGCGGTGATGGTGGTGCCGAAACCGGTGGTCGCGGCGCTGAGCTGGCTGACATTGACCGCGTCG
>JANMAV010000011.1:0-11056 GCA_031360055.1 Ferruginibacter sp.
TTCTAATTTTTCCTGTTTTTGAGTACCTGTAATTTCAATATCTTCTGATAAAAATTCGTAATATTTTGCAGCCCATTTATCTATATTATTTCTTCGTGATTTTAATTTTGCAGCTATGGAAGGTCCAGATATATTATACACTTCTGCCGGCATTTGTTTAACTGCATCATCAATAACTTTATCAGTTATACTTGCTTTTAATTCATTGGCTACCTCTAACCATTCTTTTCTGCTTATTTCGTTTAATAAATGATGATCTAAATGGCGGCCGGGAAAATTAAATTCATTTACCTTATTTAATTTATAATCGAATGTTTGTAGGTGATCTACATTTAAGCTATTAATTATGCTGCGTAATAAAAATCCATCAAATTTTGTAAAAGCATTGTCTCTATCTCTTGGTATTGGTACGTAAATTGTTTTTTTATTATCATTAAAAGTAGCCCAACGCCATTGGTCTTCATGACGGCCCCAATCACCAATTAGCATATCAAATAATCTAGCTTTTGCAAATGCTCTTTGATCTACTAAATTGTCATTATCATCAAGAATTTTTTCTAGCATCTTTTCAGTACTCACTATCTTTTTTGAATTGCCAAAATCAGGTTCTGTACTCCAATCCTCGTCAGGCCTTTGCTCAAAAGTGTATAATGTATTAGCGCTACTGTCATTAAATTTACCCAAAGCAGGCTGCACAGGCACATAAAATAATTGTGGTGTGGCATGATAAATTTTAGCAGCTTCCGCCATAGGTGCTACAATAAGGCCTCCATAAGGGTGGGATATAGTTACCTGATCATTTGCTAATTTTTCAACAAAGCTGCCCAAAGCTATTGGTGGTAAAGCTTTACCAAAAGTTTTATCTACACTTCTAAAAGCATATTCATGATCTTTTTTATCAGTTACTCTTAATGATTTTGTCTGCCTGCTACCGCCAGTTTGATAAGGTTTTACACCACCTCTTAGTGTATCTAAAAGCACCTTTTTAACTGTTACAGGTGTGTTCCATTCCTTACGGTAGTGCTCACCCCAAAAAAACTTGTAAAAAGCACTTTTGTTGTATTTTGATGATGCCTTAAGGGTTATGTATTTTGAAGTATCTGTGGCTACTGTGTTTTGAGCAGAAACTATACTCACACTGCATATTGTTAATATAACAACAATAGTAAATTTTTGTAGTTGGGCGAAATTCATTTCTTTAAATTATATGATTGTTTGTAAGGGCTAACTGTTAAAACCATGCCATTACAAGATTGGTGTAGTTTACACAAAATTTCATAGGCTATTTTAATGTAAAATAACCTATTGGGGAAAATATACCTCTACTAAGCTTTTGCAGTAGTAAATTTTGATGATAACCAAGTGTTTGATGTAGGAGTTATCCAATCGTTTTGTAAAGCTTTTTTGGTAAGCACAGTATTATCAAAATATAAGGTTGATGATGTTATAAATTTATTTTCTATAGCATAATCGAGTTGTGAAACCGGTATTTGTTCAATTTTTTCATTTATATAAAATGTTAGCATTAACCTGTTAAACATATTCACACTAAATTTTTGTTCTATCTCCTTAATAAGTTTTACTGAACTATCCGTACTGCAACCACTCACACCCGTTGCACTCTCATCTGCCATTAAAATAACAAACCTACCAAAAAACAAATTTGCATATCCTTTTATAGGCGTACCATGGCTTTTCCAATGCTCAACAAATTGTTGCAGCATAGGTTCTATTTCCAGCGCCTCTTGCATAAAAAAAATTCTATCACTTTGGTAAATCCAAACTCTACTGTTATCAGCAAAATCTTCAGGTAAATGTTCAGCTAAATTAAATTGCATAATTTGTAAATTAAATAAAAATGAACCATTAGTTTAGTGATGCTGCTACAAGCTCTGCAATATCCATTACAGCTACTTCATCTTCCATTTCTTTATTTTTCACACCATCAGTCATCATTGTATTACAAAATGGGCAGGCAGCAGCAATAATATTGGCACCTGTGGCCAATGCCTCATTGCTACGTTCAATATTTATTCTTACATCTCCGTTTTCTTCTTCTTTAAACATTTGTGCACCACCAGCCCCACAACATAAACCATTACTCTTACAGCGTTTCATTTCTATTAGCTCTACATCTAACGCCTCTAATACTTTACGAGGAGCTTCGTATATGCCGTTAGCCCTACCTAAATAACAACTATCGTGGTAGGTAATTTTTTTTCCTTTAAAAGCCCCATCTTCACTCATAGTTATTTTACCATCATCTATAAGTTGTTGTAAAAAAGTAGCATGGTGTATTACTTCATAATTGCCACCAAGAGCAGGGTACTCATTTTTAAAAATATTAAAACAATGAGGGCAGGCAGTTACAATTTTTTTTATACCGTAGCCATCAAGCACTTGTATATTTTGATATGCCATCATTTGAAACATAAACTCATTACCAGCTCTACGGGCAGGGTCGCCTGTACACATTTCTTCCTTGCCTAAAATGGCATATTTGGTATTGGTTTTTTGTAAAATAGTTGCAAAAGCTTTAGTTATTTTTTGTGCTCTTTGATCAAAGCTACCGGCACAACCAACCCAAAACAATACTTCAGGTGTTTCGCCAGCGGCCATTAGCTCAGCCATTATTGGTACATGCATACTTTATTATAATTTATGGTACAAAGTAACTAACATTTAATGATTGATGTTTGCCATAATGCAATTATTTTTGTTGATTAACACATAATTTGAAAAAAATTCTTCATACCATAACTAATTGGGAGGCATGGCCTTTTAAAATTTTGTATATACCTATGGCTTTTGTATGGGCTTGGTATATGTTACGAAGTGGGGCGGTTTGGTTTTTTACCCCTAGCAACCCTAACCTTACTTTTGGTGGTATGGAAGGGGAACCCAAAAAAGAGATGTATGATTTGCTTCCAAAGCATTTATACCCTGAAACTTTTAATATTAAACCAACTTTACCATTTGCTGATGTACTTAGTTGTATTGCAAAAAGTACCATCACTTATCCATTTATTGTAAAACCTGAAATGGGTGGCCAAGGCATTTTATTTAGAAAAATTGATAATGAGGCAGAATTAAAACATTACCATGTTAATAACCCAGTAGAATATATTATACAAAAAATGGTGCATTACCCTGTAGAGGTGAGTGTGTTTCATATTAAACATCCAAATGAGCCAAAAGGGTTAATAACAGGCTTTTTACATAAAATACCTTTGCATGTTGTAGGTGATGGAGTACATACTTTACAACAGCTTATTACACAAAACCCAAAAGCAGCAAAACGCTATAACGACTTACACAGCCGCCATGAGGGCAATTGGCAAACCATAATACCAGCAGGCCAAAAATATATTTTAAGCTATGCTGCAAACCATAATAAGGGGGCTCATTTTGTAGATTTAAAAAATGAAATAGATGATAATTTGTTGGCCATTTTCGATAAATTGAGTATATCAATAAATGATTTTTTTTATGGCAGGTACGATATTATGTGTAGTAGCATTGCCGATTTAAAACAAGGAAAAAACTTTACCATATTAGAGTATAATGGCTGTGGTGCAGAGCCTAACCACTTTTACGATACTGGCTACACTTTACTTGGAGCTTACAAAGAAATTATGAAGCACTGGCATGCATTATACAGTATAAGTGTATATAATAAAAAAGCTTTTAGTATTAAACCCTGGGGTTTGTATAAGGGTATGAAATTTTTAAAGGAAACAAAAAGAATGTATGCTGTTATGAAGGCGGCTGATGAGAAGATGGGGTGATTTTATATGTTCATTTTTCTTGTTTTTAAAACTCCTCCCCATGGGTTTGCAATATAATTTTTTTAGTTAAATATGTACTCCTTTTTAAAATAGATATTACAGCGTTTGTAATCCAAGTTTTACCAAAAAAAGTTTGTACGGTACGGCCAACTTTAATACGTTTTAAAAATTGCTGTTGCCATAATGTAGTGTAATTAGTATGTAGCTGTGTACGGCTAATATTATTGTGCAGAAAAGCGGTAATGCTTGCTGTGGCTAATTTTGCACTGTGCATGGCTATACTCATACCGTTGCCACAAAGGGGTGTTATCATACCGGCAGCATCACCAAGCATAAGTATATTATTTTGTACAGCAGTTTTATTACTAAACGATACCTGAGATATGGTGAGTGGTGCATCATAACAATGTTGCATGGTAGTAAATACTTTTTTTAGATGAGGGTTTTTTGCTAAAATTTGTTCCTCAGCAGCTTGTATAGTACCTGCATTTTTTATGTTGCTGGCTTTGGTAAGATAGCACACACAATACTTCCCTTCTTCAATTTTTGATACCCCACAGTAACCATCTTTAAAATTATGCAAGGCAATGGTATCTTCATCAAAATTACCGAGTACATGATATTTTATGCCAACATAATTATTTAATCGAGTATTATTTTTAGTAACAAAACTGCGTTTAAGTTTTAAATCAAAATTGCTGCGTTTGCCCCAACTACCACAACATAGCCTGCTGGTAAAATTACCTTTTGAAGTTTTTAAAGTAAATGTTTCATCATTAAATATAACCTCATCTACTTTGCAATTTTGCAATATTTGTACCCCATGTTTTTGGGCTATTTTTTGCAGAGTATCATCAAGCAAATAGCGGCTAATACCAAAGCCACCAAGCGGTAAAGCACTGTGCAACGATTGGCCATTTGGTGCCGTTAACCATAATTTTTTTATAATAGGCAGTTGCATTGTGGCTAAGGGTACTCCCATTTCGGTTTCTAAAAAGCGGTAACTTTCTAAGCTAATATACTCTCCACATACTTTATGAAAGGGGTAGGTTTCTTTTTCAAATAACACTACATTATGGCCAAGCTTGGCAAGCCCAATAGATAGGGTAAGCCCTGCAAGGCCACCGCCAATTATACCTACATCGTATGTAGTTATTGCGTTCATTTTTTACAAACAATTAAATACCTAAATGCCCATTGCCATTTAATACTGTAATTAGTAATTCCAGCTAGTTTAAATAGAGATATCCAATCAGCTTTTGTAAAACTTCGGGCTACCGATATTGGGGCATCATTTTTTACCATGTAAGATTTAGAGAAGGCTGCTGTGAGCCATTTTATTAAATAATATGCTATGGCATTGCGTTGCAAATCATTTATAAAAAATCCTTTTTTGCTATTAGTGTACATGTACTGCAACATGTGCACAAGGGCAGCATTGCTAAAATGATGACAAAATAAGGAAGAGAAAATAATATCTGGCTTTTCATTTCCAAAATCAACTTTACTATAATCACTAGCTATCCATTTTGCTTTTAATTGTGGGTATATAGTAGCTGCAAAGTTTGTACAGGTGGGTTTTAAATCAATGCCAATATACTTGTGGTTTTTTAATTTTTTATCAATAGCATGTAAATTATCGCCACCACCACAACCAATTTCACAAATGGTTATTGGAATATTATTGGTAGGAATAAATTCTTTTACTCCCTTAATCGTAATTGCATGGCCACCAAGCAAAGAGTTTATGATATTAAGCTCATGCATGCACAAAGCAATTGCTGCAAAGGGTAAATTATCAGTATCTAATATTTCTGTTTGCTTGCTGCGGTGTTTTAAATTAACCATAAGTTGCAGTAAAGGTTTCCATTGTAAGGCCAGGGCCAAATGCAGCACCAAAAATAGTTGCGTTTTTGTTATCAACTATTACTAGATCAGCTAATATTTTTTGTAAAACAAAAAGTATAGTAGGGGAGCTCATATTACCATAATCGTTTAAAACCTGGTAGGAATAGTCAAAATTTTCTTTTTCTAACTCCAAGCTAGTAGCAATATTTTCTAATATTTTTTTACCACCCGGGTGTATACACCAATGGGTAATATCTTTTTTAGTATGGTTTGTTTGTTGCAATGCTTTTGATACTAAGCTATCAAAATCTGCTTTTAATAACTCAGGTACATAGCCACTTAACGTCATTAAAAAGCCAGTGCTTGCTAAACTCCAACTCATAGCATCTTTACCTTTAAAGGCAACATAGCTATAAAAATTTTGCAACTCTAATCCTTTATTAGTGTTGCTTGGCTGTACCAATACTGCTGCACAACCATCTGCAAATAGTAGGGAAGATGTTAGACTATCAACCGTGGTAGCTGTTTGAAAATGTAAGGTGCAAAACTCTGTACATACTACTATTACATTAGCTTTTGAATTACCATTACAAAATGCATCAGCTAATTTTAAACCATGTACTGCTGCATAACAGCCCATAAAATTTATAGAAGTTCGTACTATTGTTTCAGGCAAATTCATTTGCTCCATTATTTGCAAATCAAGCCCAGGGGCACTCATGCCAGTACAACTTACTGTAATGAGGTGTGTAATTTCTGCTGGTTTTATTATGTTTGCAATACAATCTTCAATAGTTTTTACTGAAATTGCTGTAGCTTCTTTATCATACAATGCCATACGGCTTTCAATATCTGGTACGCTATGTTGGTTATTTTTAGTAATAAAAAATTTTCTTTCCCCTTCAGGTAAACTAAAATCTGGTAAAATAGAATACCTGTTTTCTATACCACTCCTGTTATATAAAAAATTAAGTTTACGTACATCTTCATCTGTTTTACTAAAAACGCTGTTTGCATACTTGCATAAATTTGCTTGATTATGTTTGTAGTTAGGTACGTTAGTGGATATTGCTACAATTTTACTCAAAATTTTTATTTACTCTTTTAAATGGAAAGTATTTTACAACTTAATATACGATACTTATTAATGTTGCATTTTTTATGCCATAAAATTACTTGTTAAAGTTAGATAGTGAGCATACTTATATTAACCTATACAATAAGTTTAATGTTTATATTGTGCTATGAAAACCTTACTTTTTTTACTTTGTGTATGCACAATGCAAACATCCTTTGCACAAAGCTTTACACCACAAAACGAGGGTAGTAAACTGCATTTCGAAATACGGAATTTTGGCATAAATACTGGTGGCGATATATCTGGCATAAAAGGTAAAATTATTTTTGATGCAAAAAAACTATCTAATAGTAGTTTTGATGTTACTGTAGATGTAAATACTATTGATACAGACAACAGTAGAAGGGATGTACATTTAAAAAGAGATGATTTTTTTAATGTAGCCAAATACCCAACTATACATATGGTAAGTACAGAGATATTGGCAGGCGCAGATTTAAATCATTTTACATGTAAAGGAAATTTAACTATTAAAGGAGTTACCAAAGCCATAATATTTCCTTTTACTGCAGAAGCAAAAAATGGAGGTGCTTTATTTGAGGCAAAGTTTGAAATTAATAGAATTGATTATGGAGTAGGATCTGAAAGCGCTACCATGAGCGACAAAGTAAAAATTAGCTTAAAAACATTTGCAAAAGCAGAATAGTATTTTAAAATTTGTACATTTTTATTTTTATTAAACCATTTTGTGTTTATAATTAATTTATTAGTAATCTTCTTTATTAAATCTGGCCTTTTATTTTTATGAAACAAATTTTCTAAAAATTTATTACAAATATCAATTTGGCACTGCCATATTTTTATTTTAGCATTGTGTTTTTTAAGGTATGGCAAAAGTTTTTAAAATTTTTTGGTGGGGTTTGATGATTAGCTTTTTAGGCTCTTTGCCTTTGGGTACACTCAATGTTGCAGCCATGCAAATTGGTATTCAAGAAAGTGTGCATGCAGCCTTGCTGTTTAGCTTTGGATCTATGCTGGTGGAAATGATTTACGTACGTATTTCCTTAATAGGTATAGATTGGATACGTAAACAAGAAAAGCTCATGAAAGCCATGGAGTGGATAACCTTTGGTATTGTGGTAGCACTTGCAATTGGTAGTTTTTTGGCAGCAGCAAAAGGTGGTACAAATGCTAAAAACCCAATGCTTGATAATGGAATGAATAGGTTTTTATTAGGTGCTGTAGGGTGTGCCATAAACCCAATAGTAGTAGTATTTTGGTTTGGATGGAGTACTGTATTATTTACTAAAAAAGTATTAGAACCTGATAATGCTCAGTATAATAGTTATATAGTAGGCATTGGGCTTGGTGCACTTGCTGGGAACTGTGTTTTTATTTTTGGCGGTAAATTTTTATACGATAAAATTCAAAATGCACAAGCTTATATGAATTGGTTTATTGGTGGCATTTTTGCCCTAACTGCACTTATACAACTATATAAAATATTATCTAAAAAGTCAGCAGCAGCTAGGTTAAACGAAAAGAGAGAGATATAACAGTAGTGTTTTGTTTTTACTGACAAGGGATCAACGGATTATATTTTGTTTTTCACAATACCTCTCCCGTTTGCTCAGGAATCAAATTACATTTAAACCAATCAACCAATAACTAATCAACCAATAAACCAATCCTATCCTTCCATTTCCAATGCCCATTTATCTCTCTCATCTGGGCTCAGTTTCCAAGGAGCATAATTAGTTTCTATATTGGTAAACATACCATTCCACTCCTGAGGTGCATTACTATCTTCCATAATAAGGCTACGACGTAGTTCAAAAATTATATCTAATGGGTTTATGCTAATTGGGCAAGCCTCTACACAAGCGTTGCAAGTGGTACATGCACGAAGTTCTTCAACAGTTATATAATCAATTAATAAGGTTTTACCATCATCTACAAATTGGCCATTCTTGTCAATATTTTTGCCTACAATTTCTAACCTATCTCTTGTATCCATCATAATTTTACGAGGGCTAAGTAGTTTACCTGTACTGTTGGCTGGGCAAGCGGTGGAGCAACGGCCACATTCAGTACATGAATATGCATCTAATAAATTTTTCCATTTTAAATCAAATACATCTTTTGCACCAAATTTTGAAGGAGTTCCAGCATCTGTTGGGGCAAGCTCCGGCTGCATCATATATTTTACTTCGTTTTGTACGCTAAGCATATTATCCATTTGGCCCTTAGGTTGTAACCTTGCATAATAGGCATTAGGAAAAGCTAATGCAATATGTAAGTGCTTACTGTATGGTAAATAATTTAAAAATGCTAAAATGCCAATAATGTGTAACCACCAACAAGTACGCTCTATATAAATAAGTGTACTTGCATTTACAGTACTAAATATTGGGGCAACTAGGCCAGATATTAAAAAATTACCTGTTTCTCTGTAATGCTCTTGTCCACCTTGTAATTGCAGGGCTCTATCTGCTGCATTCATTAAAATGAAAAGGCTCATTAAAACTATTTCTGTAATTAAAATTAGGTTAGCATCAGTTTTTGGCCAACCCTTTAAATCTTTACTTATAAAACGTTTAAGTTTTAAAATGTTACGCCTAGCCAAAAACACTACACATACAGCCAATACAGCAAAGGCAAGTATTTCAAAAAAATTAACAGCAAAAGTATATAAGCCGCCAAGTGATCCTAAAAATAAGCGATGAGTACCCAGCATACCATCTAATACAATTTCTAACACCTCAATATTTATTATTATAAACCCTGCATAAATAATAAAATGCATAACTGCTACTAAGGGGTTTTTAAACATTTTTTTTTGCCCTAAGGCTAATAGTAGTACGTTTTTAATTCGTTCACTTTTGTTATCATTAAGATTTTCGGCACGGCCTAAAAAAATATTTTTACGAATACGAATAATGTTTTTTGTAAATAGCCAAACAGAAAATGCGGAAATCAATAAAAATATAATTTGTGGTATATAATGCATAAATTATTAGGTTGTACCGTAAAGATAAAGCATAAAATTTTTAAAGTAAACTGTACACATTACAAAAAACTTTTTTTATTGCATTTTTAAAACATAAAATTGTTACTGTAAATTGTACCTATGATACTAAGCCAAATAACTGCAGATAATAAAATTAGAAGGATGGCAATAGAAATTGCTGAAAATAATGCTGATGTTACAGAACTTGTAATTATAGGAATTAAGGAAAATGGCATTTTTATAGCTGAGAAAATGGCTTTTTATCTAAAAGAATACTTTAAAGGTATTATTACAATAGTTGCACTAACTGTAAATAAAAAAATGCCAAGTGTAGTAACCTTAAGTACTGATGTAGAATTAAAAAATAAGCAAATTATTTTGGTAGATGATGTGGCAAATAGCGGCAAAACAATGTTGTATGCACTAAACCCATTATTGGCTCAATACCCAGCGCAAATACAAACTATGGCTTTAGTAGAGCGTACACATAAAATGTTTCCTATATCGTTAAATTATGTTGGGGTTTCGGTATCTACTAACAGTGATCAGCATATTGTAGTACACGTAAAAGATGGGCAAATTTTAGGAGCAGAGGTAGAAAATAAGTTTAATTAAAATTTGTTAATCTATGTAATAACCTAATAAAAATAAATATAATTTTTACTGCCAAAAAATACCTATTTTCGTAACACTATGAAGGCTCTATTACCACAAAATTATTCAATATTTTTAGCTGATGATGATGCTGACGATAGATTGCTTTTTGAAGAAGCTTTGCACGAACTTAATACCGATGTAAATATTAAAACTGCTAATAACGGAGAACAACTAATGCAAATTTTAGACAAAGAAGTACCTCCTACACCAAATATTATCTTTTTAGATTTAAACATGCCTCTAAAAAATGGCTTTGAATGTTTAACTGAAATAAAGAAAGATAAGAAATTTAAAAATATACCTGTGGTAATATTTTCTACCTCTTGCCAAAAAGAGGCTATGGACAAGGTTTATCAAAATGGAGCAGACTATTACATTTGTAAACCTGATAGTTTTCAAAAACTAAAACAACTTATAAAAAATGTTTTTGAAGCTTCTCTGAACGCTTTAAATACCAGGCCAAATAGAGATAATTTTAATATAGTGGCATAAATAAATGTACTGAAAAGCCTGCAATTGTATTACAACAGTTGCAGGCTTTTTTTGTGTTGTAATCTATTTACAAACAATAATTTAATATTTTAGAAATGCAGCCAATTTATGCTAAAACCTTTACGAGAATACTCCAAAGATGTGGTAGGAAATTTGAAAATATTTAAAATGATAATCAAAATT
>JANMAV010000017.1:0-5423 GCA_031360055.1 Ferruginibacter sp.
AAAGAAAATTAATTTTTGTCACAACATTTTAAGGTTTTTTTGCAACACATTTCAAGTTTATGTTCAATTAAATACTGTTCTGCAGTATTTGTAAAGATCTTAAACAATATTCATAAAAAAAGAGGCAGCATTGAATAAACGATGCTGCCTCTTTTTTAATTAAAAATTAATTATTTTAAAGCTTCAATTTTTTTAACAAAATTTGCTTTTGGTTGTGCTCCAACCAACTTATCTACAACTTGGCCATTTTTAATAAATAAAATAGCTGGTATACTTGTAATACCATAAGTGCTAGATACACCAGGGTTATTATCTACATTTAATTTACCAACATTTACTACTCCTTCGTAATCTGTTGCAAGCTCAGCAATTACTGGGCCTATTGCACGGCAAGGGCCACACCACTCTGCCCAAAAATCTACCACGGTAAGTTTATCAGAATCTAATACTTCAGTTTGAAAATTTGCGTCTGTTAATTCAAGTGCCATAATATTATATTTTATTTTTGTATAAGCCTTTCGGCAAAATTTAAGTAATGCAAATCTATAACCACTATTTGTTTTATTGCCAATAAGGTAACCACAATATGAGGATAAGGCATATTAGCTGCAATTTAGGCAGTTAAACTGTCATAACACTTACCTGTAAATCGTTTCGTTTGTTTAAATAATAAGCTAAATCATCGTTCATAGTTATCATTTTTTCTAGTGTATATAAATTTATTTTTATATCATTAGGTTCATCTTTAATGCAAAACTTTAAAGCAGTTTTACCAGCATGTTGTTTTACATTATTTTCCATAAAATTAATAAATTTTTTATCAATTTGATCTGCTGTAAGTTCAATTTTTACCTCTTTTGTTAGTAAAGTTTTCACGGTTTCTAGCAAATGCATTTTATGTACTTTAAACTCATACGTATCACTATTATACCTGGTTTTAAATGCACCTTCAATCATTATTATAGATCCTTTATCAAAATATTTATTATACTTCACAAAGTCTTCGCTAAATAAGGCAAACTCTGTTTTACCTGTAAAATCTTCTATAGATAAAATGCCAAATGGCTTTCCTGTTTTGGTAACACGGTGCTGCCCATTAGTTACTAAGCCTGCTACCCTAAATGTTCGTAGAGGTGGTATTCCTTCTGTGATATTTTTTGCATCTATTAAATCTACCAATGGTGATATACCATAATATCTAAGTTCAAATTTAAAATCATCGAGTGGGTGCCCACTCATATACATACCAGTTACATCTTTTTCAAAGTCAAGCTTTTCTACCAATTGCCATGGTGGGCAAGTGGCTAACTTTGGGGGAATAATTTCAGGCATTTGCATATCGCCAAACAAGGTATTGCTGTTGCCTGCACTTTGCTGTTGATAAACGTTTCCAAATTTTACAATTTTGTCTAACGCAAGTACATCGCCTGGGGCAGTGTAAAAATACTGTGCACGGTGCATGTTTGTAAAGCAATCCATTGCCCCACTATATATTAAACTTTCTAATGTTTTTTTACTTACAGCTTTTAAGCTTACTCTTTTTACAAAGTCAAATACATCTTTATAAATTCCTGCTTTTTTTCTTTCCTCTACAATATTTTCTATGGCATGCTCACCCACACCCTTCATACCACTAAAACCAAATCGTATTTGTCCTTCTTCATTTACTGCAAAACCGTTTTGAGATTCATTAATATCAGGTCCTAATACTTTTAAGCCCATACGTTTGCACTCCTCCATAAAGAAGGTAATTTTTTCGATACTACCAGCATGGTTTAACACTGCCGCCATATATTGGGCAGGGTAATGTGCTTTTAAATAGCCCGTTTGGTAAGCAACAAACGCATAACAAACTGCATGAGATTTATTAAAAGCGTATTGAGCAAATGCCTCCCAATCAGTCCAAATTTTTTCTAATATTTTTTCAGGATGACCGTTATTCTTAGCCCCATCCATAAACTTAGGCTTCATTTGGTCAAGGGTTTTTCTATCTTTTTTACCCATTGCTTTACGTAAAATATCTGCTTGCCCCATACTAAATCCACCAAGTTTTCGGCTCAAAAGCATTACCTGTTCTTGATAAACGGTTACGCCATACGTTTCTTCCAAATATTCTTGCATATCTGGCAAATCGTACGATACGGCTTCCTTTCCATTTTTTCTTGCTACATATTTAGGTATATAACCCATTGGGCCAGGGCGGTACAGGGCATTCATGGCCACTAAATCTCCAAATTTATCTGGCTTTAGCTCTCGTAGATATTTTTGCATGCCTGGGCTCTCAAATTGAAAGGTTGCATTGGTATCTCCTTGGCGGTATAATTGGTAAGTCTTTTCATCATCTAACGGTATATCATCAATATTAATTATAACGTTGTGCTGTTGTTTAATTAATGCCAATGCAGTTTTTAAAATACTCAAGGTTTTTAACCCTAAAAAATCCATTTTTATAACTCCAGCTTCTTCAATACTATTTCCCTCAATTTGTGTAAGCCATAGCGTACTTTCTTTAGATGTGGCAACTGGCATAAGCTCAGTTAAATCTTTTGGGGCTATAATTATGGCAGATGCATGAATGCCTGTATTACGTACCGATCCTTCAAGTTTCATAGCCTCTTGTAGCACTTTAGCTAACTCATCTGTACCAGCATGAAACTCTCTTAGTTTTTTTACTTTTTCTACATCGTCAGGTTGTAATTGTTCTTTTTCTTCTAATGATTTTTCATCATCTTTCTTTTTTTCTTTCGTAGTTATTGGGGCAGTAATTAGCCTCTTTAAATTCATACCAGGCCTTTCAGGCACTAAACTAGATAAAATTCTACTTTGCTGTAGTGGCAAATCCATAACCCTGGCTACATCTGCAATGCTACTTTTAGCGGCCATAGTACCATAAGTAATAATTTGTGCAACTTGGTTTTTACCATATTTTTCAACCACATAATCTAACACCTTTTGCCTGCCTTCATCATCAAAGTCCGTATCAATATCGGGCATGCTTTTACGCTCTGGGTTTAAAAACCTTTCAAAAAGCAAATTATATTTTATAGGATCTATGTTAGTAATGCCAATACAGTAGGCTACCACACTGCCAGCGGCAGATCCTCTTCCGGGGCCTATAAATACACCAATATCTCTACCAGCTTTTATAAAATCTCCTACAATTAAAAAGTAACCAGCAAAGCCCATATCCCTAATTACACCAAGCTCAAATTGTATTCTTTCTTCTGCTTGTGGGGTAAGTATTTGATATCTATTTTTTGCACCTAACCAAGTAAGGTTTTCTAAATATTCATCTTGGGTTTTAAAATTAGCCGGTACAGTAAAGTGGGGTAGAAGGATATCTCTTTTTAAATCTAATAAATCTACTTTACTAATTATTTCATTTGTATTATCAATGGCTTCGGGTAAATCATGAAAAACTTCAATCATTTGCGATTGTGTTTTCATAAAAAACTGATCGTTAGGAAAAGCAAACCTTTTACCTTTTGAGCTTATATCGTCATCACCATGATCTCTAGATGCTGCTGTACTTTGTTTTTCTCCTGTATTTACACAAAGTAAAATATCGTGTGCATTAAAATCATCTTGCTCCACATAATGGCTATCATTACTGGCAATAACTTTTACATTATACTTTTTTGCAAATTTTAAAAGTGTTAAATTTACTTTGTCTTGCTCAGGCATACCATGCCTTTGCAGCTCTACATAATAATCTTCTTGAAAAATATTTAACCACCATTTAAATTCATTTTCACCTTCAGCTTCGCCTTTTTTTAAAATGGTTTGTGGTACCAGTGCTCCTAGGCAACATGTAGTAGCAATTAGGCCTTCATGGTATTTGTGTATAAGTGTTTTATCAATACGTGGGTATTTGCTATACATACCTTCTATATAGCCAAGAGAGGTAAGTTTTACTAAGTTTTTGTAACCTTGCTCATTTTTTGCCAGTAAAATTTGGTGGTTTCTTGGGTCTCTTTCATCTTTGCTAAAACTCTTTCTAGTTCTATCAGTAGTAATATAAAACTCACAGCCCACAATCGGTTTTACTTTTAAAGTACCATCATCATTTTTATTTTTGTAAGCTTCTTTAACAAACTCAAACGCACCAAACATATTGCCATGGTCACTTATTGCCAATGCTGGCATACCATCTTTAATGGCTTTTTTATACAGATTTTTTATAGATGCTGCTCCATCAAGTAAAGAATATTGAGTGTGTACGTGGAGGTGAGAAAAGTTCATGTGTTAAGTAGATGTAAGCGTACAAATATCGTTTATAAATACCTCAACGCAGTTATCAGTTTTGCACATGATTGTGGAGAAATTAAATTATCATTTTGTAAAAATTAAAGAAATGAAAGTATTATAAGTACAGATTTTTTTAAGAAGGTAAGCTAGGATGAATATGAATTGAAATATGGTATATTAAAGGAAATGGAGATATTAGGACAAATAAAAAATGATGATTAGCATATTGCCACAATAATGACCAGCTTTTTTCAAAAAATTGTTAAAATAAATCACAAAATTCCATTAACGTGGTATATTTTCCTCAAAACGGGTTGTTTTATTGACTTCATTACCCTAATTTCGCTGCATTGACTAAAAAATATATTTTTTAATATTACAAAGGCAGGGTTTATAGATAGGAAAATACCAATAGATTAAGTTAGAATTATAGAAGCTAAAATAACAAAAGAACAAGTCTTGTACGTGTAAACCAACATTTTACGTATGAAAAAGTTACTATTTGTTTCTGTTTCGCTTAGCGTTTTTACAGTTACTTCATTATCAGTTTCAGCGCAGCTAAAATTTTTATCTTTTAAAGATATGAATAGATATGCTGAAGAAACTATTTCAAAAAGTAGCATTTTGCACAATGTAAATTTGCAAAATGTATATTATGCAGCATCTAAGATTAGTAATAATTTACTAGCTCCATCTAATATGGCTACAGAGTTATGCAACACTATACAATTTAGATACGCACAAATATTAAATAGGGATGTTGAAAACCTAACTAATTTATCATTATTTAATTTTATTGATGAATGGTGGGCTACAAAATATCGTTATGGTGGTACTTCAAAAAAAGGAGTAGATTGTAGCAGCTTTACTGGAAAGCTTATGCAAGAGGTTTTTGGTTTTACAATGCCCCGTACTGCAAGGATGCAGTATGCTATTTGTACAAAGTTGCAAAAAGACAATATGTTAGAAGGTGATTTAGTATTTTTTAATACTACAGGTGGTGTAAGCCATGTTGGTGTATATTTGGGAGATGGATATTTTGTACACTCTAGTTGTAGTAGAGGAGTAACTATAAGCAACCTTAATGAAACTTATTATAGTAAAAAATTTATAGCTGGAGGTAGGCCTAATATTACGGAATACTTAGCAGCAGAAACTTTGTAGATATGCTTCTT
>JANMAV010000021.1:0-17832 GCA_031360055.1 Ferruginibacter sp.
AATAAAAAATTAATAATTCTATTGTTTTTTTTTGCTTGCTTATTTATCTCAATCAACATTTTTTCACTGTCTACACTTTGTATTAAATGAATAAAAGCTGCTATATATTTAACTTTGTTGGTTTGTAAATGCCCAATAAAATGCCAGTTAATATCTTTTGGCAATAAAGTTTCTTTTTCTACTAATTCTTGTACATAATTTTCTCCAAAATCTCTATGCCCTAATTCATACAACGTATTAATATCTGCCACAGGCTTTAATTTAGAAACTGCTAAAAGCGTAGCTTGGTGTGTATCACATACTAATTTAATTTTATTATACTTATCAATATCTATCATTTTTTTCTTTTCTTATTTTTTTCAAAAATACAAAGCCCATCATGTAAAACTCTTTTTTTTATACAACGTACATTTGGTAATTAAAAAATTTGTATCAAAATTCCTTAATTATTTCAATTTAATTATCTTTCTTATAACCTTTAGGGCTCTTAAAAACCACTATAAGCAATACATTTTGTACATTGCATATAATTAGATTATATTAAAAATATTTATGAGTAAACAAGATTTGGGAGCCGGTAAAAAAAAATCGTCTCAAACTGAAATTTTAAAAGGAAGATTGGAAATTAGCCGGAGTGGAATGGGCTTTGTAATAGTACCAGATAAGGACAAAGATGTGATAGTTAAGCCAAATGAATTTGGCAAAGCATTTCATGGCGATACTGTTAAAGTACAAGTGCTTAACCCTCACGAAAGAAACAAAAGGCCAGAAGGCAGAATTACTGCAGTGGTAGAACGTAAGCAAACTGAATTTATTGGAACCATTTCTGCAGTATCTAAATCAGCATTTTTTATAGCAGGGGGCAACTCAGCTATGCCTGATTTTCATATTGACTCTACAAAGTTGCATGGTGCAAAAGATGGAGATAGGGTAGTAGCAAAATTTTTACAATGGGATAAGAATGACAAAAAACCCGAAGGTGAAGTGGTAACTATTATGACCGCTGAAAATGAAGGGGATATGGCTATGAAGGAAATTTTGGTACATGCTGGTTTTCCATTACAATTTGATGAAGCAGTTTTAAAAGCAGCTAATGCATTAGAACCGAAAATAACTAGAGAAGAGATTAAAAAACGTAAGGATTGTAGAGATATTTTAACCTTTACGATAGATCCTGCAGATGCAAGAGATTTTGATGATTCCTTATCTATAAGAAATTTAGATAATGGCAACTATGAAATTGGAGTACACATTGCAGATGTGAGCCATTTTGTAACTCCCAATAGCATATTAGATAAAGCAGCTTACGAAAGGGCAACAAGTGTGTATTTACCTGATAGAGTAAACCCCATGTTGCCTGAAAAAATAAGCAACGAATTGTGTTCATTACGACCAAATGAAGATAAGTATACGTTTTCAGTAATTTTTCAAATTACCAACCGAGCAGAAATTAAACATAAATGGATAGGCCGTACCATAACCAATAGTAAGCATAGATTTACCTACGAAGAGGTGCAAGAAATTATTGAAAAAGGTGAAGGGCCACATTTTAAAGCAGTATTATTATTAGATGAACTTGCCAAAAAATTTAGAAAAGAAAGGTTTGATGCAGGTGCAATAAATTTTTCATCAACTGAAGTTAGGTTTACCTTAGATGATAAAGGAAAACCAACGGGAGTAATTTTAAAAGAAAGTAAAGATGCTCATAAATTGGTAGAAGAATTTATGTTGTTAGCAAATAGAACGGTGGCTGAGTATGTTTCTAAAATAAAAGTAAATAAAGAACCTATACCGTTTTCATATAGGGTACATGATACGCCAGACCCTGATAAACTCACCCCTTTTGTAACTTTTGCAAAAAAATGTGGGTATAGTTTTGATTTAACCAACGAAAAAACAATTGCTATTTCATTTAATAATTTATTAGAAGCTGTAAAAGGTAAACCAGAACAGGGCGTATTGGAGCAGCTTGGTATTCGTACCATGGCTAAAGCAAAATATACTACAGAAAATGTGGGTCATTATGGATTAGGTTTTGAAAATTATTGTCATTTTACTTCTCCCATTCGTAGATACCCTGATGTGATAGTGCACAGGGTATTGCAAAGTATTATTGATAAAAATTTGCTTATTGATAAAGCAATGGAAGAAAAAAATAAACATTGTAGTGATAAAGAACGGGCAGCAATGGAAGCAGAAAGAGCTGCTAACAAATACAAACAAGTAGAGTTTATGCAGCAGTTTATTGGAGATGAGTTTGAAGGCATAATTTCAGGAGTTTCAACCTTTGGTTTTTGGGTAGAAACCGTGGCACATAAATGTGAAGGTTTAGTAAGTGTAAAAGATCTAAGTGAGTATGATGATTTTAGGCACGATGAAACAAACTATGCACTAGTAGGTATGAGAACTGGTAAAACTTTTAGAATGGGAGATCATATCACCATTAAAGTTATTAGTGCCAATTTAGATAAACGCCAAATGGATTACCAATGGGTAACTGAAACTGTTGGTAAAGCAAAAAAAACTACAACTTCTACCAAAAATATACAGGCAAAACAGCCTTCAGCCACAAAAAAAGTAGCTAATAAAAAATAAATATCAATTTTTAAAAGCATGTAATTTTTAATTACTTCTGAATCTGTTTACCAAAAAGCAATAAAGGCTAATGCAATCTTTTAAAGATCTATCTATCCAATTTGAAACAGCTTTTAATAAAAGGCACTTTCCTACTCATACTCCAACATTATATGATCCTGCACAATACATTTTAGGTATAAAGGGTAAACGAATTAGGCCAGTGTGTGTATACTTAGCAAATCAATTATTTTCTGATATTGGTAGCGATGCTTATCATGCAGGTGCTGCCATTGAGCTTTTTCACAATTTTAGCCTAATACATGATGATATAATGGATAAAGCTCCGTTGAGGAGAGGTATTGAGACAGTACATCAAAAATTTGGAAATGATACAGCTTTACTAGCTGGTGATGTAATGCTTGTTGTGGCTTACGAAAATTTGGCAAACATAAGCAGCAATTATGTTTCTAATTGTTTGCAAGTATTTAATGATACAGCTAAAAAAGTATGTGAAGGGCAACAGTTAGATATGGATTTTGAATTAGTACCTCACGTAAGCTTAGAAGATTATGTAAACATGATAACCCTCAAAACATCAGTATTAGTTGCAGCAAGTTTGCAGTTAGGAGCAATTATTGGTGGGGCTGGGCTGGGTAACCAACAGCATTTATATGAGTTTGGAAAAAACTTGGGTATAGCTTTTCAAATACAAGATGATTTTTTAGATGCCTTTGGCGATGCAGCTAAAACTGGTAAGCAACAAGGAGGAGATATTTTAGCAAATAAAAAAACCTTCTTAATGATACATGCAAGGGAGTATTGCACCCCAGCCGCTAATGCTGCACTAGATGAGCTTATACACCAAAACCCAACCAACAAAGTAGATAAAGTTTTAGAAATATTTAAAGCATGTAAAGCAGATGAATGGGCAAATGAACTAAAAGAGAAATATTATAATATTGCCCTTAAACACTTGGATGATGTGGCTGTACAAAGTACCCGTAAGCAAGAGCTAAAAAACCTTGCAGCCAATTTAATGATGAGAGAACATTAACCACAAAATTTATACTATGCAACGTAGAGCTTTTATTAAAAACACTTCACTCACACTTGCTGCATTTACAATGCTTAGCAAAAGTAGCTTAGCATCTTTTTTAACTGACCCTGCTTATAAAATTAAAATGCTTACTCCTACAGTAGGTTTTTTTACCGAAAAGGGTGGTACAATTATGTTTTTGTTGAGCAAAAAAGCTGTGGTGGTTGTAGATACACAGTTTCCTGATACCATACAACATTGTATTGATGAAATAAAAAAACAAACAAATAAACCCTTTGAGCTTTTAATTAATACCCATCACCATGGCGATCATACTGGAGGTAATTTGGCTTTTAAAGATTTGGTTAAAAATGTAATTGCCCACCAAAACAGCAAAATAAACCAAGAAGCTGTAGCTATTAAAAATAAAACAGAAGCCAAGCAGTTGTACCCAAATATTACTTACGATAAAAAATGGAGTAGAAAAATTGGAAGAGATAAAGTAACCTTACATTATTTTGGAGCAGGCCATACCAATGGCGATAGTTTTGTACATTTTGAAAAAGCAAACGTGGTACATGTAGGCGATTTAGTTTTTAATAAACGCCACCCATTTATTGATAAAACTGCTGGAGCAAATATTACCCAATGGGTACAAACATTATCGGATGCTACCAATCATTTTAATGATAGCACAACTTACATTTGTGGCCATGCTGCAACAGGCTATGAAGTTATTGCTACAAAAGCTGATGTGCTGGAGTTTAGAGATTACCTTGTAAACCTTATAAAATTTACTAAAGAAAGTATAGCATCTGGCATGACCAAAGATACTTTTTTAAAACAAACTACCATCCCTGGTTCTCCACTATGGCAGGGCGATGGTATTAGCAGACCACTTGAAGCAGCATGGATAGAATTTTATGCACCTACAGATAATATGAACAAATAGAGAAAGAAATTTTCATCATTTATAATAATTTTCTAAAATTGGTTTATGAAAATAAAATTATTTTCAATTTTCATTTTTTTGTGCTGTAGTTATTTCTCATTTGCACAAGTAATACAAAGCCCCAGCAATTTTTTAGGATATGAATTAGGTAAAAAATTTACAGCACATCATATCATTGTAGATTATTTTAAAGCCACTGCTGCTGCTATACCACAACAGATGCTGTTAGAAAAATATGGTGAAACCAATGAGGATAGGCCATTGTTGATTGCAATTATATCATCAGCAAAAAATATAGCAAATATTGAAGAAATTCGTAAAAACAATTTACGCCTAACGGGATTATTAAAAGATAAAGAAGCAAATATTAATGCACCAGCAATTGTTTGGCTTAGCTACAATGTGCATGGTAACGAAACCAGCTCATCTGAAGCTGCTATGAAAGTATTGTATGAGTTAGTGCTAGCAAAAAATCCATCAATTACAGAGTGGCTAAATAACACAGTTGTTATAATTGACCCCTGCCTAAACCCAGATGGTAGAGAAAGATATGTAAACTGGTTTACACAAGTAAGTGGCAAAACAACTAATGTAGATAGAGTTGCAAGAGAGCATAGTGAGCCTTGGCCAGGTGGCAGAACTAACCATTACAATTTTGATTTAAACAGAGATTGGGCATGGCAAACTCAAAAAGAATCTCAGGAAAGGTTGGCAAAATATCAAACATGGATGCCTCAAATACATTCCGATTACCATGAGCAAGGCATTAATAACCCCTATTATTTTGCCCCCGCCGCAGAGCCTGTGCATACTGCTGTAACCCAATGGCAAAAAGATTTTCAAGTTACCGTTGGTAAAAATAACGCAAAATATTTTGATGCCAATGGTTGGCTATTTTTCACTAAAGAGATATTCGATTTGTTTTACCCATCATACGGCGATACGTACCCCTTATTTAATGGTGCAATAGGTATGACTTTTGAGCAAGCCGGTGGACCAAGAGGTGGCTCTGCTGTGTTAATTGATGATGGAGATACGCTAACCCTAACTGATAGAATTGAACACCATTTTACAACTAGCTTAAGCACCATTGAGGCCACATCTAAAAACGCAACTGCTGTAATATCAAACTTTAAAAAGTATTTTGATGCTGCAAATGCAGGTATTAATAATCCATTTAAAACTTATATTGTAAGTAACAACAACACAGCTAAAGCAGATGCATTATTAAATTTATTACGCAAAAATAATATTAGGTATGGTTTTGCTAATAGCAACACAAGCATAAAAGCCTACAATTATTTTTCTGATAAGGAGGAACAAATTACAGTTCAAAAAAATGATATTGTAATAGCTTCAGCCCAACCTAAAGGTACTTTGTTGAGTGTTCTATTTGAGAAAGAACCATTGCTAAAAGATAGTGCTACTTATGATATTACAGCTTGGGCTTTACCTTACACATTTGGTATACAAGCTTATGCTACAAATGCAATTGTAACTGCTCAGATTAAAAACTTGGCTGGCAATTACATATCTGTAGATAAGAATGCTTATGGCTATATTCTTCATTACAACTCTTTAAAAAATGCTAATTTATTATCAACTTTATTGCAACAAAATGTAAAAATAAAATTTAACCAAACGCCATTTTCGTTTAACAAAACAAACTTTGCCCCAGGCAGTTTAATAATACTTAAAAAAGGCAATGAAAATAAAATTGATGAAGTGTTAAACTTAGCTGCACAAAGCAACATTACCGTTACAACCATTAATAGCGGCTTTGTAGATAGCGGTCTTGATTTTGGTAGCGAAAAAGTGGTTAATTTAAAAAACCCAACAGTAGCCATGCTTACAGGTGATGGTGCATCAAGCTACGGTGCTGGAGAAGTATGGCATTTGTTTGAACAAGAATTAAATAAACCCATCACTTTAATAAACGTAAACGATTTTGGTATTAATAATTTAAAAAATTACAATACACTAGTTATTCCTGATGGATACTATAAATTTTTAGCCAATAAAGATGCAGCTGCCGATATAAAACAATGGGTAAAAGATGGCGGTAAATTAATAGTAATGGAAAATGCAGCAAAGCAAATAGGAGAGCTTGATTGGGGATTAAAATTAAAAAAATTACCTGAAGATAAAACTGATACTGCCTTAGGATACATTGGCATAAAAACCTATGCCGATAGAGAAAGAGAGAGTGTGCAAAACAATGTGCCAGGTGCTATTTACAAAACACAATTAGATAATACACACCCTCTAGCTTATGGGTATGATAACTTTTACTACACCCTAAAAATGAATGAAAATGTGTTTGGATTTGTAAAAGAGGGCTGGAATGTTGCCACCATAAAAAAACAAAAACCTACCGCAGGTTTTGTAGGCAACAACATTAAAAAATTAATAAACGATGGCACACTCATTGGCGAATTACCCATGGGTAGAGGCACTGTAATATTTTTTGCCGACGATCCAATTTTTAGAAGTTTTTGGGAGAATGGTAAATTGATGTTTTGTAATGCTGTGTTTTTTGCAGGGCAGTAGGTGTGTAGTTGATTGGTTGATTGGTTGATTGGTTTGTTGGTTGATTAGTTTGTTCCATTCGTTGTTAACTTTGTTTCGATGTGTGAAAACCTTTAATGTTTGATACTTTATTCTATCTAAAAAAAATGAATTTTTAATCATGTTACAAAATGATATTGATGAATATTTGCTTAATCTTAGAAATGAAGGATATGGATATTACAACATAAATGAAATATTACAGGATTATAAATCAATGATAAATGGTTTTGTTGAAAATGGCTACAATTTTATGATATGTGAACTGCTACATGATATGGAAATTTGGTATTTATTGGAAAAAATAAAAGCTATAATTGAAACCAATATCCATGAAATAAAGAAAGAACATACAACTTTTATAAATGAATTTAAAGCAACAGATGATTTATTTACAACCAATAGTTTACAGATACATTTAAAAGAACTCGATTTACCTTGGTGGTATTACAGGGTTTTAAAAAAAGGTAATAAGCTGTATGTTGATGATGTAAAATTAGAATACGGAATAGATATAGAACTTGTAAACTAAAAAAATGCAACCCTATATTAAATTTGTATCGTTGTGCCTTTGTTATCGGTGTTTCGCCGTGTGAAACCATACTTTTGTGAATCTTTCTTTGTATGAAAATAAAAATTAAAATGAAATATATACTCTCCATATTATTAGCAATAAGTTGTATAAATGCATTTTCCCAAACCCCACCCACCCATTCATCAGCCGAAATCTTACAAAATATTAAAAAGCTAGAAGTGTGTGGTAGCGTATTGTACGTAGCTGCACACCCTGATGATGAAAATACAAGACTGTTAGCTTACTTAGCAAACGAACGGAAATTTCGTACTGGTTATTTAAGCTTAACAAGAGGCGATGGTGGGCAAAATTTAATTGGCGATGACCAAGGAATTGATTTGGGTTTGATACGTACACAAGAGCTTTTATCGGCCAGAAGAATAGATGGTGCAGAGCAATTTTTTAGCAGGGCCTTTGATTTTGGTTACAGCAAAAACCCAGAGGAAGCCATGAAAATTTGGGAACATGATAAAATTTTAAGCGATGTAGTTTGGGTTATACGTAAGTTTAGGCCAGATGTAATTATTACCCGTTTCCCTACAACTGGCGAAGGTGGGCATGGCCACCATACTGCATCTGCAATATTAGCTGGCGAAGCTTTTGATGCAGCGGCAGATAGCACCAAGTTTCCTGAACAATTAAAATTAGGTGTTACCATTTGGCAAGCCAAACGTTTACTTTGGAATACGTTTAACTTTGGTGGTAATAACACAACCAGAGATGATCAATTTAAAATAGATTGCGGTGCCTATAACCAATTGTTGGGTAAAAGTTATGGAGAAATAGCTGCTGAAAGCAGAAGTAGGCACAAAAGCCAGGGTTTTGGTGTACCAGCACAAAGAGGCAAATCTCTTGAATATTTTAGCACAATAAAGGGTTCAAAACCTGTTAACGATATAATGGATGGGGTAGATTCCAGCATATATACATCCGCTAAGGGTAAAGAATATTTTGCAACAGTAAGAGATATCATCCAAAATTATAAAATACAGTCACCACAAAGTTCAATTCCAATATTGCAAAGCTTATTAAGAAATTCAGTAGAATTTTATCCATTAATTAATTCACAAAAAAGAACTTTATTATCCAATATTATTGCTAATTGTGCAGGGCTTTTTATGGAAGCCATAGCCACTAATCAAATAACAGCTATTGGCGATAGTATTAAATTAAAACTCACATTTAACAATAGAGTAGGGGTAAATATTGAGCAAGTACAAGCCTTTGCATTTGGCAATGTATATAAGTTTAATAGCTTTTTGCCCAACGAAAATAATGAACAAACAGTAGCCATAAAAATTAGTGATATAACTACCGCTACACAACCTTATTACCTTGAAACTGCCATGAATGTAGGTACCTACAATGTTACTGATAACCGTTTAATTGGAGAACCTCAGGTAAATAAATATATTGCAAATTTTCAAGTAATGGTAAATGGTGATGTAATGCAATATTTTGTTCCTATTCAGTATAAATATACAGACCCTGTAAAAGGGGAAATTTACCAACCAATACAAATTGTAAATCCATTATTTATTAATATTAATCCATCTCCATTAATATTTAGCAATACTAAAAAAGGCGAAAAGCAATTACTAAAATATACAGTGCAAGCAAATTTAGGTATTAATGAAAAAGTACAATTGTTTTCTGTTTTAAATAAAAAAAATTCAATAGTTATTGATAGTACCTTACAATTAGCCAAAGGAGATAAAGCAAGTTTTACTTATCAAATAAATGGTGATGCTATTGCAAAAGATACCACACTTTTTGCTACCGGCGAAGCTAAAATGGGTTCAGTAAAAGACTACCAACAAACATCCCTCAAAAAAATTAGTTATGATCATATTCCAGATATTTTTTACAACTATACCGATAGGGTAAAAATTATTAAAGTGGATTTAAAAACTGTTGGCCACAACGCTGGTTATATTGTAGGTGCTGGCGATAAAGTGCCGCAAGCGTTGGAGCAAATGGGCTATGCTGTTACCTTACTTACCGAAAAAGATATTACCGCTGATGCCCTGCAAAAATTTGATGTAGTTATTACTGGTGTAAGAGCTTACAATATTCATACATGGCTTAGTACAGTATACCCAACGCTAATGCAATATGTAAAAAATGGAGGGGTTTTACTTACTCAATATAATACCAACAATAGCATAGGGCCAGTAAAATCAAGCATTTCGCCGTATCCATTTACCATTAGCCGTAATAGAATAACGGATGAAACTGCTGCAGTAAATTTTTTGCTGCCGCAAGATGATGCCCTTAATTACCCAAATAAAATTACCCAAAAAGATTTTGATGGGTGGATACAAGAACGAAGTATATATAACGCAGAAAATATTGACCCAGCCTACCGCAAAATAATTAGCATGAAAGACCCTGGCGAAGCCGAACAAGCCGGAAGCCTTATTGTTGCTGATTATGGTAAAGGAAAATTTGTATACACTGGCTTAGTATTTTTTAGAGAGCTACCTGCAGGTGTACCTGGGGCGTATAGGATATTTGCTAATTTGATAGCTAAGAAGAAATAGAGAGTTTGAAAATTTATTCAAGTAATTCTCTAAAAGTGGTATCTAAATATCTATGCAGAATATTTCATAATCCTCTAAATATGTTGAATGGCTCAAAATAGAATTTTACAAATTAAAGACACTACAATTTCTGTTGTAAGCCATGATGATGTTGATTACATTAGTCTCACGGATATGACTACAGGTTTTAATGAGGGAAGTGGTTTAATTGGTAAATGGATAAGCAATAAAAATACTTTAGAATATTTTGGTGTTTGGGAAAAAATTAATAACCCAATTTTTAATTACCCCGAATTCGGGGTAATTGAAAATAGTGCAGGTACAAACCGATTTATACTTTCGGTAGGGCAATGGATAACTAGAACTAATGCTATCGGATTGATAGTAAAAGCTGGCAGGTATGGAGGTACGAATGCACATAAAGATGTTGCATTTCATTTTGCAATGTGGTTAAGTCCTGAGTTTCAAATATACTTAATAAATGAGTTTCAAAGGCTTAAAAATGAAGAAAACGATAGGCTAAAATTAGAATGGAATGTGCAAAGGATGCTTACAAAAGTGAACTATGTAATTCACACAGATGCAATTAAGCAAAATTTAATTCCATTAGAAATTACAAAACAACAATCAAATTTTGTGTACGCTACGGAGGCAGATTTGCTTAATGTTGCGCTATTTGGCATCACAGCAAAAATATGGAGAGATGCCAATAAAAATAAAGATGGCAATATAAGAGATTAGATTATGCAAGAATTGAACAATTGGTAGTTTTAAGCAACCTCGAAAGTATTAATGCATTACTCATTTCACAAGGATTAAATCAAAATGCTAGATTGATAGAACTCAACAAAGTTACCATTACTCAAATGAAATCGTTACTCAACAATAAGTCATTAAAAAAATTAAAATAGCATTTTAAACATGTTGTGTTTAGTAAATGAATTTTTATCATGTTGAATACAATTACTTTTTAAAATGTAGCCCCATCAATGCACCCAGCCGATTGGATTATATTAATAACCGTTTTGCTTGCCATTATTTTATATGGCATGTACAAAAGCAAAACCACCAAAAATTTAGAAGGTTATTTTCTAAGCAATCGCTCTATGCCTTGGTACTTGGTGCTGCTGAGTATTATGGGTACACAGGCAAGTGCCATTACTTACCTCACAGGGCCGGGGCAGGCCTACACCGATGGAATGAGGTTTGTACAATATTACTTTGGTTTGCCCTTTGCCATGATTGTAATTAGTGTGTTTTTTGTGCCAGTATTTAATAAGCTTAAAGTTTTTACAGCATATGAGTTTTTACAAAACAGATTTGATGTTAAAACAAGAACATTCACCTCGTTTTTGTTTTTATTATCCCGAGGGCTTAGCACAGGCATAAGTATTTATGCTCCATCATTAATATTATGTTCTATTATGGGCTGGAACATTTATTATACAAATATTTTAATGGGTGGATTGCTCATTATTTATACCATAAGTGGTGGTGCAAATGCAGTGGCTCATACACAAAAGCTACAAATGATAATTGTATTCATCTCTTTATTCATAATTGGGTACATAGCTGTAAATATGTTGCCTAACAATATGGGTTTTACTGATGCTGTAAAAAAAGCTGCTACTTATGGTAAAATGAACGTAATCACAACTGGCTACACTGCCAATGGGTTTGATTGGAAAGATAAATACAACATTTGGAGTGGCTTAATTGGGGGCTTTTTTTTAGCCCTAAGTTATTTTGGTACCGATCATAGCCAAGTAGGTAAATACCTCACAGCAAAAAATATAAACCAATGCCGTAAAGGCCTACTCATGAATGGGTTGGTAAAAGTGCCTATGCAATTTTTTATATTATTAATTGGTATATTAATTTTTACTTTTTACCTATACCACAAAGCACCAATTTATTTTGATGATACTAAAGTAATAGCTGCAAATAAAACTATCTACGCTACACAATTAAAAGATATTGAAGCCAAATATAACATTGCTGCTGCTGCAAAAAACACTGTTGATGTAACCAAATTAAGAGCAGAATATAAAACCATACTAAAACAAGCTTTACCGGGTGATGATGCTAATGATACTAATTTTATTTTTCTTCGTTTCGTAAAAGATAATCTACCCATAGGGCTTACAGGCCTGCTTTTTGCAGTAATATTCTTAAGTGCTTGGGGCAGCATTGCTGGGGCTCTGCATTCTTTAGCGGCTTGTAGTATGATTGATTTTCACAAGCAGTTTTTTCAAAAAAATGGCACCGAGGCCACCGATTATAAAACCTCCCAATGGTACACATTTGGCTGGGGTGTATTTTGCATTTTCATTGCCATGTTTGCACAAAATATTGGAAATAGTTTAATTGAAGCAGTAAATATTTTAGGCTCTATTTTTTATGGCGTTATACTTGGTATTTTTTTAGTAGCATTTTGGGTAAAAAGGGTAAAAGCCAATGCCGTTTTTATTGCAGCCTTAATAGCACAAGTAGCCGTTATTGTAATTTATAAGTTAGATGTAATTTCGTTTTTGTGGTTAAATGTTATAGGGGCTTTGTTGGTGTTGGGTTTGGCTTTGTTTTTACAAATATTTTTATTTAGGCTTAGTAACAACTATATAAAAAAGTAATGTAGCTGCACCCTTATTATTCAACCCATATTTTGCAATTTATAAAATAACAAAGTCAAAGCATAAAAGAAAATATCTATTGAAAAGATGTCTTCTTTTTATACCTGCTACAAAATATAGGTTCAATCATATTTTCATCTTCTGCTCCAATAGTTTAATTTTTCTAAAACCGCAACCTAACTTTTCAAAATCTTTACATAAATGCAAATCTTTACAATTTGATGACGTATTTTTGTACCACCAAATTACATCAACAATATTCTCACTTATGACTTGGAAACTATTTTTCACTTCTTCTATAGGTAAAAAATTTACTATGGGAGCTACTGGTTTATTTCTAATTTCTTTTTTAATAGTTCATGCCACATTAAACGCTTTTATTTTTTATAATGATAATGGAGAAACCTTTAATCATTGGGGTCATTTTATGGGCACTAACTTGTTGATAAGAACGATGGAAATTGGATTAATGGCATTTTTGTTATTACATATTTATCAGGGATTAAGTTTATGGAGGCAAAATAAAATGGCTAGGCCAGTAAAATATGCCGTTACACATGGCGATGGTAAAAGTAAATGGTACAGCAAAAGCATGGGCTTATTGGGTACGCTTATTTTAATATTTTTAATAATGCACTTTTACCATTTTTGGATACCATCTAGGTTTGGTGGTATGGGTAGCATTACTCCCTTAAATGAAACCGTATTAACAAGCCAAGAATATAATAACCAACCCGTTCATAATTTATTTGAAAAAATGAAAATGGTTTTTACGGGAGATTACAGCATGGTAATAGTAATATTTTATGTGCTAGGTTGTGTATCGCTTTGCTGGCATTTATTACATGGGTTTCAAAGTGCATTCCAAACTTTTGGCGTAAACCACAAAAGATATACGCCATTAATTAAAACTGTTGGTGTTGGTTATTCAGTTTTAATATGTGCATTGTTTGCAAGTATGCCAGTGGCTATACATTTTGGCTGGGTGTAGCCCCCCTTAACCCCGGAAGGGGAGAAATGGCACTCTGAGAAATTAAATAACTTTTCAATTTTTAGAGTCCAGCTCCCACTCCGTTGGAGAGGGATGGGGTGAGGTCTAAAAATGTTTTTAATAATAATGAATCAGCCCCTCTTCTAAGGAGCGGTTAGGCTGAGGTAAAAATTTTAAATCATAACAAACCAAGCTCCTCTCGTTTTTGGGGAGGCGGTGGTTAGGTAAAAAAACAGATATGAATTCAAAAATACCGCAAGGGGAAATGGATAAGAAGTGGGAAGATTACAAAGGCCATGTGCAATTGGTAAATCCTGCTAATAAGCGTAAGCTAGAAGTGATAGTTGTAGGCACTGGTTTAGCTGGTGCATCTGCAGCTGCATCGTTGGGAGAATTGGGCTATAAAGTAAAAGCATTTTGTTTTCAAGACAGCCCCCGCCGTGCACATAGTATAGCTGCACAAGGAGGTATAAATGCAGCTAAAAACTATCAAAACGATGGCGATTCTGTATTCCGTTTATTTTATGATACCGTAAAAGGCGGTGATTATAGAGCAAGAGAAGCCAATGTGCATCGTTTAGCAGAAGTTAGCACATCAATCATTGATCAATGTGTGGCCCAAGGTGTACCTTTTGCCAGAGAATATGGAGGATTGTTAAGCAACCGTAGTTTTGGTGGTACACAAGTACAACGTACTTTTTACGCTGCTGGCCAAACAGGGCAACAATTATTACTAGGTGCTTATAGTGCATTAGAAAGGCAAGTTGCGTTAGGAAACGTAACTATGTATCGCAGGCACGAAATGCAAGATGTTGTTTTAGTAAATGGCGTTGCAAAAGGTATAATATCTAGAGATTTAGTAACTGGAGAGCTACAACGACATGCTGCACATGCTGTATTACTTTGCAGTGGTGGCTACGGAAATGTATTTTATTTAAGTACCAATGCCATGGGTAGTAATGTTACAGCAGCTTGGAGAGCACACAAAAAAGGTGCATTTTTTGGTAATCCATGCTTCACACAAATTCACCCAACATGTATACCCGTAAGTGGAGATCATCAAAGTAAACTTACCTTAATGAGTGAAAGTTTGCGTAACGATGGCCGTATTTGGGTACCAAAAAAACAAGGCGATACCCGAAAAGGGCAAGATATTCCAGAAGAAGAAAGAGATTATTATTTAGAACGTAGATACCCTGCCTTTGGTAATTTAGTACCAAGAGATGTGGCTAGCCGTGCAGCTAAAGAGCGTTGCGATGCAGGCTATGGCGTGGGTACAACTAAAATGGCAGTGTTTTTAGATTTTGCTGATGCTATTAAACGATATGGTAAAATTGAAGTTGGTAAAAAAGGGTTAACCAATGTGCCAGAAGTTGAAATAATTGCCATAGGTAAAACGGTGGTGGCTGAAAAATATGGTAACCTATTTGATATGTATGCAAAAATAACTGGGGAAGATCCATATTCTATGCCAATGAGAATATACCCTGCTGTGCATTACACCATGGGTGGCCTATGGGTTGATTATGAATTACAAACAACCATTAAAGGTTTGTATGCATTAGGCGAAGCTAACTTTAGCGATCATGGTGCTAACCGCTTAGGAGCATCGGCTTTAATGCAAGGCTTGGCTGATGGTTACTTTGTAATACCATATACTTTAGGAAATTACTTAGCAGATGAAATACGTAATGGTGCTGTAGATCCTAACCAACAAGCATTTACAGATACTGAAAATGAAGTTGCAGAAAGAATAAACAAATTGATGAGCATAAAAGGTACACAATCTGTAGAGAGTTTTCATAAGCGTTTAGGAAAAATAATGTGGGATAAATGTGGTATGGCTCGTAGTGAACAAGGATTGAAACAAGCTATTGCTGAAATACAACAACTTAAAAAAGAATTTTGGAGCGATGTTAGAATACCAGGAGAAATAACTGAAATGAACCCTGAGCTTGATAAGGCAGGCCGAGTAGCCGATTTTATTGAACTTGGAGAATTGATGTGTGTAGATGCTTTAGACAGAAACGAAAGTTGCGGTGGCCACTTTAGAGAAGAAAGTCAAACTGATGATGGCGAAGCCAAAAGAGATGATGTAAACTATGCTTATGTGGCAGCTTGGGAAAACAAAGGCGAAGAAGGCTGGGCTTTGCACAAAGAAGAATTGAGTTTTGAAATAGTGAAACCTACACAGAGGAGTTATAAATAATAGTTAGAACGCTGATAATTATGATATTTATGATTGAAATGATATTTAAATAGATTTTTTAAAATCATAAATGAATTTATGGATGAAAATTATAAACTTTCCGATGTTACAGATTTAATAATAAAAGGGTTTTACAATGTTTATAATAAATAAGGATATGGTTTTCTTGAAAAAATTTATGAAAATGCATTAGCAATTGAGTTAGAAAATTTTGGATTTTCTGTAAAAAAGCAAGTAACTATTGATGTTTTTTACTTAAATGAAATTGTTGGAAATTATTTTGCTGATTTGTTAGTTAATGATGAAGTAATTGTGGAAATAAAAGCTACTGAAACTATTATAGAAGCACATGAAGCCCAATTAACTAATTATTTGAAAGCAACAAAAATAGAAGTTGGCTTACTTTTAAATTTCGGAAAAAAGCCTCAAATAAAAAGAAAAGTATTTACGAACATTTAATATTTATCATAATGCAATTATTGAGATTCTAATCAAACGTATCAAAAAAGTTATATTAATATGCGTTCAAAAAAATGCAATTTTTATATTCTAATCATTCGTATCATAAAAATCTTATTAATCTGCGTTCCAAAAAAATCGTTCAAATAATGGAGCATTACCACATGAATTTGACCCTAAAAGTTTGGCGTCAAAAAAACAACAAAGCTAAAGGTAGTTTTGAAACCTATCAGGTAAAAGATATATCAAGCGAAATGAGCTTTTTAGAAATGTTTGATGTACTTAACGAACAGTTAGTGCATGAAAATAAAGAGCCAATTGCATTTGATCACGATTGTAGGGAAGGTATTTGCGGTATGTGCAGTATGCATATAAATGGCGAAGCTCATGGCCCATGGAAACAAAATACTACCTGCCAACTACACATGAGAGCTTTTAAAGATGGAGATACTATTGTTGTAGAACCTTGGCGTAGTAAGGCTTTTCCCGTTGTGAAAGATTTGATGGTAAACCGTACTGCTTTTGATAGAATTATAGAAGCAGGTGGTTATATTAGTGTAAATACTGGTAATGCTGTAGATGCTAATGCTATACCTATTGATAAAAAAGATGCTGATGATGCTTTTATGGCAGCTGCATGTATTGGTTGTGGTGCTTGTGTAGCCACTTGTGTAAATAGTAGTGCAATGCTTTTTGTTGGAGCTAAAATTTCTCAATTAGCATTATTACCACAAGGTGGCCCTGAGAGAGAAAGTAGAGCACTAAACATGGTTGCCCAAATGGATAAGGAAGGTTTTGGTAATTGTACTAACACTTATGCTTGTGAGGCACAATGCCCTAAGGGCATATCTGTTGCCAATATTGCCCGTATGAACAAAGAATATATTACTGCTGGTTTTTCAACGGAGGAAGCATAAAACACAGCCTCCTTAATTCCCCGAAGTGGAGAAACTGGATTCAAAAAATTTGAAGAAACGTTTTATTTTTTGATGATTTAATATTTTAACTAAATACTTTCGTAAATGGTTTGGTGGCAACACTAAACCATTTTTTAATTTGTTATTCCCTACTTTGAAGAGGGCAGGTATGAGATTTTTTTTCTAAATCACTCGTTGTTTCTTTGTAATCGTTGTTTCGTTGTGTGAAAATAAATCTTAAAAATATTATTTATCTTAAAAATCAGCGTTCTATAATTTATCTTCATAAAAAATTTATCAATTTCTACTAAAAATCCATACTTTTTTATATTAACATTTGCATGTACAATTGCAATAGTAGTACCATATATTACCC
>JANMAV010000039.1:0-9701 GCA_031360055.1 Ferruginibacter sp.
CCAATTGTTAGTGTAGCATTGTTTGGACCATACCAACGTAAAAAAAAGTTTTTTAAATCATTTACATTTACTCTGTTTAAATCTTCTACATAACCAATAGTTAACCAACTATATGGGTGGCCATAAGGGTAAATGTTTTTACTATTAAATTCTCCACTCAAACCATAAGGACGGTTATCGTAATTTTGGCCCCTTTCGTTTTTTACTGTGCTTCTTTGTATTTCAAATTTTTGTTGCGTCACGGCATCTAATAAAAAGCCCATTCTATCACTCTCTAGCCAAAGCATTTTTTCTAGTTGATTATTGGGTACAGTTTCAAAATAGTTAGTTCTGTCAAGGTTAGTACTGCCATTTAAAGTACCGCCAGCACCAGATATTATTTTGAAATGCTGCTCATCAGCTACGTTATCACTACCTTGAAACATCATGTGTTCAAAAAAATGTGCAAAGCCACTTTTTCCAATCTCTTCTCTAGCACTACCCACATGGTATGTTACATCTACATGCACTAAAGGGTCACTATGATCTTCCGATAATATTACAGTAAGGCCATTAGGCAATACATATTTTTGGTACGGTATTACTAATTCACTACCGTTTTTTACCAC
The DNA here is from genome assembly GCA_031360055.1 of Ferruginibacter sp. Taxonomy (GTDB): domain Bacteria; phylum Bacteroidota; class Bacteroidia; order Chitinophagales; family Chitinophagaceae; genus Ferruginibacter. The sequence goes on from JANMAV010000039.1 coordinate 609, forward strand.
TGTTTCTACCAATTTAGCCTGGCCCTTACTAGCCATAGTTGCAAAGCAAAAAGCAGCTGCTACAAATAGATATCTCTTCATATTAACTTTATTATTTGTTTTCAAAATTCATTTAAATTGAGTTGCTAAAATTACCGCTTATCAATTATATTACCTACCTATTTTTATTGATATACTACATTTATAAAAAATAAAATATGAAACAAAACCACGAAATAGATTATAAAATTTTTGGCGAAGAATTACAATATGTTGAAATAGAGCTTGACCCACAGGAAAGTGTAATTGCCGAGCCAGGTAGTTTTATGATGATGGATGCTGAAGTGCAGATGGCAACAATATTTGGCGATGGATCTCAAAACAGTAATAGTGGCGGTTTTTTAGGTAAATTAATGAGTGCTGGTAAGCGTTTAATTGTTGGCGAAAATTTATTTATGACGGCATTTACCAATAATGGTTATGGTAAAAAAAGAGTAAGCTTTGCTGCACCTTACACTGGTAAAATCATACCCATAGATTTATCTGCACATAATGGAAAAATTATTGCACAAAAAGATGCTTTTTTATGTGCCGCCAAAGGGGTAAGCATAGGCATTGAATTTCAACGCAGGTTAGGCACTGGTATTTTTGGAGGTGAAGGTTTTATTATGCAAAAGTTAGAAGGTGATGGTTTAGCATTTGTACATGCTGGTGGCTATGTAACGGAGCGTACCTTGCAACCCGGCGAAATTTTAAAAATAGATACCGGTTGCGTTGTAGCCTATACTGATTTAATTGATTTTGATATTGAGTTTATTAAAGGTATAAAAAATTGGATGTTTGGTGGCGAAGGCCTATTTTTTGCATCAATGAAAGGGCCAGGAAAAGTTTGGATACAATCTTTACCAATTAGCAGGCTGGCAGGCAGGCTTATGCAATATGGTTTGGGTGGTGGCCGTAAAGAAGAGGGTAGCTTATTAGGCGGCCTTGGTAATTTGCTAGATGGAAGAGAATAAGGAACGAATGTTAATCAGTTTTTTTTGTCAAAACAATTTTGCTTCTGTCAGCTTTATAAATTGCATTAAAAAATTCAGCTATCATTTTGTACTCATCCTTGTTATATGTGCCGCCATTTCTTTCATTATACCTAACCACAAAAATAATATTATCTTTTAAAACAAAATTCATTTTATAATTGCCATACTTTGTACTTAAGGTAACTGGGGCAGGCATGGATTCAATGCTGTAATCTGCTGGTATTTTTATTTGTATACTATCTACATCAACATAAGAATTGGGGATGAATATATTGCTTTTACGGTCTTCATCCACTCCTAATTTATACCCAGATTTATTAAAAAAGTTAGGGCTAATAAATAACCTTTTACCAGTTATAGTTGCATAATTTGCAGCAGTAATAGTTAAGAATTCATGTATTATGGGCTCATCATTTTTACTTTCTTTATAATCAAATTTTTCTACACTATATGTTGGTAACCCTAAAATACTATTTAAATAATCTTGCTTCTGTTTTTCCGTAGCTTGGTGCATTAAACTTTGTACGTTTTCAATTTGAATGCCTTTAAATTCAGTAACAACGGTAGCTTTAAGTGTGCCATCATCCATAACGGTAGCATCTACTTTTCTATTTTGTAAATTATCTGCAGCGTTATATTGTGGTGTGTTTACTACATGGCCTCCATCATCATCAACCAACAATACTTTTCTGCTGCCTGTAAAACTACCCATAAAACCAGCAATATTAATTGGGCTAGTACACTCAAGCCACACAGTATCTTTAGCCATTGGTACACATACAATGGCATGATTAAAATACGGTGCTGAAAAATCATCCCACAAAATGTTGCTATTACTACCTGCTGAAACCAACACATATTTTGCCGGAATAGAGGTTTCTTTTAGCAAACTAATCATGTAATTAGATAATGCTTTACAATCTCCGTATTTTTTTTGAGCTACATAATTTGCATCAAAAGGTTGCCAGCCACCAATACCCATTTGTACACTTATATATCTTGTATTTTGTTGCAAATATTTATATAAGGCTAATACTTTTTGCTTGGTTGAGTTTATTGTATCTGTTAATAAATGTACATCACGTTTTATAGCATCTGGCAAGCCTTGTTTATTTTCATTTAGCTTTTTTATAAAATTCCCTAAAGTTAACCAACTACTCATATCTCCTTTATAATCATAAATCTCAAATTGAGATGGAGCTATGTAAACTGATGGTAAAATGTTATGTAAACTAGGCTGTAGTGGTTCTTTTACAATTGCTGATTGATTGTTCAACTCCCATTTGTAAATATTTTTTTCATCTACTACATCTTTGCTTGGTAGTTGAGACAGTAAAACTTGTTTATACCTAAGATTAAAATTTGCTGGTGTTTCTACTATAAAACTACTTTGCATTACTGCATAATTAAAACCCTCAATTGGGTGCCAAGAGGGAAGAAAAAAAATGCCATCCATATCTTCTTCATCTTCGTAGGCTATGGTGTAGGGGTATTGTGCATAATGAAAATTGTGAACTTTAACTCTATCATCCGTCATTAAACTTGATTCATCTACTGATGAAAAATCAGATATATCCTTTTTTTTAACTGATTTTATTTCCTTGCCATTTGCATCATATAAATTTCCTGAAATATGATCTGGGCTATATGATTTATTGTAACTCATATGATAAGTAGCCCACTCAGCACCGGCCTCATTTAAAATGGTAAGTACATATTTATGTTTTATGGTAGCCTTTGAAAATGATTTAACAATAACCCTAATCTCTTCTGCTCTTTTTACTACGTCAGCATTTATTTTTAAAGATTCGGGTATGAGTGCAACACTATAGTTTTGAGCATAAGCAAATTGACAAAAAAAAGTACATAAAAAAAGTAACTTTTGCATATAACTATTTAATTTTTTTAAACACAATTTGTTCGCTTTGTTTTTTAATAATATTGTTATAAAATTCTCGTAAAAATTCATAATCTTCTGCAACAAAACTGGCCACATTAATTACAATTTTACACCTCAATAATATGGTTTCTTCTGTTGCTTGAATGATGTACTCAAACAATGCTTCATCTTCATTAAATTTTACTCTTGCTGATTTAGGAAGTTCATCTACCTTATACCCTTTTGGTATTTCCATTTTAAAATTAATCTCTTCGTTGGTGGTGTAAGGCAACTCTATAGGATTCAATCTTTTTAAAGCAGTATATGGGTTTGTTTTATATCCTTCGCCCATTAAAGGATTGAAATAAATTACATCTTCATCAAAATTAAATGAGTAATCGTAATTTATTTTAATTGGACTTTCATAATTCTTTAATGAATCGATACTAGTATTACCAAACTGAACTTCATAATTAAAATTTGACTTTATTTTTTTAAAAAAATCAGCAACTGTTGTTTTGTTTATTTCATTTCTTAAATTGTATGATTCATAATAGCCTAATGTTGAAGTAAAATTGGTTTTTAATTTTTTTGTATCCTTATCATAATCAATATCAATGTTGGTATTTTTTACCTCTTTTACACTATCTGCCGCTAAACTTACTAAAAAGGCGTTTTTATTTATAATTCTTCCACTTACATTGTAGCATTTTTGAGGCAAATGATTAAAGCCCATTAACTTGTCAGAAGCATCTAAAAGAATTTGATTATTATTAATTACTACACTTGTAATTACATAATTAAATTTATTTATTAAGGGATATACTTCATAAGGTACTCCATTATCTCTTGTGCTAACCAACACAGGTTCTGCATTTAATTTTGCTTGCTTTAGCATGGCCGTAAGCAACAAGTTTACATCTGCTACATTACCTTTTTTTGTTTGAAAAATTTTTTTAAGATCGTCTGACAAATAAATGGCTTCATCGTTTACACAAATAAAATTTTGTTGTACATAATTATAAATATTTTGAGCAGTTTTTAATTCGTTCCCTTTTACAAGTAGCTTATCTGTTTCATCCTCCATCCAGTTATTTTTGGTGCTTAAGTTTGCACCAAATCCTTCATCATCTAACAACTGCTTTGTTAACTCTGGCCATGATGCCAACCTGTTTTGTGCAGGTTGGTTAGGCATATTTATAGTTCTTAATTGAAATTCAATTTTTGAGATATTATTTTTTAAAGAAGAAATATAGTTTTCATTGGTTAAACCAGGAAGGTTATTAAGTTGCCATTTTGAACTAATAGTTTTACTGTTATAATTCACAACGTCACTTTTTGTATAACTATCATTTCCCACTATAATCCTATATTGCTCATTGCCAAGTTCAGTAGTAGCATCAAGATCATAAAATCCATTTTTCAAGAAAATAAAATCGAAAATTACCGGTACAGTAGTTTCATATTCGCTTCTTAAGGTTGGGTGCTTGTCTTGAAAATACCAAGTTCTTAAATAACCAGCAATTGGAGATTCAACTGTGTAAGTATATTCTATAATGCTACCTTCTTTTATATCAGGAAAAGTAAATTTTTTAGTTACAAATTCTTTCGATGCTTTATCTAAAAATATAGATTCTCTATCAACCTTTGTTTTTACAACTTTACCATCTTGAACATTGTAAGTATACGCTTCAATTTTTGATAATTTATCTTCAAGTTTTGGCCTGAGGTATAAGGGTATAGTTATAGTAGCTTCATCAAAAGCATTCTTATGTAAAAGTCTAATTCTTTTATGATAGGTGTATACAATGTTAAACCAAGATTCATTATTGCCCTGATAAATTGCTTTACCATCATCGTATAATACAACAGCCTGAGCAGCACTATCTATTTGGTAAAATTTAGGTCCAAAATCTTTAAGTGTTACGTCTCCAAACTTTACTTTTTTTGTTCACCATTTTGAGCTGAAAGTATATTTGTGTTTAATAAAAAAAGAATTAGTAAAAAATTTCTCATAAAGCTTTCATCGTTTTTTATAACAGTTATTAACATCAACATAAAAAGGCACTCTTATTACATTAAAATAATAGTGTAACAATAAATTTTAGTATTAATAAGTGTATTAAATAAATTATTTACTCAATTAACTTATTATAATTATGTACTAAAATTTTGAGAAGATTTTTTTAGGTTGTATTCTATTGGTACAGATTATTGAACAATTATTTTTTGGATAACAATTATCAATTTTTCAATTGTATATTCTTGTAATTATTAATAAGGCTAAGCCAATTTAACAACATAAGGCTTATTACTTATGTTGCTAAATTGAATTTTTGTAAATTATTTTATCTTCTATTTAATTTGCTTAACAATCTCAAAATCTCAATGTACAACCACACAATTGTTACCAGCAAACCAAATGCACCGTACCATTCCATATATTTTGGTGCATTCATTTCTGCTCCTTTTTCTATCATATCAAAATCTAAAATAAGGTTCATAGCAGCCAAAGCAACTACAAAAACTGAAAAACCAATACCCAATAAACTACCTTGGTATAAAAACTGTGGCATAGCAACATTAAACATACTTAACACCCAGCAAGAAATATAAAATAATGCTAAGCCCATTGTAGCAGTTGTAACTATTGCTCTAAATTTTTGTGTAGCTCTAATAATATTAAACTTATACAATAAATACATAGCTGCAACTACACAAAAAGTAAGCCCTACTGCTTGTACTACTATGCCGCCATAACCGCCAGCATAGCCAACTTGTTGGCTACTTGCTGCATACTCAAAATAAGCTGAAATTCCACCAACAAACAAGCCTTCTAACAACGCATAAATAGGCGCTAATATGGGGCTCCATTGTTGTTTAAAAGCCATAACCAATGCTAATACTAAACCACCAATAGCACCTACTAATATTAAAGGCCAAACATTGCCGCCACCTGAGTATTCCTTCCAGGCAAAAAATGCTGTTGTTAACGTTAGTAAAAACAATATGCCAAATTTATTTAAAGTTCCTTTTACCGTCATAGCATTTTGTTCATCTACAAAATCACTGATAACTGTACTGCTAAATTTTTTTTCGCTAAGGGCAGGGTTGCCCGATTGAAATAGTGCCATTGATATTTTTTTAGACTATAAAATTATGTAAAATATATATGATTTATACTTTTAAGCATCAATATTTAACAAACCTATTTCATTAAATACGCCATAAATATACCCCTAATAAAAACTTATAACTACTTACTTTTGCACAATGGATACATTGCAAACTTTATTAAGTAATCATAGGGCAATAATAGATGCAGAATTGCCAACCACCCTAGAGCAAATAGAAGCTTTTAGGATAAAATATTTAGGTACAAAAGGTTTAGTAAAAACCATTATGGGCCAAATGAAGGATGTAGCTCCCGATCAAAAAAAAGAAGCAGGCCAGTTATTAAACCAATTTAAAATTTTTGTTGAAGAAAAATTTGCAAGTTTTGCTTTAGCATCTACAAATGGCATTGCAACCAATACTATTGATGTAACATTACCCGGCACCCCAGCACAATTGGGCAGCAGACACCCCATTAGCATTGTTCGTAATAAAATAATTGCCATATTTAATAAACTTGGCTTTTCTGTAGCAGAAGGCCCAGAAATTGAAGATGATTTTCACAATTTTTCTGCACTCAATTTGCCTGAAAACCACCCTGCTAGAGATATGCAGGATACTTTTTATATAAACCAACAGCCAGATTGGCTTTTACGAACACATACCAGCAGTGTGCAAATTAGAGAAATGCAAAAAGGCAAATTGCCCTTACGTATTATTTGCCCAGGTAGGGTATTTAGAAACGAAACCATTAGTGCTAGAGCTCATTGCTTTTTTAACCAAGTGGAAGGTTTGTATATAGCAGAAAATGTATCGTTTGCAGATTTAAAACAAACACTCTATTTTTTTGTAACTGAATTGTTTGGTGCAGATGTAAAGGTTCGTTTTAGACCCTCATATTTTCCTTTTACTGAGCCAAGTGCTGAGATGGATATTAGTTGCTTAATATGTAAAGGAAAAGGATGTGCAGTTTGTAAAAAAACTGGTTGGGTAGAAATTTTAGGCTGTGGCATGGTACACCCCAAAGTGCTGGAAAATTGTGGAATTGAAAGCAATAAATACACTGGCTTTGCCTTTGGTATGGGTATAGAACGTATTACAATGCTTACCTATCAAATTAAAGATTTAAGACTTTTTAGCGAAAACGATTTACGCTTTTTAAAGCAATTTGAATCAGCATAAATTAAATTATCGTTGCCACTAACGCTTATTAGTTAGAGCTTGTGAAAATGTAAATTTTTAATTTTGGCACTAAAATTGAAATTTAATATATATAACCCTCAGCTATTTGTACAATTACAAAAGCGTATAACCATAAATTAATTTAAACATGAAAAAAATTAGAATTCTATTTAGCCTCCTTGCAATAATTTTAATAGCAACGTCTTGCTCATCTAGCAAAGAAGCCAGAACCTACAAACGTACTGTAGATGGTAACTGGCAGTTACAAACAATAACCACCGAAGGCATTACTGGAAAAATTAAAGCTCAAATTTTAGATGAGGCCGACTTTAACTGCTTTATTGGAAGTACTTGGGGCTTTAATAAAGCCAATAGTTTGGGTAATTATGAAATTACCAAAAACGGTGGTGAGTGTGTGGCTATAAAAAGAAGTATTAGATGGTCAATATTTGAGGAAAAAGCTGTACCAAAAATGCTACAATATAAAAGAGTAGATGCAAAATTTAGAGATATGGATGAAGGCAAAGCCGGCTTTAAATTTACTATCTTAAACCTTGATGACAATACCATGCAACTTAAAAGCGATATTAGTTTTGAAGGAAAACCAGCATCATTTATTTACAATTTTGTAAAAATTAAATAATCTAAATAATACTATACATAATGAAAAAATTTATAACACAAACAACAGCTGCAATATTAGCAATGGCTATTTTAGCAACTAGCTGTTCAACACCAGGTAAAACCAGTAATCAAACTAAAGGTGCCGCAGTAGGTGCTGTTGGTGGTGCAGTAATTGGAGGTATTATTGGCAATAATGTTGGTAACAAAAAAAATACAGCCCTTGGTGCCATTTTAGGTGCAGCAGTTGGTGGCATAGCTGGTGGTATTATTGGTAACAAAATGGATAAGCAAGCTGAAAAAATTAAAACTGAAATACCTGGTGCTAAAGTAGAAAGAGTTGGCGAAGGTATTAACGTAACTTTTGATGAAAATAATCCTGATGGATCTAAAGCAGGTGTTTATTTTGCTACAGGTAAATATAATATTACTGCTAATTCTCAATTAGCTATTGATAAGTTGGAGAAAATATTTATGGAATATCCTGAAACAAATATTTTGGTAGAAGGGCATACGGATGATGTAGGTACTGATGCATCTAACCTTACCCTATCTCAAAGAAGAGCCGTAGCAGTTGGGGAAGCTTTAAAAGCTGGTGGTTTATCTCCAAATAGATTAACCGTAAAATGGTATGGCGAAACCCAACCAAAAGCTGAAAATACTACTGCTGAAGGCAGAGCATTGAACAGAAGAGTAGAGTTTTCAATAACAGCTAACGATAAAATGAAAGCAGATGCTAAGATAGAAGCTGAAAAACAAAAATAAAAAACAACTTTACAAAAAAGCCGTAGCATTAAATTGCTACGGCTTTTTTGTTTTTTAATCCTCTCATTTTAGGCAAAAAGCTTTTATTCTAGTCTATATTTTTTATTAATAACCTTTCGTTTACATTTTGGTAATATGATATTCTTTGTTTTGCAAAAAGATATTAATCAACCTTAATTTTTCAAAATGAAAACAAATTTACTAACCTTTTTGCTTCTATCTATAGCAATAACGGGCTTTAGCCAAAACACAACTATTTTTAGTTATGGTAGTAGTTGGTTGTATAAAGATGATGGTAGTGATCAAAATACACTCATGTACCAACTAACCAATTTTCCTCTTGAAGCTACTTGGCAAACAGGTGTTGGTCAATTTGGTTATGGCGATGGAGATGAAGCAACGGTAGTACAAGCTTGTGCTACAAGCCCATCTACTACATGTACAAGCAAATATATTACAACATACTTTCGTAAAACTTTCAACATTATCAACACAGGTGCATTTGGAGGATTTACA
>JANMAV010000040.1:0-4408 GCA_031360055.1 Ferruginibacter sp.
TTCTAACTCTTTGTAAATTTTTTCTTCAAAAAATATTTTTTCTAAAGAAGTATAATGCCATTTTTCTAGTAATTCAGCTAGCTTAATTTGCAACTCCTTGAGTAATAAATTTTTGGTATTTTCTGTAGCAGTTTTAAGCAAATCTGTCACCGTTAAAAAAACCGGCTTGTTATCTACAATTACGCAAGCATTTGGCGATATGCTCACTTCACAATCAGTAAAAGCATACAATGCATCAATAGTAATATCTGGCGATATGCCAGTAGCTAATTCAATAGCAATTTCAACATTTGCGGCGGTAAGATCTGTAACTTTTTTAATTTTTATTTTACCCGTATCATTAGCCTTTACAATACTATCCATTAATGAGCCAGTGGTAACGCCAAAAGGTACGCTACGTATAACTAATGTTTTTTTATCAAGCTCTTCTATAAATGCTCTAACCCTTATTTTACCTCCTCTTTTACCGTCATTATATGTACTGGCATCCATTATACCGGCTGTTAAAAAATCAGGTAACAATTCAAATTTTTTGCCTCTTAAAACTTTTATGGAAGCCTCTATTAATTCACAAAAATTGTGGGGTAAAATTTTTGTTGCCAAGCCTACTGCAATTCCTTCAGCACCTTGTGCTAATAACAAAGGGAACTTCATTGGCAAAGTTACCGGTTCATTTTTACGGCCATCGTAACTTAATTGATTAATAGTTGTTTTAGCATTAAAGGCTACTTCTAAAGCAAACTTACTAAGCCTAGCTTCAATGTATCTTGGCGCTGCTGCCTCATCTCCTGTACGTACATCTCCCCAATTACCTTGTGTTTCTATCAACAAATCTTTTTGGCCCATGTTTACCAAAGCATCGCCAATACTAGCATCGCCATGTGGGTGGTACTGCATACTTTGCCCAATAATGTTGGCTACTTTATTAAAACGGCCATCATCCATTTCCTTCATGGCATGCAAAATTCTTCTTTGTACAGGTTTTAATCCATCTTCAATTGCCGGTACTGCACGTTCTAAAATAACATAACTAGCATAATCTAAAAACCATGTTTTATATTGGCCACCAATGCCTGTATCTGTATGTTTGTAATCGGGTTTTATTATTTTTGCCATGCTGTAATACTACTAAAAATTATTTTTTATAAAAGTAAATTTATTATTTTTCGTTTTTTCTTATCCAAGTTTGAAATTTCATATCAAACTTATTCTTCTCATCTGCCGCTACCTCTTTTTCAAATTTAAGTAACCAATTGTTTTCATCAATTTCAGGAAAATAAGCATCCCCATTAATGGTTGTATTTACTTTTGTTATATACATTTTATCAGCTTTGCTTATAGTTTGTTTATAAATTTCTGCACCGCCTGCTATAAAAATTTCTTTTGCTTTTGTTGCATACGCAGCAGTAATTGCATCAGCTATATTATGTACAACTACTGCATCAGCTGCCACCCAATTTTTATCAGTGGTAACTACAATGTTTGTTCTACCAGGCAATGCTTTTCCTATACTTTCAAAAGTTTTACGCCCCATTATAATAGGTAAGCCCCAAGTGGTATTTTTAAAAAACTTAAAATCTTCGGGCAGGTGCCACAGCATGGCATTCCCTTTGCCAATAGCGTTATTGATGGATGTGGCTACGATTAAAGAAAGCAACACACAGCCCCCTAAATCCCCCGAAGGACTGCCCCCCTTTATCCCCCCGAAGGGGGGAAATTGGGACTCTAATTCTTTATCGTTTTTTTCTATATTTTGTTGGTTGGGCATTTGATAATTTTGATAAGTAATTTTAAAACTTTTACTATTTGTAATATCGATTAGAATTTAAAAAAATCCGAAATCAAAAATCAATAACCCAGAATCACTTAAACCGCCACTGGTGCTTTTATGGCTTCGTGGCTTTGGTAGTTTTTTAGCTCAAAATCTTCGTATTTAAAATCGAAAATTTTTTTTACAGCTGGGTTTATTTTTAAAGTTGGTAATGTAAATGGTTGCCTAGTAAGTTGAAGGTTTGCTTGTTCAATGTGGTTATTATACAAATGCACATCTCCAAAACTATGCACAAAATCACCTAAATCCATTTCACAAACTTGGGCTATCATCATGGTAAGTAAGGCATACGATGCAATGTTAAACGGCACTCCCAAAAAAACATCTGCACTTCGTTGGTACAGCTGGCAGCTTAATTTTAACCTCCCCCCAGAAGACCTCACCCCTTCCCTCTCCAAAGGAGAGGGTGATGTATAAAACTGAAACAAACAGTGGCAGGGCATTAAATTCATTTTTGGTAAATCTGCCACATTCCAAGCACTCACAATAATTCTTCGGCTATCAGGGTTAGTTTTTAATTGATGAATAACATCTGTTATCTGATCTATTTCAACAGCGTTTGCTCCCTCCCAACTTCGCCATTGTTTACCATACACAGGGCCTAAGTTTCCTTCAGCATCTGCCCACTCATCCCAAATTTTTACATTGTGCTCTTTTAAATAACCAATGTTTGTACTACCCTGCAAAAACCACAATAACTCATGTATTATACTTTTTAAGTGTACTTTTTTAGTGGTTATTAAAGGAAAGCCTTCAGCCAAATTAAACCTCAGTTGGTGCCCAAAAATACTTTTTGTACCAGTGCCAGTTCTATCTGTTTTATTAGCACCGCTATCAATTATATGTTGTAGTAGTGAAATGTATTGTTGCATGTGTACAAAAATAATGGATAGATGTGAGATTCTTAGATGTGAGATGAGAGATGTGAGATCTGAATTAATTTATTAATGTGTGCTAAGTAATTTAAAACATGATTTTAAATTTGCTAAATATTGTAGAATTAATCTGTAAATTAATTGAATGCAGATGATTTTAAAACCTTTGGAATAATCATTTGCTTTATTTTTTGCACAATAGATTGGTAACTTTACAACATGAATCAGCTATTTACTTACCAACAATTACAAGCGTTTACCAATAATATTTTTTTGAAAATGGGTTGTAATGGCCATGATGCAACAATAGCTACAGAAACCTTGTTAGCAGCTGATTTGAGCGGTGTAGATAGCCATGGAGTAGCCAGGCTTAGTGGCTATGTTAGGCTATGGGAAGTGCAACGCATAAATGCCAAGCCTGCCATAAAAATTATACACGAAACTGCAAGTACAGCCGTGGTGGATGGTGATGCTGGTTTAGGACTTGTAGTAGCACCTTATGCTATGCAAGTAGCTATAGAAAAAGCAAAGAATGTAGGCACAGGTTGGGTAAGTGTACAACATAGCAACCATTTTGGTATTGCAGGCAAACATGCAATGATGGCGTTAAAACATGATATGATTGGAATAGCCATGACTAACGCATCAGCATTGGTAGCACCCACTTTTAGTAAAGATAAAATGCTTGGCACAAACCCAATTGCTGTGGCTATACCTGCTGGTGATGAACAACCATTTGTAGCTGATTTTGCAACCACTACCGCTGCAAATGGTAAATTAGAAATTTTACAAAGAAAAAATAAACCTGTACCTACAGGTTGGGTACAAAATGCTGCAGGTGGCCAAAGCCAAAATGCTCATGAGCTGAAAGATGGTGGTGCATTGCTACCACTAGGCGGCAATAGAGAAGGAAGCAGCCATAAAGGATATATGTTGGGTAGTATTGTAGATATTTTTAGTGGAGTGCTTAGTGGTGCAAATTATGGCCCTTGGGTGCCACCCTTTCCAGCTTATGTAACTATGCCTGTAGGTATGCCGGGTAAAGGCATTGGCCATTTTTTTGGTGCTATGAGGATAGATGCTTTTAGACCAGCCCAAGATTTTAAAAATGATATGGATAAGTGGATAAATGCCTTTAAAAACGCTGCCCCTATACATGAAAATGAAAAAGTGATTATACCGGGTGAGCCAGAGGCAGCAATAGAAAAGGAACGCAGGGCAAATGGTATTCCTCTATTAACTGCGGTAATTGATGATTTAAAAAGTTTGGGAGAGAAATTTGGAGTGCAATTGTAAAGTTGAAGTTACGTTGTAAAAAATTATATTTCAATGTTATACATACAAAGCCATTTAAAACATATTTGTATGGTAATAGCTAATTTTTTGCTGATACTTCTTTTGTATATAAATTCTTAATACCTTCAGCTGCTGCTAGCGATTTTAACATGATTATTGGAAAATCAGCAGCCATTTTTTTACCAGCTGATGTACTGTAAAATTTTACTAAATCTTTCAACTCTTTGTATGAAAACTGCTCCCTATAAATCCACACAATAGCATTATCAAGCCATTTTTTACCATTGCCATTTATAAAAAAATTGTAAAATATTTCAAACTCTTTTTCTGAAACTTCCTTTTTTTGTTTGGCTTCTTCTAATTTAAATTCTATGGCTTCGTTTATATTAAACGGTCCTCTTAGTTG
>JANMAV010000038.1:0-3929 GCA_031360055.1 Ferruginibacter sp.
GTTTTTGTAGCTAAAATTTCAGCGTAGTGTTTTCTATTACGAAGTTCTTTTTGGCTGTTTTCATTTATTAATACTATAGCAACTGATGCTGAAAAAAAGAATAACCAAAAAATTAATTTCGAAACTATAAAGTTATTTGAAATGAAACCTAAAAAATAAATATGTAATAGATATAAAAAAAGCAACAGCCATGGTAATGCTAATAATTCAAAACTTACATTTTCATTACTAATATTAATTGAAAGCAAAAGTAAACCCAACACAACTGTTACTAGCATAAATTGTATAAAGTTGTGTTTTAAAATGGGCAATAAAAAATAGTACAATAGTCGGCAACAATAAAAATAACTTACTGCAATTAAACATAAAATTATAAAACCTATTACGCTATAAATATTTAGGGAGAAGAAGTTTACTACATCAAAAGAGATATGAGAATCAGCTACCATACTACGTATAATGTTGCAGGTTAATACTGTAGCAGATAAAAAAAACATACTACTTGATGCAATAAGTATATATTTAGTAGTTATGTTTTTAGATAAAAAAATTGCTGGTATTTTTTTATCATGCTTTGAAAAAAAGGCTACAACCCAAAAACATAATAAAACATTTATAAGCAAATCTCCGAGTGATTGTAAAATTATACTTGAGCCATAAATGGTAGGATCAAAAAGTGTAAACTGCCTAAATTGTAACGGAAAAGAAAATACGTAACTTACTATTCTTATAAATAGTAAACTGCCAAACAAAAATAATGTTGCTTTTATTAAACCATAGTTTTCTAAAAAATGAGCACTAGCAAAGTGTATAAATATAAAAAGGGGTATTAGGCATAATAATCTTAGCCAAATTGTTATATTATTTTGAGAAAAAATGTTTTGGTTAGAATTATAGATTAGGCCAAACAAAAATTTAGTTTTAAACGCTACATTGTACTTAGTTTTTTGTAAACTTATATTTATATTTTTTCCTTGCTCAGCACCTAGTACAAAATCATTACTTAAATTATTATTGGTAATAGCATAATTAAATTTTACTGGATATAAAGCAATAATTTGTTTATTGGCCAGCAATCTTTTTTGTATAAAATAATACCCATTAGCCAATTTTTTAAAAGCAATGGTATCAGTACTGTAAAATATTGTTGAATCCGGTATTATGGTTTGTGTATTCCAAAAAGCCCACTCAGTGTAGTTTCTGTTATTTTTAGATACAAAATAGTATGGAAGTTTGTGATTTAAACTTTCTACATCTTGAAGAGATAAATTGTTAGAAACAATTTTCTTTTGAATTGAAGAATCGTTACAAAATGAATTAAATTCAATATTTGTTTTTTCAATATTTTTTACTTGTGCTGCAGTAAAATCTGTTAATATTTTGCTGCTTCGCTGTTGGTTATTTGTAAATACTGATATACTGTAAAGCAATAAAGCAATTAATAACAGGTATAAATTGTTTTGTAAAAAAGTATTATCTAATTTATTTTTAAGCAAGTATAAATCTTTATTTTTTTTCAAGTTTTTTTATGCTATTCCAAAGTTCATCCATTTCCACTAAGCTCATATTTAACAACTGTTTATTTTGTAAGGCAGCCATACCTTCTACAGCAGTAAATCTTCTTATAAACTTTTTATTTGTTTTTTCTAAAGCAGCATCTGCGTCTACTTGTAAAAACCTTGCCATGTTTATTAACGAAAAAAATACGTCTCCCATTTCATCTTCTATTTCATTTATATTTTTATTAGCAATGGCTACTTTTAATTCAGCAACTTCTTCATCTAGCTTAGCTAATACTTGGTTGGTATTTTCCCATTCAAAACCTACAGTTTTAGTTTTTTCTTGCAAACGTATAGCTTTTACCATTGATGGTAAGGAGGTAGGTACACCAGCCAAAATAGATTTTTTACCTTCTTTTAATTTTAGTTTTTCCCAATTAGCTTTTACATCATCATCAGTTACTACGGTTTGCAACCCATCTGCCATTGTTTCTTTTGCATAAATATGTGGGTGCCTTGCTACAAGCTTATTGCAGATGGCATGTATGGCATCATCTATTGTAAATTTATTTTGCTCAGTAGCTATTTTAGCATAAAAAACTATGTGTAACAATATATCTCCTAATTCCTCTTTTATGTCATCCCAATTATTATCTTCAATAGCATCTACCAATTCATACATCTCTTCTATGGTAAGGTGCCGTAAAGTTTGTATAGTTTGTTTTTTATCCCAAGGACAGTTTTCTCTTAAATCGTCCATTATATTTAAAAGCCTATCAAAAGCTGTTTGCATATTTATTTTTTTATGATCCTCTTATGTTAAAAATACCAAACATTTTATTGCTAATATTACTTTTATGTATGAAGCAATGTATTTTTACTTAAAATTAAAATTATAATTAATGATTAAAAGTGTAATTAGTATTAGCATTTTATTATTATCTGCTTATTGTGCCAATGCTCAATATTATTATAAAGATATAGTAAGCAATAAACAATTGCTTGCTGATATGAATTTGTATAAAGCCAATAAAATAAAATCAATTAACTTAAAAAGTTTTGAAGATGATGGAAGTGAAAGTGAAGGATTTTTTTGTGAAAAAAAAATAAGTAATAACTACAAAAAAACTGAATTGTTTACTCGGGCTAACATTGCTGCAGCATCATTATTTACAAGCATATTTGATAATAATTTAAATCTTATTTCTACTAACGATAGTAGTAGCTATTCAATAAGTAAAATACAATATACATACGATGATAAAAATAGAATACAAAGTATTAAAAGCTCAGTATATGCTAAAGATGATGATTTTGAAAACAGCGTAACTGAAGAACATTTTTACAGTTATGAGAATGATAAGCTTACACAAATGCTCAAAACAAAAAATGGAACTGATAAAACAATAATACTTTTTGCTTATGATGATAATGGAAATATAGCTATAGAAAAGGATACAAAATCTGGAATAAAATATTACTATTATTATGATGCTAAAAATAGATTAACAGATATTGTACAACAAAATGAATATCAAAAAAACTTAAGACCAAACTATGTTTTTGAATACAATTCCGCTGGCCTAATTACCCAAATGACTGCTATACAAGAAGGTAGTAGAGCATATTTTGTTTGGAAGTACACTTATGAAAATGGGTTAAGAGTTAAAGAGCGTTGCTTTACTGATGAGCGAAGATTATTAGGCACTGTAGAGTATGAATACAAATAAAATAGTCAAATACAGAATGTAAAGGCTTACTATTAACTCCTAAAACTCTGTTTTTAATTGTGTGTATTCCTACATGCAGTTTCATGGTTACAACACATACTTTAAATGGTAAATTAGAATCTATAAATTAAGTAAGTTTTAATAAATGCATATTTTCATAATATTACACTTTACTAAATTATAATATTATACAGCAAAACAAAACAGGCTGCTACGTTTTAAAGTAGCAGCCTGTTTTGTTTATATTATAGTAATTTTAGTAGTTTCTAACAGTCATTTCAGTTCTTCTATTTTTAGCTCTACCAGCCGCTGTTGTGTTATCAGCTACTGGTTTTGTTTCGCCATAACCAGCTGATTTTAATCTTGTTTCAGCAACACCTTTGCTAACTAAATAATTTTTAACTGCACCTGCACGGTTATCAGAAAGTACTTGGTTGCTTTCGTCAGTACCTTGAGCATCAGTATGGCCATCAATATCAATCATTAAGCTCTCATCAGTTGCCATTAGCTTAGCAACTTCATTTAATGACGCAAACGATTTTGGTAATAATTTATAGCTACCAGTTGCAAAGAAAACATTTTTAGCAGCGAAGCTAATTTTATCCATCACTTCTTTAGCTATTACTGGGCAACCTTGGTTGCTAGCAGGACCTACACGTGTAGGGCATTTATCTTCTTCATCATTTACACCATCACCATC
>JANMAV010000093.1:0-1945 GCA_031360055.1 Ferruginibacter sp.
AACGCTCAAAGGGTTTCGCAGGGGGAGAGGTAAAATCCCTTTAGTTTCGCCGCACGAATGGCTGCTGCGAGACGGCCGCTAACAAAGAATCCAAGCAGCATTCGTGGGTCGACCCACAAGTCCGCACCGGCCAGGGACGACCATTTGACGGCGAGTTGCTTGGGCTTGAGGTAGCCGCCGAGTAGGAAGAGGACTAAGTCATCCGCCCGGGCAACACGCATCATTCCAATGGGCCGCTCCGGAATGATGGTGTCTTTTGCATTTCCGAAATTGAGACAGTACCAGCCATCGTTGCTGACCGGCGTCTCCTTATCGAAGCGGGTCAATCGGACAGGATAGACTGCGCCGTTCCCAAGGTCGAATGCTCGTAGAACCCGCACAGTAGCTTCCGATACCACCATGAATTTTCTGGCACGGAATATGTCTGGGAATTTCTGGGTTCGAGACGCAGTTCCGTCCGAATAGATATGCTTCGGGAATCTGTCCGCACGCATTGAGATGCCCAGATTGTTCTCTTCGGCGGACTTTTTGGCAAAGTGATGGGCCTCGTCGAACTTACCTTCGCGCGGCACGAGGTTGCTCAAAGTGCGCCTAATGTTCTCGGCTCGCAGTGGAGCTTCACTGACCCAAATCTCGTCATCCGTATTGGATTTTGCTGGCGTAGCTAAATCGGCAAGCGACGAAGGAATACTAGTTTTCAAGTCGCCCACTCCTTTGCATCGCAAGAATCAAGCCGGCCAGGCCGACACCCATCAAAAGGAACAACAAGGCGGCCCGGCCTGAGCCAAGGTCGTCCGTCACGGCGCCAACAAAGCGGGTTAGCAAGCGAGCGCGTCCGCCAGCAGCGGGAGTGTCGCCGCGCCACGCTAAAACTGCCAGAAAAAGACCGAGGCTCAAAGCCGTCGCTGCGAGTCCTGCCCGGCGTAGGAACGTTTCCCCAATGGACCAAAGTGACATAATCGTCGAGACTTCCGATTCTAAAGCCGGAAACCCCGGCTGTGCATTCCGCCGTACTCCGTAATCTCTAACGTCTGCTTTCACCCAAAGCGGACATTGCATTGAGGGAATGTTGGGAGATCTGCGCCTAATGCCCGCAAACCACCCCTCAGCGCTCCACCACCCGATCATTCTCCGGCACATAAGCCTCCCGCAACCCCTCGTTAATCGTCGCCCGCGTCACTTCGGCCTCCACACTGGTCACCGGATAGGCGCAGTAATCGGCGGCGTAGTAAGCACTCGGGCGGTGGTTGCCGCTCATGCCGACGCCGCCGAACGGGGCGTTGGACGGCGCGCCATTGGTCGGCCGGTTCCAGTTGATCACGCCCGATCGGACATTGGCCCAGAAGCGGTCGTAGAGTTTGGGATCCTTCGACAACAGGCTCGCGGCCAGGCCGAACTTGGTGTTGTTCGCCTCGTCGATCGCGGCGTCGAAATCCGTGACCCGGATCAGCTGCAGCACCGGCCCGAACATCTCCTCGTCGGGGCGTTGCTTGGCGTCGGTCACGTCGATCAGCGCCGGGGTCAGATAGGGCCGTTCCT
Source organism: Ferruginibacter sp. (assembly GCA_031360055.1). Taxonomy (GTDB): domain Bacteria; phylum Bacteroidota; class Bacteroidia; order Chitinophagales; family Chitinophagaceae; genus Ferruginibacter. The sequence continues at coordinate 1,540 of JANMAV010000093.1, forward strand.
CATACGGCCGGTCGAGGCGGCGGATCGGTTTGCCGCCCTTCATCATCAGCCCGACAAACTGTTCCTGCAGGTGATCGGCGGCGGCGATGTCGATCACCGGGCCCATGAACGGCTGCGGATCGGCGTGCGGATGATCGACGATGATGCGGTCGATCAGCTTGGTGATTTCGTCGATCAGCGGCTGGTGTTGGCCGTCCTCGACGATCAGGCGCCGCGCGGCGGTGCAGCGCTGCCCCGCCGACAGATAGGCCGACTGGACGACGATCGTCGCCGCCGACACGATGTCCGCCGGGTCCCACACCACCATCGGGTTGTTGCCGCCAAGCTCGAGCGCGAGGATTTTCTGCGGCGTGTCGGCGAACTGCCGCGCGAGCGATGCGCCCGCGCCGGCCGATCCGGTGAACAG
>JANMAV010000044.1:0-23970 GCA_031360055.1 Ferruginibacter sp.
CGACCTCCTCGTCCCAAACGAGGCGCGATAACCGGGCTACGCTACATCCCGATCAAAAGATATTAGCCCATTTAATGTGTATAAATTTAAATAACGTAAAGAGCAAATAGCATCTATTTCCATCATTTAAAAAAGATCTGCGGAGAGACAGGGATTCGAACCCTGGGTACAGTGTAACCCGTACGACGATTTAGCAAACCGTTCCTTTCGGCCACTCAGGCATCTCTCCTTTTAATAAGGGCTGCAAAAATACAGATGTAAATCTTACCACCCAACTAAAATATTGTTTTTTTTAAAATATTTTTACAACTTGTTACCCTCTGTAGGAAACACAACCACTGGTTTATAACTTTTAGCATCTTCAAAATTCATTAATGCATATGATATTACAATAACAACATCTCCTTCAGCACCTTTACGTGCAGCTGGCCCATTAAGGCATACAACCCCACTTCCTCTTTTGCCTTTTATTAAATAAGTTTCTATACGCTCCCCATTATTTACATTTACCACTTGTATTTTTTCATGCTCAATCATATTTGCAGCATCCATCAAATCTTCATCAAGCGTTAAACTGCCTACATAATTTAAATTTGCTTCAGTTATTACTGCCCTGTGTACTTTAGATTTTAATATTTGTATTTGCATACCCAAAATTTTTGGCGAAGTTGATTGTTTTTTTTCAATTTATACATTCAAATTAACAAACTCTATCAAACAATAGTTACTACAATAACGTAGATGATTAAAATATTAAAATTTCAATGCCCCAAAAATATATTGTAATTCTCGTTTTTTTATTACTAGCTGTAAGTATAATATTTTTATCGTTCAAAAGCTCTCCAATACATTTTACTGATAATACAAATAAAAACCAGTACAAAAATTATTTAGCCCTTGGCGATTCTTATACCATTGGGCAATCAGTACCTTATAACCAAAATTTTCCATCGCAATTGGTGCAGCAATTACTGCAACAAAGTATAAAAATAAATGAGCCCGAAATTATTGGCCGTACTGGTTTTACAACCAACGATCTCTTACAAACAATACAAAACAATCATCCCTTATTAAAAAAATATGATGTAGTAACCTTATTAATAGGTGTAAATAACCAATTTCAAGGTTTAAGTATAGAGCAGTACAAAATTGAATATAATGATTTACTGCAAAAAGCAATTGGCTTTGCTGGTTCAAATAAAGGAGTGATTGTATTATCTATACCTGATTACAGTGTTACAGCTTTTGCACAGCAAAGCAATAAAAAACAAATTCACAATCAAATTAATGCTTTTAATATTGCTCAAAAACAAATTGCCCTAGCAAATAATGTAGTTTTTATTGATATAACCGAAATTTCAAGAAAAGGTAAAAGCCAACCAAATTTACAAGCCTATGATGGGTTGCATCCATCTGCAGAGCAATATCAACTATGGGTACAGGCTATGTTGCCATCGGTTTTACAAGTTTTACAGTGAGTCCGACATTAATTTTAAAACAATTATTAACAACATATCTTTTATTATAACTTAATGTATTATATTTGCAATCCTTTTTTAAGGAAACTAACAATATTTGTTCACAACCAAAAAATTTCTATTTTATGGCTGTTAAAATGAGATTACAAAGACACGGTTCTAAAAAAAGACCGTTTTACTTCATCGTAATTGCTGATGCACGTAGCCCACGTGACGGTAAATTTATTCAAAAATTAGGATCTTACAACCCATTAACGGTACCTGCCACCATACAGATTGACCGTCAAAAAGCGTTAGATTGGTTACAAAAAGGTGCTCAACCCACTGATACTGTACGCCGTATTTTATCGTTTAAAGGTGTATTATTCCTTAAGCATTTGTTACGTGGTGTAACCCTAGGGTTATTTGACGAGGCTAGTGCAATGGAAAAGTTTACATCATGGAGTACAGAGCATGATGCTCACGTTGCTAAGCGTCAAGGAGCTGATAAAAAATCACGACTTGATAAGCGAAGCGTACCCGTAGTAAAAAAGGTAGAACCAGTAGCAGCTCCAGTGGCTGAAGCAGCAGTTGAAGAAGCACCAGCAACCGAAGCAGCAGCAGAAACACCAACTGCCGAAAAGCCAGCAGCAGAGTAATATTTGCCGTTGCAACAAAAACTAATTGAGCCTCATATTTTTATGAGGCTTTTTTTGTATATACCAAAATAAGCAATATTGTCATATTACTCGTAAAGGAATAGTTTTTGAATACACAATTGCAATAAAGTAAAATAATATCTTTAAGCAATATATTTGCTCACTTAATATCATACACATGGACTTTAATAAAGAATTTGAAAAATACGCCGTTAAACATAAAGGCATAAGCAGCAATACGTTTGATAGTTACAATAAACACAACGCTAATCTATACGGGCTGCAGAACCCCCCTTTGGGGGGCAGGGGGGCTGGCATTACAAACCTTACACCTAATATTATTGAAGAAAGGCCAATGAATGTAGCTATCATGGATGTATATAGCCGTTTAATGATGGATAGAATAATATTTTTAGGCTACCCAATAAATGATGAAGTAGCCAATATTGTAACGGCCCAGCTGTTGTTTTTAGAAAGTACAGATAGGCATAGAGACATACAGATGTACATTAACTGCCCAGGGGGTGGTGTATATGCAGGGTTGGGTATGTATGATACCATGCAATTTATAACGCCAGATATTGCAACTATATGTACAGGTATGGCTGCAAGTATGGGCCAAGTGCTTATGTGTGCAGGTGCAAAAGGTAAGCGTACTGCCTTAAAACATAGCCGTATAATGATGCACCAGCCAAGTGCAGGGGCAATGGGCCAAGCTAGCGATGTAGAAATTACCGTAAATGAAGTAAAAAAAATAAAAAAAGAATTGTACGATATTATTGCTTTGCACACCGGCCAAACTGTAGAAAGAATAGCTGAAGATTGCCAAAGAGATAAATGGATGACATCTACCGAAGCAAAAGAATATGGATTGGTAGATGAGGTATTGCTAATAAATGCCCGTAAGCAAAAAAAGGACTAAGTACTACTTCCTAATGCATTTTAAAAAATTGATAAATTATAACTTACAAAAATGAATTTATATTATAAAACAATAACACAACACGACGAGGAAGAAACCCCAACCGATTTACCAGAAATGCCTATGGAAAAAATGATGTCAGGCTGGCAGTTTGATAAAAAATTTATAGAGCAACGTAAAATTTTTCTTTGGGGAGTGGTAGATGATAAGAGTGCAAAAGATATTACCAATAGGCTAATGTATTTGGAGGCAATAGACCCCGGGAAAGAAATTACTTTTTACATTAATAGCCCCGGCGGTGTGGTTACAAGTGGTATGGTAATTTACGATACCATGCAAATGATAAGCAGCCCTGTAAGTACTGTATGTATGGGTATGGCTGCAAGCATGGGCAGTATACTGCTAAGTGGTGGCGAAAAAGGTAAACGCTTTATTTTTCCTAATGGAGAAGTAATGATACACCAACCAAGTGGTGGTGGCCAAGGTGTAAGTGCCGATCTTGAAATTATGGCCATACAAATGCAAAAAGTAAAAGAATTAGGAGCTCAAATACTTGCTGATAATTGTGGTAAAACCAAGGAGCAAATAATGAAAGATTTTGATAGAGATTATTGGATGGATGCCAAAGAATCAGTAGCGTATGGTATTGTAGATGGGGTAGTAGATAAATTGTAATATCAACCTTTTTTGTAAAGAGATTTAAATATTGGAAATAAAAAAACCGCAACTTATAAAAGTTGCGGTTTTTTATTAAATTAAAATTGTATTAATTACCAAATGTGTAACCAATAGTAAAATTTAACGCATTGTTTTTAATAGAAGTACCATCACTTTCATCTTTAGCAATGTTTGTAAAACCAAGTTGATACCTTGTAGAGATATTAACGCTTGGAGCAATTTCATACTGTAAGCCAAAAACGCCACTTACGTCATTATTTTTTAATACGTCTTTCAAATCCACTGATTCACTTCCAGCTTTAGCTTTAGATGAAACTAATAAACTAAACTGAGGACCAGCATAAACTGAAAACTTACTATCAGGAATGGTAAATTTAGCTAAAACAGGTACACTAATGTAGTTTAGTAAATACTTAACCTCATCGGTACCATCTTTTTGCTTAGCACCCATACCAGAAAATAAAACCTCTGGTTGTATTGAGAAACCTTCTCCTACAGGAATGCTTGCAAATGCACCTGCACTAATTCCAATTTTGCTGTCAAAATTGTCTTCATCACTTGGTTTAATTGTAAATGTAGCTAAGTTTGCACCTGCTTTAACACCAAATTTTACGCTGTTATCAGCAGATTGTTTTTGTGCAAAACTTTGGCTAGCAGTACATGCTAATAAGCTAAAAGCAATAATCGTTTTTTTCATAATTTGTTTTTTTTGTAATTTGTTTTTTTTAAAGTATGCAAAACTACAACGTTTGCATAATAATTTAAAATAAAGTAAGTATATTTTATTAACATTTTTACCGCTCACAAATTCATAAAAAGTATAACTATTAAGCATATATGCAACTAAATCAGCAAAATTTATGTCTTATTAAAGGCAAATATTGATTTCGTACCTTTGTACACTATAATTTAAATTTTATAAACAATAATAATGGCAAAAGCACAAGTTTTACATTGCTCATTTTGTGGTAGAAGTAGAGATGAAGTAAAAATTTTAATAGCAGGGCAAGATGGACACATTTGCGAAAATTGTGTAGATCATGCTATGGATATAATTACACAAGAAATTGGACCGGCAACTGAAGAAAAACAAAATGCCACATCTAACTATAAACTTAGTATTAGAAAACCTATTGAAATTAAAAAGTTTTTAGATGAATATGTTATTGGGCAAGATGATGCTAAAAAAATATTAGCTGTAGCCGTATACAACCATTATAAAAGATTAAACCAAAAAATTGATAATGATGTAGAAATAGAAAAAAGTAACATTATTATGGTTGGAGAAACCGGTACAGGCAAAACACTATTGGCTAAAACTATAGCTCGTATGCTAAATGTACCCTTTGCCATTGTAGATGCAACTGTATTTACTGAGGCAGGCTATGTGGGTGAAGATGTGGAGAGTATGCTAAGTAGATTATTGCAAGTATGTAATTACGATGTAGCAGCTGCTGAAAAAGGTATCGTTTTTATTGATGAAATAGATAAGGTAGGCCGTAAAAGTGATAACCCAAGCATTACAAGAGATGTAAGTGGCGAAGGAGTACAACAAGGCTTATTAAAACTACTAGAAGGCAGTGAAGTATTGGTGCCACCACAAGGCGGTCGTAAGCACCCAGAGCAAAAGTTGGTTAAAGTTAATACTCAAAATATTTTATTTATTTGCGGTGGTGCTTTTAGCGGTTTAGATAAAATTATAGCTCGTAGGGTAAATACAAATGCCATTGGCTTTAACGTAAACAAGGGCTTGCAACAATTTCAAGAAGATAATATGTTGCAATATGTAAGTGCACCTGATTTAAAAACATTTGGCCTTATACCAGAGTTGCTTGGTCGTTTGCCAGTAGTAACTTACCTAAACCCACTTGATGCTGATACACTAAGAAATATTTTAACAGAACCAAAAAATAGCTTGGTAAAACAATTTACCAAATTATTTGAAATTGAAGGCATAGCATTAACTTTTGAGCCAGAAGCACTTAATTTTATGGTGCAAAAAGCGTTGGAATACAAATTGGGTGCAAGAGGTTTACGTAGTATTTGCGAAAGTATTTTAACCGATGCTATGTATGAATTGCCAAGCCAAAAAACAAAATCATTTGTGGTTACAAATGAATATGCACAACGCAAGTTTAGTAATAGCAAATTAAGCATGCTTAAAGTTGCTTAATTAAATAAAATGTTTTAAAATAAAACGGCTGCTCTTGTATTGGAGTGGCCGTTTTTTATAATAAAATTTTCCAAATATTTTTAAGTGTATTTTTATTTCAATCAATAGTAATTGCATATAGCAGGTAAAACTTTTGCTTACACCCACATTATTTTAGTTTTTTGTTTTTTTTCATTTTACTTTTACAGCCGTTTAGCTGCTATTAATAGTAATGTAGTTTCAAAATGGACTATGCGTTAGCAAAATAAAATTTGCATGAGTTGTGTAGCATAGTAGGTATCAATATTGAGTTTTAATTAAAACCAAATTTCCAATACTGTTTATTTTTACAATAGCAGTGATAGAGCACAAATAATAAATATTTTAAAATAAATTATATTATGGTAGATGTAATACTTGGCCTACAATGGGGCGATGAAGGCAAAGGAAAAATAGTAGATTTTTTTGCAAAAGATTATGACGTTGTTGCCAGGTTTCAAGGTGGCCCAAATGCCGGGCACACACTGTATGTAAATGATAAAAAAATTGTACTTCACCAAATACCAAGTGGTATTTTTCATGCAGATAAAATTAACTTGATAGGAAATGGAGTAGTTTTAGATGCTGTTACTTTAAAAAGAGAGTGTGAAGCTGTAGCAGCCTTTGGTGTAGACTACAAAAAAAATCTGTACATAAGTGAGCGTACACATTTAATATTACCTACACATAGAGCAATAGATAAGGCAAGTGAGCTAAGCAAAGGTGTAGATAAAATTGGTAGCACTTTAAAAGGAATAGGACCAGCCTACATGGATAAAACTGGCCGTAATGGATTAAGAGTTGGCGATTTGTTAGACAAAAACTTTACATCACAATACATTAAACTTAGGCTTAAACATCAAAAATTATTAGATAATTTTAATTTTAATGAAGATATATCAACATGGGAAGAGGAGTTTTTTGAAGCATTAGAATTTTTAAAAGAATTAAACATTGTAAACGGAGAATATTTTATTAATGAGCAAATCAATAATGGAAAAAAAGTATTAGCAGAAGGTGCACAAGGCAGTATGCTAGATGTTGATTTTGGTACCTTTCCTTTTGTTACTAGCAGCAGTACTATTACAGGTGGTGTATGTAGTGGTTTAGGCATAGCCCCACAAAAAATAAGGGAAGTAATAGGCATTACAAAAGCATATTGCACTAGGGTAGGTAGTGGCCCTTTTCCTACTGAACTGGAAGATGCAACGGGAGATTTTTTACGAAATACAGGTAATGAATTTGGTAGCACCACAGGTAGGCCAAGGCGCTGTGGGTGGATTGATTTGGTAGCGCTACATTTTGCTTGTATGATAAACGGCGTAACACAAATTGTGATGACAAAAGCAGATATTTTAGATGGGCTTGAGGAACTTAAAGTTTGTAATGCTTACAATATTAATGGAGAGGAAGTAAGCAAAATTCCTTTTCAAATGAATAAAATGAAAATTGAAGCTAAGTATAAAAGTTTTAAAGGCTGGCACACAGATATAACTGCTGTAAAAGATTTTGCTAACATGCCTGCAAACATGGAAACGTATATTGATTACCTTAATAATTTTTTACATGTACCTGTAAAATATATAAGTAATGGCCCGGGTAGGCAGCAGCTAGTTACTGTATAAATGTACAAATATTACATTTATGTGTTAGTATTTTTTTAAAAATGATTTGCAAAAATAGCTGTTCTAAACTTTTTTAAAAATAAAGTAAAAAATATTTGGCTATGTAAAATTACAGTTGAAAATTTACATAATAATTGCAATATACTATGGCTATAAAAAAAGATATCGAAAAAAAAACTACTGCAAAGAAAGCAGCAGAAACTAAACCAGCAGCTACAAAAACCAAAGCTGCTAAAGCAAAAGATGTAGATGAAGATGATGACGATTTTGATGAAGAAGATGATGAAAAATTATCAGCCCCATCAAAAAGTAAATCTAAAAAAAATGATGATGAAGATGAAGATGATGTAGAGGTAGATGATGAATGGGAAAAAAAAGAAGAAGAGGAAGATTGGGATAAAGATTTTGATGAGTTTGACTTACCTCCATCAAAAACAAAAAAGGGAACAACAAAAAAAGGTAAAGAAGAAGATGATGATTTAAAGATTGATGATGACTTTAAAGAATTTGGCTTATTTGACGATGATATGGGTGGCGGAAGAGGTGGCTACGATGATGATGACGATTTTTAAATTTACATGAATACAAAACCAGTACAATTTAAGGTAGTTGATTACAGAACTTTTAAACAAAAAATGTTGAATTGGGCTAACCAGTTCAACATTTTTTGTTTTTTAGATAATAATGAACATGTAAATACTGAAACATCATTTGAAGCTTTACTAGCAGTTGGCTGTAATACTAGCCTAACTTTTACAGGTAATAATGATTTTTATTTACTACATCAATATCATGCCCAAAAACCTACTTGGTTGTTTGGACACTTAGGGTATAATGCAGCAAGCAATGCTTATGCAATGCAACAAAATGAAATCACTGGTTTTGAAAAAGGATTTTTTTTTGAACCTCAAATACTTTTAAAAATTACCACCAATGTAGTTGAGGTATTAAAAACAAATATCCCAGTACAGCAAATTTTACAAGATATTGATGCAATAAATTTACAACACCAACTCCCAAAAATTGCACAACATATACAAGCACTATCTACTAAAGAAAAATACATAGCTGATGTGCAAAAATTGCAGCAGCATATACAACTAGGAGATTGCTACGAGATTAATTTTTGTCAAAAATTTTTTGCACATAATACAACAATACAAGTTGTAGATACTTACATAGCATTGTGCAACTTATCTCCCACTCCATTTGCTGCATTATATAAAGTAAATGAAAATTACTGCCTTTGTGCTAGCCCTGAAAGATTTTTGAAAAAAAGGGGAAACATAATTCAATCACAACCAATAAAGGGTACTACAAAAAGAGATGTAAACAACCCAGAAATTGATGAAGCAAATAAAAATTATTTACTTAACACCCCTAAAGAAAAAAGTGAAAATGTAATGGTGGTTGATTTGGTGAGGAATGATTTAAGTATGGTTTGCAAAAAAGCATCAGTAATTGTTACAGAGCTTTGCAAAGTGTATAGTTATGCCCAAGTACACCAAATGATTAGCACAGTGCAAGGAACCATTGCAGATGATAAAAATTTTGCACAAGTACTACAAGCTTGTTACCCAATGGGCAGTATGACTGGGGCACCCAAGCAAAGGGTAATGCAGCTTATAGAGCAATATGAAAATTTTGATAGAAACTTATTCTCTGGCTCTATTGGTTATATTACCCCTGAGGCAGATGTAGATTTTAATGTAGTAATTAGAAGTATTTTATATAACGAAGAGGCTAAACAAATAAATTTTCTTGCTGGCAGTGGTATAACATTTTATAGCCAGGCTGAAAAAGAGTATGAAGAATGTATTACAAAAATTAGTGCCATACTGCAAGTGCTAAATGGGTATTTATAACTACTTAAAAACACCGTCATCAATACCTTTATTTATTACATAGTTAGTAAAAGTAATTTCCGCTCTGCCTTTTTTTCCTTTCAATTTATCAGTTGGGGTAGGTGTGCTACCATCATCAAAATCAAAGGTTATACCTTTTGGTAGTTTATAATCTTTTGCATTAAATGAAAAAATTATTTTATCAGGTAAGCCATAAGCTGCATATTTTCCGTACGTCATTTCTAGCTCATAAGTACCATTATCTTTTGTGGTAGTTTTTGCTTTGGTAATTAAATAGTTTACTTCATCAATATATACCGTACTCAATACTACATCACTATTATCATCCGTAGGTAATAGTTTAGCAACTCTAACTGCTTTACCATTTAATTTTTCAGTACCAGCATCTATAACTGTGAAAGCGTTGCTACCGGTAAGGTTATTTAAATTTATGCTCACTGCTCCTTTTGGTATAAATGAAATGCCTTTTTCACTCTTTACTTTAAGTTTATTAGGTTTCTTAAAATATACTACAACATTAGCAATGGGTACTTTTAAAAAAGCAACATTAGTTTTCATTTTACCAGTTGCTTGATAATTATTTACAGTTTCAATTTTTGCTTTTGCTTTATTTAAAATGGTATTAATATCCTGCTGTGCAGAGGCTGTAAAGTTTATAGATATTAATACGATGGCTACAAAAAAACTATATTTCATAAACTACAATTGCGGTTACTCAATTTAATGTACAAATATAACTTATTAAAATTGTGGGTATAAATGCTTGCCAATAATACTGTTATTGTTTAGGTAATATTTGCCTAATTGGTAAATTGGCCAAGCCATAATTGCTACACCATAATTATAAGTATCGTAATTGTGCAGCAGGGTATAAGCCTATTAAAGTGTTGAAGAAATTATTTTTTGTATGCTAACAAATTTTTGAAAAGCAATATTGCCAGCATAAGTTTTTTGATGCTGCTGATCTACAAAATTTACATTAGTTACGTTACAGACCCAATTATTGTAAATACATCAAATTTTCACAATAAAACAATCTAAGCTTTTATGTGTTTAGTTTTTTAGAAATATATTTAGTTGTTAGCTGCATCATTATTTGTATTACCCGGTTGTGCACCCTTGTTTTGTTGAAGTGGTTTTGGACCCTGAGGCCTTGTTGGCCTGTTATTATTATTACGGTTAGGGTTAGGTGGCCTATTTGGATTATTTGCTGGCCTTTGCCCTTGTGGTGCTGCCTGCCTTTGATTTTGAGGCCTTTGCTCATTATTTCCTTCGCCTGTAGGGCCTTGTTGTGGCCTGCGTTGGTTAGGATTTCGTTGAGGTTGGTTAGTAGTTGTACGTTGTTGATTTTGCTGTTGGCTACGTTCTTTGTCTCTACGTTTACGGGTAGTTTTTTCTAAGCTCTTTAAACTTATTTGCCCAACAATATCTGCATATTCTGGCTCTATTTCTTTTGGCTTATTGGTTGCTATTTCTGCTGCCTCTAGCATTTCAGGTTTGATACCAGTTTTATTATCTGCCTTAATTTTTTTTACTGTATCTATAGCTAATGGAATATGTGCAGCTGTACCTGGAACACTGTACCACATCAAATTTTTAAAGATATCTTTTTTTACCAAAAATGCTCTACCCTTTCCTGTTTCTAATACATCAGCATCAGTAGGAAAAAATTGAAGAGCATCCATGTAAGTATCCAACTCATAATTTAAGCAACATTTTAACCTACCACATTGCCCACTAAGTTTTGTTTGGTTAATGCTCAAGTTTTGATATCTAGCTGCATTGGTATTTACACTCTTAAAATCTGTGAGCCAAGTTGCACAGCATAATTCTCTTCCACAACTACCTATACCTCCAACTTTACCTGCTTCTTGCCTAGCACCAATCTGCCTCATTTCTACTTTTACTTTAAACTCACCGGCATACAACTTTATTAGCTCTCTAAAATCTACTCTATCATCTGCAATGTAAAAAAATGTAGCTTTACGGCCATCGGCTTGTACCTCTACTTCGGCCATTTTTAAATCTAGTTTCAACAACCTAGCCATTGCCCTACTGCGTATGAGTACTTGAGCTTCTCTAGCTTTACTTTCCTGCATTTTTTCTAAATCGCTTTCAGTGGCTCTACGTAATATTTTTTTTATATCTGCACTTTTTTCATCAATATTATTTTTTTTAAGTTGTAATCGTACCAATTCACCAGTAAGGTTTACCATGCCTACATCAAAACCATTTACCCCTTCTAAAGCAATCATTTCGCCTTTTTCAAAATAGTGAAGTGTAGTATTTTTAAAATAATCTTTACGACTGCCATTGTTAAAACTTACTTCTACTATACGGCAACTACTTTCGGGGTCAGCAAAGGGTAAGTTTGCCAACCAATCGTGTACATTCATACGGTTGCAGGCGCCAGTGCTGCAACTGCCTTTACTTTGGCAACCGCCTGGTGTACCTGTACCACAACTTCCACAAGCCATTTGTATATATTTTATTTCAAAAAAAAAATTTTTTGAAATTGATTTATAAAATTGTTTTAGGTTTTGCTTTCAAATTTTTCACATTCTCATTTGTTTGCCTTGTGCATCTTTTTACATTGAGCCTTAGTGTTTCAACAACCTATTGCATCAAAATTAACGATTTGTTACTAATAATGTGGTATAACCTAATAGTGAGGGCATGAAACAGAATTTTGGCATTAGCGTTACGTTCAATATAATAAGCAGCTTTATCTAATTCTTCAGCCATGGCCTCTTGCTGGCTTATATTGGATATTTTGTTAAAGCGTTTTGCAAAGTCAAGCGTTGCAGGGTCAATATTGTTGAGTACAAGCTCAGGTGCAGCAGATACACGTATGCTTTGCTGGAGTAAATGCGTAAAATATTTTAAAAACTGCTTTTGCTTTTCTCTTCCAATTTTGGCAATTTCATCAATCCATTTTACTTGGGCTACAGGGCCACTTTTTAAAATGCTGTTTAGCCAATCTCTCAGTAAAACTTCCCAATCATAGTCAGCATGTTGCAATTGCTGCAAAGCTTCGTGGTAATTTCCTTCTACAGTAGCAGCAATTTGTTGGGCTTTTTGGCCATCAACATTTTCTTTATGTTGCAATGCTTCTGCAATATCTGCCGGTTGTAGTGTAGGTATTTTAATAAGTTGGGTTCTACTTATAATGGTGGGTAAAATAAGCCCTTCATTTTCTGCAACTAATATAAAAAGAGAGTTTGGTGGGGGCTCTTCAATTAATTTTAAAAGCTTATTTCCATTTTTACCTAAAGCTTCGGGCATCCAAATAATACAAATTTTAAATGTGCTTTCAAAACTTTTTAGGCTCATTTTGTGTAAAATATTTTCACACTCATCTGAAGTAATATTACCCTGCTTATTTTCGGCATTTATGTGTTGTAGCCAATCGTAGCTGTTGCCATAAGGAGTTTCTGTAACAAAGGTTCGCCACTCTTTTATAAAATCGGTGCTTATGGGTTTATCACCACTTTTACGGGGTATTACAGGGTAGCAATAGTGAATATCTGGGTGTACAAATTGTGCTGCTTTTGTACAAGCACTGCATACGCCACAAGCATCGGTAAAGGGCCCATCATCTTCTACTGGCTCATCGCCAAACATTGATGGGGCTTGCGGTGCAGTTATTTTTTTTGCATCTTGCAGTGGATTTTTTTCACATACTACATATTGTGAAAATGCTAAAGCCAATGGTAAGCCACCCACACCTTCCTTACCCAAAAATAACAAAGCATGGCTAAGCCTATTATGCTGTATCATAGTGGCAAGTTGTAATTTTAATGGCTGTTGGCCTATTACTTCAGAAAATTGCATAATTTAATAGAATAATAAAAAAAGAAAGTTTTTACCATAATTGTTCTCTACAAGTGTTTATTTACAATTTAGAAACGATTTCTTCACTTTGAGGCTTTACATCACTATCAAATTTGGCAATAATTTTTCCATTTTCATCCAGTAGAATTTTATTAAAATTCCAAGTAATTTCAGTTGATAATACGCCGTTTAAATCTTTGTTGGTAAGCCATTTGTATATTGGTGCCATATCGGCACCTTTTACTGATATTTTTGCTGCTAATGGAAAGGTAACCCCATAATTTTTTTCGCAAAAACTTTTAATGTTTTCGTTAGTTCCGGGTTCTTGCCCACCAAAATTATTGGCTGGAAAACCAACAACCACAAGTGTAGTTTTGTATTGTTGGTAAAGGGCTTCAAGGTCTTTGTATTGTGGGGTATAGCCACACTCAGATGCTGTATTTACCACCAATATTTTTTTGCCTTTGTAATCAGCAAAATTTATTGTAGAGCCATCTAATGCTGGTACGGTAAATTGATGGATACTTTTGTTTAATGTTTGTTCTCTATTCACAGTCATTTTTTTATTAATGTTTTTTGTAAGAGGATATTTACAGCCGCAAAATAAGGTTGCAAATAATAAATATTTTATCATTGTTTATTGTTTTTCATAAGCTCCTAAATCGGGCAAGCCAACTGCCCTGTTTTTATTATCTAAATCAATTAATAATGGTGTGGGTAAGCCTTTATTAATGCCTGGTGCTGCTGGGTTTATAGTGGTATGAAAATCAAAAATTCTGCGATTCACATCAATACTATCAAACAGTGGGTCTACATTATTTATGGATTGTAAAATGTTTACATTGTTATTACTAGTAAGGTTTCTGTACAAGCAATTATTTACTGAAAATGCAAAACTGCTGTTACCCATTTTTTGTGCAACAATTTCATTTTTTACAAAGGCAGAATCCCCAAACACTATACAATTTTGTAAAGTAATAGTTGCCGAATTAGTTTGATTGTTTTCATTAAAATTACTGGCAAATACGGAAGCATTTTTATGTAAAATATAATTGTTACTATAGTTTGCAATGGTACAATTAGTAAAGTTGTAGGTGCCACCATAGCTAATGTTTACCCCTTTACCACAATTTGATAGTAAACAGTTTTGTGCAGTTACACTGCTGTTACTACTGAGTATGCCAGCATCAAAAGCATTATCTATTTTACATTGTTTTAGGGTAAGTTTTGGGTTAGCGTTACTGTTTGGTTGTAATACCACAATAGCTTGGTAAGCATTTAAAATATTTGTGAATTGCATCGTATTAGTAACACTACTTTCTCTAAAATATATACCCGGCCAAGCCGCAGGAAAACTATTGTAGGGTTCATCTAATCTATCTCCTGTAAAAAGTATGGGTTGTGCAAATGTGCCATTACATAGCAAAGTACCATCTACCAAAATTGGTGCATCGGCATGGCAATATATTTTAGCGCCAGCATTTACAGTAAGTGTAGCACCGGTAGCCACCTGTAAGCCACCTAAAATTACATAAGGTTGTGTGTTTGTAAAAGTTACATTGTTGGCTATTAAACCATTTCTTATAAAAACAGCATTTTGCCCAAATGCTTCTAATTGTACATATCTATTTTGTCCGTTATAATTTATGAGCACACTATCAGCTACAATAAATGGTAGGTTAGTAGCAGTTGGGTTTATAGTTACGGTAATAAACACATATATACTATCATTTGCTCCTATTTCGGTATTATTTACTTCAGCTGAGGCTATGCCATTTACATTCATTTTATAGGCAGATATGTTGCCCCCTCCTAATTTAATTTTACTTACTAATAACTTTTGGTCGTTGTTATTTAAAATTTTAAATGATTTTGTGATGCTGCCTGTGGTAGTAAAAATGGTATCAAACCTTAAAGAATCTACACTAATTGCAAGCCTAGCATCTGCACTAGTTATAAAACTTTCTTTTTTACAACCTACAAAAAAAATGGCAGTTGTAACTAATATTAAAAGGAATATTTTTTTCATGTAATTCAAATTTACACAACAATTATTTACTTGCATTGGTTAATGCTGCAATACTTATTTTACAACCTTGTATTTGATGTAAAATTTGAGCACAGGCCTCTAAAGTTGCTCCTGTTGTTATTACATCATCAACAAGTAACAAATGTTTATTTTGCAGTATTAATGGGTTGGTACTCAAAAAACTTTTTGCAACATTCTCCCATCTTTCACTACGATGTTTTTTTGTTTGTGTTTCAGTAAAATGTACCCGTATTACATTTTTAGTAAGCACAGGTATATTCATTATTTTACTTAAACCATTACAAATTATTTCTGCTTGGTTAAAGCCTCTTTTAAATTCTTTATCAGCAAATAATGGTAAGGGTATTACATAATCAATATTATTAAATCTATTATTATCTATCATTTTTTGGCCCATAAGCTTGCTTAAATACAGGCCAATATCCTTATTGGCTTTATATTTAAATTCATGAATTAGTGTTTGTATTAATTGGCCTTTACTAAAATAAAATTCGCTGTATGCTGCCTCTATTGGCACCCTACCATAAAATATTTTATCTATTGGGTTCGTACTAAATTTTTCAAATTGCGTATGAGGTAATAGTTGTACACAACGATAACAAATTAAATCTTTATCATGCAATACATCGCTGCCACAACCTACACAAACGTGTGGGTAAAATAATTTTATAGTAGAAGAAAAAACTTTTTTTAAAGATTGCATTCAATTAATAAATATGTAGCAATATACTTAATTTGGATAGGTAACATTTATACCTATAAATCAGTATTGTTTATTTTTCTGATTTTTAATACAACTTCTTGTTTATGGTATTAAAATATTAATTGTGTAATTTCACAGCCACATATACAAAAAATGCCCACTAATTTAATTAAAATATGAAGGCAATAATACCTGTAGCAGGAGCTGGCACTAAGCTGAGGCCACACACCTACACACAACCAAAGGCGTTAATACCTTTAGCTGGTAAAACAATTTTAAGCATAATAATAGATCAACTTAAAGAGGAAGGAATAACTGATTTTATTTTTATTATAGGATACCTTGGTGAAAAAATAAAAGATTATGTACAAACTAACTACCCTCAACTTAATACACATTTTATAACTCAAAGCGATAGAAATGGTACTGGTCATGCTGTAGATATAACTAAAGATTTAGTAGGTGGTGATGAAATAATTATTGTACTTGGCGATACAATTGCCGAATATAATGTTGCAGAAATGATACAATCGCCAAACAATGTATTGGCCGTAAAAAGGGTTGATGATCCTAGAAATTTTGGTGTTGCAGAAATTGATGATAATTGTGTAATAACTAGGGTAGTGGAAAAACCAGCTATTCCTAAAAGTAATATGGCTTTGGTTGGCGTTTATAAAATAAAAGAAACCGCTATTTTATTTGATTGCTTAAACACAATTCAAATACATAAAGTAAGAAGTTATGATGACTTTACACTTACCGATGCTATTGAGTGCATGATACAGCATGGGGCAATTTTTACAGCCATGAAAGTTAGCAATTGGTATGATTGTGGGCAAAAAGATTCGTTACTAGCCTCAAATGCAATTTTGCTTAAAAAATTTGGCAATTATGTGGCAGAAAATTGCCAACATACCAACACCATAATAATTCCTCCTGTTAGCATTGGAAATGGTTGTATAATCAAAAATTCAGTAATTGGCCCCAATGTAGCTATTGGAGATAATGCCACCATAAATCATGCAATTATAAAAGATTCAATTATTGGGGCATACTCAAATTTGTTAGAAATTGTATTAAACAACTCTTTAATTGGTAGCGATGCAGAAGTAAAGGGAGTAAGCAGAAATTTAAACATAGGTGATAACACTGCAATTGATTTGGGCGGTAGTGGAAGGGGGTAAAACAGGAAGCAGAGGCAAAGGGCAGTTGGCATTTTACAGAGCAATTACCAAACCTACATATTGCTATATAGCCATAAAAATTTTTCAAAACTTACTTAATTATTACATACACTGTAAAGCTAAATTAGTAAACAACTTAATTACAGTTAATTACCATGCAACAATTTTCAACACAAAACCGTATAACCCAATTGTTTAAAATAGATAAACCAATTATACAGGCTGGTATGATTTGGGCTAGTGGTTGGAAATTAGCAAGTGCAGTTAGTAATGCTGGCGGCCTGGGTATGATTGGCAGTGGCAGCATGTATCCAAATGTTTTAAAAGAGCATATAATTAAATGTAAAGCAGCAACAAATAAACCTTTTGCTGTAAATGTGCCACTCTTATATCCTGATTTAGATGCTCACATTGAAACAATTATTAAACAACAAGTTCCCATAGTTTTTACAAGTGCTGGTAATCCTAAAACATACACAGCTATCTTAAAAAAAGAAGGTATTAAAGTGGTACATGTAGTAAGTAGCAGCAAATTTGCGCTAAAAAGTGAAGATGCAGGTTGCGACGCTGTAGTAGCAGAGGGTTTTGAAGCTGGAGGCCACAATGGTAGAGAAGAAACAACTACTTTGGTTTTGATACCTAGTGTAAGAGATAAAATAAAAATTCCATTAATTGCAGCCGGTGGTATAGCTACAGGAGCTCAAATGTTTGCGGCTATGGTTTTAGGTGCAGATGGGGTGCAGGTAGGAAGCCGGTTTATTGCCACACCAGAGGCTAGTAGCCATCAAGCTTTTAAAGATGCAGTTGTTCAATCTGCCGAAGGCGATACCCATCTTAGCTTAAAAAAATTAACTCCAGTTCGATTATTAAAAAATAAATTTTACGCAGAGATAACCGAGGCAGAAACCAAAAATGCTTCTGTTGAAGAATTGCAGCAACTTTTAGGGAAGGGAAGAGCAAAAAAAGGAATGTTTGAAGGCAACTTACAAGATGGTGAACTTGAAGTAGGGCAGGTAAGTGGCATGATAAACAGCATACAACCAGCTGCCCAAGTTTTAAACGAAATATGGCAACAGTATAACGAAATTTTACAATCCTTTAGCAAATAGTGGCTATATTTGCCAATTCTAAAAAAATTGTAAATTAATCTTTACATAAATGAACAAAGGATTGTTAGGCATTTTAAATAAGTTTTTAGTATTAATTACATTAATTAGCGCTGTATATACTGTGCAAGGCCAGCCACCACCAACCACTAACCCAAATGGTGGTGCCCCACCTACAATAACACCACCTGTAAATATGACTAACCCTCAATTACAAACCTTGTTATCTGATGCAAATAAGGGAGCTGGAGAAGATATGAATGCTAAACTTGCCAATAACAGAATTGTAAAGGATAGTTTAATTGATAATACTGGAACAAGTACAAGATATAGCCCTAAAAATACCTATGGTGCAAATGTATTTAGTAATGCAGCACAATATAGCACCAATGAGTTATCAACCCCACCACTAGACTATCCAATTGGAGTAGGAGATGAAATTGTAGTTTCTATGTATGGAGGGGCTGAATTTCAAGGTACCTTACAAGTGGGAAGTGATGGGAGTGTTTTTCCAAAAGGAATGGGTAAAATTTATGTTGGTAGTTTAACTTTCGAAAACGTGAGAAGGATATTATATTCACGTTTTGCAGCTGTTGTACCAAGTGGTACTAATATTGATATTAGCTTAGGTAAACAACGTACTATAAATATAAATGTTGTAAATGAAGTAAATAACCCCGGCATTATTACCGTATCTGCATTTAGCAATGCATACAATGTTATAGCAAGAGCTGGTGGTATTACAGATAATGGAAACTTACGTAATATACAAATAAAACGCAATGGCAGAATAATAGAAGAATTAGATGTGTACAAATATTTGCAAACTGGAGATGTTGGTAAACGATTATACTTAGAAAATAACGATTTTATAATTGTTCCATTTTACGATAAAAAAGTGTTAGCAACAGGGCAATTTAAAAGGCCCATGTATTACCAATTACGTAAAAATGAAGGAGTTAAAGCTTTACTTCAATTTAGTGGTGGTTTAAATGCAGATGCATTAGCATCAAACTTAAAAATTATTAGAAACGATAATGAAAGCCAAACAATAAAAGATGTAAATGCAAATGCCATTTTAAAAACTAGTCTTAATCAAGATGTGTTGTTAGAAGATGGAGATATAATAAAAGCTGATATTATTAGACCAGGTATTGTAAATAAAGTAGAGATAAGAGGTGAAATAAAATATCCTGATACATATGAATATAGAACAGGGGATAGACTTTTTGACCTTATTAATAGAGCTGGTGGGGTAACAAGAAATACTTATTTACAAAGGGCATATATTTTTAGAGGTGCTGGAGATTCAACCAACCTACAAGCTGATAAACTTGAAGTAGATTTAACTGATATAAATAATAATGAAATAAATAGCTTAAACAATATACCCTTAGAACCAAATGATGTAGTGCAACTTTTTGGTAGTTATGAATTTGCTGACCCTGTATATGTAGAAGTTTTTGGAGAGGTACGAAAAGAAGGTAAATTAAGAAAATACGGAGGTATGACCTTGCAAGATGTTATTTACCTTTCAGGTGGGCTAAAGCAATCTGCTGAGTTTGGCAGGTTAGAAATATCTAGCATTGTAGATGTTGACTCGGCAAAGCAAGGTTTAAAACCAACTAGAACTATTGTAAAATCTTACTCTATACCATCAAGTCTCATTTTAGATTCTGCATCATCAAGCGTTATTTTAAAACCTTATGATCAAATTTTTGTACGTAAAAATCCAACATTTGAGTTACAACAAAATGTTGAATTAAAAGGGTTAATAAAATATCCTGGGCTTTACCCAAGGCTAAATAAGTACGAAAAATTGTCTTCTTACATTGCACGTGCTGGTGGCTTTAAAGAAAATGCCAACCTAGCTGGGGCTGTTTTGTTTAGAAGAAAAACTGATAATTTAAGAGAACGAGTTGTTGAGCAGCAAAAATATGATAGTATAGGAAATCTAATTACTTCTTCAACTGATATAAAAAATTTTAATGAACCAGTAAGTATAGATTTATATAAAGCTATGCGTTACAAAAATTCAAAATTTGATATTGTTTTGCAGGAATTAGACATGATTTTTGTGCCAGAAATAAACCCATTTGTAAGCGTACAAGGTAGAGTACAATCTCCATTAAAAATTACTTACGATAAGGAGCATACTAATGTGACTTATTACATAGATAAATCTGGCGGTTTTGGAGTTAGGCCTTGGCGCCAACGTATATTTGTAACTTATGCTAATGGTAGAAGTAAAAGAACCAGAAACTTTTTGTTTTTCCATTTTTACCCAAGGGTTGAAGAAGGCTGTTTCATAACAGTACCTACAAGGCCACAAGGGCAAGAAGTTGTAGATGCTTTAAAAACTACTGCAACTACAATAGTGCCAATAGTATTGAGTGCAATTTTGTTAAAATATATAAACTAAATTGTAGTGTCTAGCAAAGAATTGATAAGAAAAATATTATTAAGATTAAATAAGTATAAGTGGCTTGTTTTTATTGGAGCTTTTGGCTTTGCCATATTAATGTATTTATATGCAAAAACAATTCCTACAATTTACTCAGTTAAGTCATCTTTATACCCACTTAGTGCAGCACCAGATAAAAGTGCATCATCAAAATTAAATGAATTAATAGGAGCAGGGGGAAGTACAAAAAGTTTGTCGGACGATGCTAACGTAAATATTGAAGAAGTAGCTAAAAGTAGAAAAACAAGATACGCAGTTGTTGCAGAAAGATTACCACAATACCACAATAAATATATTGCTGAGATACTTATTAATGAATATAATAAGCATGTTGGAAGATTTGGAAAAAAAATCCAAACATCTGCAATAGATAGTGCTTTAATTAGTGTAGGTGCTAACCTTATTAAAGAAAATTATGTTGTAAAATTTAATAAAAATAATTTACTAGAAATTTCATTCTCTAGCACAGATCCCAATATTTTAGTGCCTGTAAGTAATGTTTTAGCATCAAAAATTACAGAATTTTATAAAGAACTTAAAATAAAAAAAGCAAAATTTGATTTTGATTTTACACAGGTTAAAGTTGATTCCTTACAAACTGTATTAAAGTACTATGATAAAAGGCGTATAATATTAAACAATACAACACTTTTTGTACCTTCTGGAAAGCTCGAATACATATTGCCACAAGAAAACCTAGAGAATGACAAATTGCTAGTTTTATCTCAAAGAAATGGTGCCCAAGCAAATAGGGAGGATGCACTTTGGAGGCTACAGAAAGTTACACCTATAATTGAAATGCTTGATAAACCAGAAGCTCCGTTTGATGAAGTTACCCCACCAAAAAAATTATATGCTGCTGGTGGATTTATGATAGGATTAATTTTTTGTAGTTTTCTACTAGTTTATGGTTTGCTTTATAAATATGTAACACAACAAATTAATACCGCAATTAATAGTACATTTGAAGAAGATAATACCAGCACAACAGCCCCAATAAGTACTATCACTACAACCACTACTTCGTAAGTTTTTAAACATAATTTATAATCATACCTGCCACTCTTTCACCATCCATAGCTGCACTAACAATGCCTCCTGCATAGCCAGCACCTTCGCCACAGGGGTAAAAATTTTGCAAATCAGGGTGCTGTAGGGTTTCATTATTTCTAGGAATTCGTACTGGGCTTGATGTTCTACTTTCTACTGCTACAACGATTGCGTTATTAGTGTAAAAACCTTTTAATTTTTTTCCAAATGTTGTAAATCCGCCTGCTAATGCTTCATAAATAAAAGGAGGTAAAACTTTTTTTAGTTGCACAGATTTTAAACCTGGTATGTAGGAGTTTATAGGCAAATTAGGAGATAACTTATCATGTACAAAATCTTGCAAACGCTGTGCTGGTGCTACAAAACTACCTCCACCAGCAGTATAACATTGCTGCTCTACTAGTTGTTGAAATTTTAAAAATAATAATGGGTCTTTTTCATCACACTCAATTTGTTGAGACTGTAAATATTCCAGAGCATCTTTTTTTTCTACCTGTACAACTATGCCACTATTTGCAAACGCATTATTTCTTTTAGATGGGCTCCAACCATTTACAACTAATTCATTTGGGTTAGTGGCTGCCGGTGCAATAATGCCACCTGGGCACATACAAAAAGAAAAAACTCCTCTGCCATTAACTTGAGCAACTAATGAGTAAGGAGCTGCTGGTAAATAATCATCCCTTTTATCATTATCAATACTGTAGTGATATTGTATGTTATCTATTAACTTTTGAGGATGTTCCACTCTAACTCCTAGTGCAAAAGGCTTTGGTTCAATTAATATATTTTTTTTATGTAATAAGTGAAAAATATCATTTGCAGAGTGACCAGTTGCTAAAATGTAAGCATCAGCTTTAAATGTGTTTTTACATGCAGTAGTAACTCCAATAATTTCTTTACCATCTAGTAAAATATCTGTTACTTTTTTTTCAAAAAAAATAAGGCCTCCACAGGCAAGTATTTGTTGCCTCATGGCAATTATAATTTGAGGAAGTTTATTAGTGCCTATATGTGGGTGAGCATCGTATGCAATATTTGCAGGGGCACCAAATTGTATAAATAATTTTAAAATCCTATCAATATCGCCTCTTTTATTGCTACGAGTATATAATTTCCCATCGCTGTAAGTACCAGCACCACCTTCTCCAAAACAATAATTACTTTCAGGATTTATAATGCCTGTTTTATTTAAATTTGCTAAATCTCTTCGCCTAGCTCTTACTTCTTTACCTCTTTCTAATATTATTGGTTTTATGCCATTCTCTAACAGTTTTAAAGCAGCAAATAAGCCTGCAGGTCCTGCACCAATTATAACCACACTTTTAGTAGATTTTTCTACATTTTTAAAATGATAACATTGGGTATTTTCTCTAGTGAATGGCACATTAAAAAAAGCAACTAAAGTAATATTTACAATAATTTTTTTTGCTCTTGCATCCAAGCTCTTTTTTAAAATATTATACCCCGTTATTGTACTAATATTTTTTTGAGCAACTTTTGCAATTTGGTTACGAATGTATGCTTCGTCTTCAGCTTGATTAGGTAATAATTTTAAAACAATTTTTTGTTGCATAAATTTTATGGCTAAGTAGTTATCCTAGCAATAGGTTTAAAAATTAAAACGGCAAATCGTTAGATTCGTCAGATGATGTAAAACTATCTAATGGTTCAAATGCTTGGTTATTGTTTGATGCGTTTGTTTCACCACTTCCACTTTTTGATGAATTTAAAATCTGCTCAATACGCCATGCATCAAGGTTTGTAAAATAATTTGTTTTTCCATCTTTCTCCCATTTAGTACCTTTTATATTGAAATATACTTTTACATCATCGCCAATATTTACTTTATCTATTATAGCAGTTTTATCTTGTACACACTGAAATTTTGCATAATTAACTATTGTTCTGCCACCAATGTCATCAGTTTTTTCTATAGCAAATTCTCTAGTTTTAAAAGTTTCTGTTTTTTGAACAGTATCATACTTGGCAATTAACTTTCCTGTAAGTTCGTAACTCATAATTTGTTATATTTAGCTATAAAAGTAGTTTTATTTTTTTGAAAAAACCTGCCTAAAATCTTTTTAGGAAATTGGAATTTTTATAGGTACAAATTTTGTAAAAAAATGTAGTTTATACACATAGTTCTAAATGCTAATTTATTTTTTTTATTTTTTTTTTT
>JANMAV010000111.1:0-9372 GCA_031360055.1 Ferruginibacter sp.
CAAATTTAATAGCTTCAAAAAATTACTTACATAACGTTAAAAACTACTTTTCATTTAAAAATATAATCGATGTACAAAACAATAAAACAATTTAAATTTTTATTGATAACCTTGTTATTAGTAAGCTGCCAAGTTGAAAATAAAAATGGTAAAATGATTGTAGGAAATTGGAGAGGAGTTGCTTGGTTTATAAACAATGAGCCATCAAAATATAATGCTGCATTAACAACTTTTAACTTTACTGATAGTGGCACATATATTTTTACTTATGATGCAACAGTTGAAAAAGGAAGTTACAAAGTAGAAAATGAAATGCTTTTTACCAAACCAACTAACCAACAAGAAATTATGGTAAAAATTGTAAAATTAACTGCTGATAGTTTAATATTTGATATGAATAGGGGAGGGCAGCCTGAACAATTAATTCTACTAAAAAAATAATTTAGTTATACGTATAAGTTTTGTAAATTTGTA
The DNA here is from genome assembly GCA_031360055.1 of Ferruginibacter sp. Classification (GTDB taxonomy): domain Bacteria; phylum Bacteroidota; class Bacteroidia; order Chitinophagales; family Chitinophagaceae; genus Ferruginibacter. Next base: position 475 of record JANMAV010000111.1, read on the forward strand.
GTATAAATACAAAGTATGGATGCAAAAGTAACTTTAAGTTTTAATGAAACTGTTATAGCAAAGGCAAAACAATATGCTGATGAAAATAATATAAGCCTATCCCGATTAACTGAATATTTGTTAAATAAGGTAACCACAAACAAATATTTAAGTTTAGAAGATTTTCCAATATCTGAATGGGTGAATGTTATATCTGAAGGAGAAGTTGAATACCAAACTGCTGCATCAAAAAAAACTGATCATAAAGCCGAATATTTTAAAAATAAAAAATGAGGATATTTTTAGATGCTAATATACTTGTAGCATTACTAAATAAAGAGTATCCTGTTTTTGGCTACGCAGCCCGTATTGTAAGCCTTGTAGATAATAAAGCGTACAAAGTTTACACATCTGCAATTTGCTTGGCTATAGCTTTTTATTTTGCTGAAAAAAAATGTGGGCATACAATGGCTAAGAAAAAAATTGCCATACTTTCAGAAAAATTACTAATAACAAGTGTTGGTAGCGATGAAGTGTTACTTGCTTTAAGAAATGTAAAAGTGAATGATTTTGAAGATGGGATGCAATATTATGCTGCCATAAAAAATAAATGCACCATTATGGTAACCGAAGATGTAAACGATTTTTACTTTTCAGATATTAAAGTACACACAGCTGAACAGTTTTTACAATTCTGCTACACTAGATAATAACCTACAACCACTCCCTATATTGGCTTATTAAACCATTTGTACTGCTATCATGTGAAGTTATTTTTTTAGATTCTGCCAACTCTGATTGAATATTCACCGCTAACTTTTTGCCAAGTTCAACACCCCATTGATCAAAGCTATAAATATTCCAAATTACACCTTGCACAAATATTTTATGTTCATAATAGGCTATTAATTGGCCAAGGGTATTTGGCGTAAGTTTATCGATTAAAAAAGCGTTACTGGGCCTATTTCCTTCAAAAACACGGTAAGGGTTATCGTTAATTGAGCCATTCATTAATGCCTCAGCTTGTGCAAAATAATTACTCATTAATAGCATGTGGTGGTTGCCAATTGGGTTATGGCTTTGGGCTGGGGCTATAAAATCTACAGGTATAATTTGAGTGCCTTGGTGTATTAATTGGTAAAATGCATGCTGGCCATTGGTACCAGGCTCACCCCAAATAACTGGCCCAGTTTGGTAAGTTGTTTTGTTGCCATTTCTATCTACATATTTGCCATTGCTCTCCATATTACCTTGTTGAAAATATGCAGCAAAGCGGTGTAAATATTGATCGTAAGGTAAAATAGCTTCAGTACTTGTACCATAAAAATTACGATACCATATACCTACTAAAGCCATTATAACTGGTATATTATTTTGGAAGGGAGTAGTTTTAAAATGTACATCAGTTTGATGTGCACCACTAAGTAATTCATCAAAGTTTTTGTAACCGATTGTTAGTGCAATACTAAGCCCTATTGAGCTCCATAAGCTATAACGACCACCCACCCAATCCCAAAAAACAAACATATTGTTTGGATCAATACCAAATTTTTCAACTTCGATTTTATTGGTGCTTAGGGCTACAAAATGTTTGGCAATATCTGCTTCTGTAGCACCATTTTGTAAAAACCATGATCGGGCAGTATTTGCATTGGTCATGGTTTCCTGAGTAGTAAATGTTTTACTAGCTATTAAAAAAATGGTTTCATCAGCAGTTATATTTTTGAGTGTTTCGGCAATGTGTGTACCATCTATATTGCTCACAAAATATGGTTGTATGCCAGCAACCCAGTAAGGTTTTAGAGCTTCTGTAACCATTACTGGGCCTAAATCACTACCACCAATTCCAATATTTACAATTTATTTTATTTTTTTACCTGTATAGCCTTTCCAAACGCCATTATGCACATCTTTGCAAAACTGTAGCATGTGTAGTTTAGCTGCTTGTACATCTTGCATAATATTGTAGCCATCTACCAAAATATTATCCTCCGTTTGATTCCGTAAGGCGGTATGAAGTACAGCTCTATCTTCTGTTTTATTTATTTTTTGGCCAGTAAACAGGGCCTCAATTGCTGCAGGCAACCCACACTCATTTGCTAGCTCTATTAATGTTGTAAGCGTTTCTTCATCAATATTATTTTTACTATAATCAAATAAAATATTTTCAGTTTTTATACTATATTTTGCAAATCTTTCCCCATCATTTTCAAATAACTCTTTAATATTTCTGCTACTTACATTTTTGTATAATGATTTTAATTTTTTAAAGGCTTTGGTCGTTAACAAATCTACGGTAGGAAACATTTTTGATAATTTTAATTTAAATGTAATTCATTAATAATTTGTAATAATTGCTCTAACATTTGTGTGGTAAAATTTAAATGTGTAACCATTCTTACTTGTGTTGGAGACATTTGTAAACACAATACATCAAATTTTTTCATTGCTTTGCAAAAAGCATCAGGGCCACCATCGCACAACACTTCAAAAATTACGATATTAGTTTCTACAGGCATCATTTTGCCTACAAATTCTTTTTGTATTAACTCTTGGGCCAACATTTTAGCATGTTTATGATCGGTATGTAACAAATCTATATTATGTTGTAATCCATATAATCCAGCGGCCGCTAAATACCCAGCTTGCCTCATACCGCCGCCTAGCACTTTGCGTACTCTTCTAGCTTTTTGTATAAATGCTGCATTACCTAATAAAATGCTGCCAACAGGTGCACCAAGGCCTTTGCTTAAACATATGGAGATACTATCAAAAATTTGCCCATACTGTTTTTCAGTTTGTCCGGTAGCTACTAATGCATTAAACAATCTTGCTCCATCTAAATGCATGGGTATTTTATGTTGTGTGCATACATTTTTTATAGAAATTATATCCTCTATGTTGTAGCAACTTCCTCCACCTCTGTTACAAGTGTTTTCAATACAAACCAAAGTTGTATGAGGTTTATGTACATCTTCAGGGTTTATGCTGCTTAAAACATCTTCAGCAGTTATCATTCCTCTTAAGCCATCAAGTGCTTTTACTTGGCAGCCACTGTTAAAAGCAATACCACCACCTTCATAAATATACACATGGCTTGTTTTATGGCAAATAACTTCATCTCCTGGTTGTGTATGGCATTTAATGGCTATTTGGTTTGTCATGGTTCCGCTAGGGCAAAACATTGCTGCTTCCATGCCAAATAAGTTGGCACAATATGCTTCAAGTGCATTTACGGTTGGGTCTTCGCCAAAAACATCATCTCCTACATGTGCTGCAAACATAGCTGCTAACATATTGGGGCATGGTTTTGTGAAGGTATCTGAACGGAGATCTATGGTCATTGGTTAGTTGATTAGTTGATTTGTAGTTAGGAATTAGGAATTTGGAATTTTTCCCAATGTTATTTTATGTATTTGTATGGTTGTTTGGTTAAAATTGGTTGATTAATGAATTTGTACAAAGTTGGTAATTTACATTCAGCCCAAAAAAAAATTTTCAGTTTTTTCAACAATGTTCAACTCTTTCATCATTCTTCAATTGTTTCAATAATGTTCAACTCTTTAACTTCCCTCATTTTCTATTATAAATTTACGCAACATATTAAGTGCATTTAAAGCAGTTAATTTAATGTTTCTGTCTCTATCAAATTTAAAAGTAAATTTTTGAGTTTGGAAATTTTTTGTATTGGCAACACATACCCAAACTGTACCTACAGGTTTATCTGGCATTCCACCTTTGGGCCCCATAATGCCTGATACCGCAATACTGTAATCTGTATTAATATTTTTTAAAGCTCCTTTTGCCATTTGTATAACAACATTTTCACTAACAGCACCCTCTGTATGTAAAGTATTTTGAGGTACTTGTAATAGGGCAGTTTTAGCTTCATAAGAATAGCTAACTATACTACCACTATAATAAGCAGATGCACCTGCAGCAGCTGTGAGCAAATGTGCTATGTAGCCACCTGTACAACTCTCAGCAGTGCTTACAGTTTTTTGTTTTGCTATTAATAAATTGGCAACGGTTTGTTCCATCTTCTCATCTACTACAGAAACTAAATATTCATTTACAAATTGTTGTAATTGTACAAATTTCTCATCTAGTGTTGTAAATAATGTTTCAGCATCGTTATTGGTTGTGCCCGTAAGCCTTAGCCTTACCATACCATAATTTGGTAAATATGCTAAGGAAATATTGTTTGGTAAATTTGATTCAAAATTTATTAAAATATCTGCAATAGTACTTTCGCCAACACCAGCTGTAAGTAGCGTTCTATGGCTAATGGTAGCTACTGTAAATTGTTCAGTAAGCATAGGTATTACATCGTTTGTAACCATTGCCATCATTTCTTGTGGTACACCTGGCATGCTCACAAATATTTTTTTTACATTGTTTATGGTTTCATAAAAAACCATACCAGGCGCTGTTCCTTTTTTATTTTGTAAAACTGTACATACATCTGGTACTTCTGCTTGCTTTTTATTACGATCTGTAAAGGGGCGTTTAAATACATGCTCAAATAAGTATTGTACGTTTGCTAATGCCTCATTATTTACAACCATTTCCCCACCAAAATATTGGCAGAGTAAAGGTTTGGTAATATCATCAGCTGTTGGGCCTAAGCCTCCAGTTATTAAAATTATATCTGAGTATATTTTTTCTTGATCTAAAGCAATTTTTATGGCTTCATTATCATCTCCCACGGCTACTCTTCTATGTACAATAAAACCGGCTAGGTTTAATTGCTGTGCTATGAATGCACTATTGGTATCTATTACTTGACCTATTAAAAGCTCATCGCCAATAGTTATTATGGAGGCTTTAATCATACTTCTATTTGTTTTTATTTCACACACTTGTACCGTTTATACGGTAACAATACAACGATAACGGCGAAACAATGGAGATTTTATATTTTACCATTATACTTTTTACTCAACTCTTCAAACTTCCTATTCAAATAATTCTAATTTGTTTTTTGGTCTTCTAACATCTTGCCATTTAAAGTTTTTTAAATATTTTTTATCTGTTGGTATTTGCCTAATAGGGTACAATGTACCATCTACATTTTGTATAAATTTGATTTTTTTTACTGCTCTTTTTTCAAAAAATACATCTACCACATCGCCTTTACTTCTATTCATACCTATGTATGCACTATCCTCATCTTGTGGGTAAAAAATGGTTTCTGCTGGGCTGCCTTTTATACGGGTGTAATCAATTTCTCCTTTTACAAAATAAGCGTTAAGTGTTCGGCCTGCAGCTTGATTATACATAGAAGGATTTTGTATATTTATTATCATGCTATTGTTAAAAACGTATACCCTTTTTGGTTGTTGTTTTTCGGTAAACATATACATGGTATCACCAGTTATCTGGCTTTTATCTCTCCATAAAATTGGGTCTCTAAACATTCTAAAAACACTATCGTCTGTACTATAGTACATGCTATCACACACTGCTTGTGCACTATCATTAAAAATTTTTACATGGTTATAACCTAGTATATACCGTATACTATCTTTTGGATGGGAGTTTATTATTTGTTTATTGTTTACGGTATCTACAATAGTTAGTTGCTTTTTATTGGAGCTATCATATTTTCTTAATCCTGAAAATAAAGTATCTGCTGCTATGTAGGTACTATCCTTATCTTTTACTATAACTACAACAGGTTTTTGGGTGGCTAAAAAAGAGTTTTCTTTTTTATTGCTTTCTATACGGTTGCCGGTTACAATAATATGGTTAATGCTATCTACAAATTTTGCTCTGTTTTCTAGAATTGAAATACCTGTTTTATCATCGTAGAAGATTTTGTCTGCAATTGCTGAAAAAGTGCTGTCACTTATAGATGTACGATCATAAAAATTTGATTCCCCCGTTTGTAAATTATAGGTTCCATTTTTAGAACGAATGGTTTTACCATCTTTAGTTTTTACAATGGTAGGGGATATGATGGTGGCTATTTTAAAGGCAGTATTATATAATAAACTATCTGCTACAATATCATATTTACTATCTACTAAATGCACCTTCTTTTTAAAGTAAACATCTTTCGTATCGCTATAATAAATTGCATCGCTACTTGTAAGTACAGATGTACCATTTATTACTTTACCACCACCGGTATAGGTAGCTTTTCCACTTACTAAATCGTACACCAAATCATCAGTCAGCAATGTACCTTTTCCATCAGTTAACTTCACATTTTTTTTAAGAAATGCTTTTCTTTCTTTTCCTACATATCGTAAATAATTGGCGTAAGTATTTACTGTATCAGCATCGTTAATATGTACATTTCCAAAAACTTCTGCTATTTGTGTACGGCTGTTCAATACAATACTATCACCATACAAAGTAGTATTGCCTTGCTTTACGGCAGCATCACCTGCTAGTGTTCGTAATGTGGTAGAATCATCTATGGTTATAAAACGGGTGCTATTGCCTTTTAATATAATGATTTTTGAAGTGCTATCGGTGCCGCTTGTTTGTGCAATTGTAAAATTTGTAAAACAAATAAAACCAATACATAATATTGGTTTTAATATAAATAATAAAATCTTGTATGAATGTTTTGTTGGTGCTTTAAATATTTCTGTTGCCAATTGTAGGTTTTATAGTAACTGCAATTTGGTTAATTATTTACAAATACAATCATAAAATTTTATTGCACTTTTTCTACATAATATGGGCTGTTCAAAGTATCTGGCATAGGCACTAGTAATGGATTATTATTTTGCTTTTTACCAAATATTGAAATACTAACATAACGCTTAGGGTTTACCCTAATATCATCTAATAATAAATTTAATTTATTGCCGCTAGATGCCAAATTTTTATACATTGTAGGGTCGTTTAATAATTTACCCAATGTGCCATCAGGGTTATTAAATTTACTAACCATAGCTTTAAGTTGATTAACGGCTACATCTAAAGTGTCTAATGTTTTTTTGAAGTCTAACGCCGCAAACTTAGATGTAGTTTTATCCAAATTTGTCATTACACTGTTTATTTTTTCATTGTTTGTAGCAAAGTTGCTAGTAATAGCACTTACATTATTTAGGGATTTTGCTAATGCTCCTGTTTGTGCATCTAATAAAGAATTTAATGATGCTGTAGAATAAACCATAGATGCAGTAACTCTATTTAAGTTTGCTAACATAGAGGCTATGTTATTTTTTGCATTTGGATCTAAGATAGCGTTAAAGTTGCCAAGTAAACTATCTACAGATGAAACTGCTTTACGAACTTCAAATAAAACTGGGTCAACTTTTTTTAATACTTCATCAAACATACCGCCGCTTACTTCAGTTAAAATAATATCTTTATCTTTTAAATATTCAGTAGAGTTGCCAAGTTTTATTTCTATACTTGGAGTACCAAGAGGATTGTTTTTTATTAAGGCTATAGAATTTTTTGGTATATGAATATCTTTGGTTATATTCATATCTACCTTTATTTCTCTCATATCTTTTTCGGTAGATATTTTAAAAACTGTACCAACCTGTAATCCATTTATAATAATAGGATTTGAATTTTGCAAACCTTGTACATTGGTATATTTACCAGTAATTAGTGTATCGTCGCTCCATAACTTTTTGCCTTTTAAAAAATTAAAACCCAATATTAGCATGGCTACAGATACTATCGTTATGGCACCTACTTTAGTTTCGTTAGTTATTTTCACTCGTTGTTCTTTTTATGTTTTGGTTTTATGGATAGCATGAATGCAATTATGTATCCAAATTGTATTTTATGGGTTTGTAACTGTTGGTTTTGCACCTTCTAATTGATCTTTGTATCGTATAACTGCTTTGGTTATAGCCTCTGCAAGCTCTTGTTGTCCATCCTCACTGTTCAAATATTTTTCATCTTCTGGGTTGTTTAAAAAACCTGTTTCAATTAAAATAGCTGGCATACGTGTGGCAGATAATACCCAAATACCTACTTGGCGTTGTTTTACGCCTAATGCTTTCCTACCAGTTGCGGCTATTTCAGCATCTACATAAGTAGCTAATCTATCACTCTTTTCTTGATATAGTTTAGCATAAATTTGAGCTAATTGCCTACCTTCTGGAGAGTTGAAATTGAAATTATTTAATGCACTATCTTCAGCATTATTTTCAATCACAATGTCAGCATCACCTTTTTTTATGGCGTTTAATTTATCACCAGTTTTTGGAGATGCAAATATGTAAATAGATGTGCCACTTGCTGTGCCAGGCATTTTAAAATATTCATAACTTGGTACTTCTACCTCATACGGTGTAGATATTTTTTTCTTTTTTCTGCCTTTGCCACTATAAGTAATTTTGTATTTAGTAACCATAGTTGTACCTACTAATCTACGGCCAGTTTTTGGCTCCTGTGAGTCAGCATGTATACATAAAAATAAATCGCCTTTTGCTTCATTTGCAATTTCTGCTTTAACCCTCACGTTATCATATACATCAGTATTACGGGTAGGCACTACCTTTACAGATGGTAATTGCTTTTTAAGTTCAGCAACCAATTTTTTACTTATGGCAAGGGTAATATCTTTTTCTTTACTTCTTAATGAATTTTCGTAAACGGCCACAGCACCAGCATCTGTACCACCATGCCCAGCATCTACTACTATTGTTCTTAATTTTTTGGGTTGTGCAAAACTAATATTTGCACTAATATTTGTGGCAAAAAACAACAATATCAAAAAACCTTTTTTTTGCATATTTAAAAATATTTTAATTGGTATTATTTAACAGTTATTTACATAAAGTAAAGCAACTTAGTAGCATTAAAAATACTCATAAGTTGTTGTAATTTATTATTTTAATTAAGCATCCATGTTATAATTTTTATAAACATTTATCTATAAAAATATAATAGTTATTTTTGCAACAACTATTTATGAACAATACATACAAAGGTAAG
>JANMAV010000036.1:0-8065 GCA_031360055.1 Ferruginibacter sp.
GATTCTTATATTCTAATATCATCCTTTGGTAAAGATTTTAAAAATTTAATTACATTAACAAACCCCGGTAATGAGCTACAACACTGTAAGCTAGATGATTTAGATGTGGAAAGAAATAGAACTGCAGATTTTACTTACGATAGTTACGAAAATAATAATGGTGTAAACTTTTCTACTTACAGGCAAATAATAGCCACAGAAAAAAATAAATTAGACATCAGAATGAATTTTAAACAATTTGAGTTTAACAAAGATTTATCTGTTGCATTTAGCGTTCCAAAAAACTATAAAAAGAATTAATCGTTACTTTTATAATTATTGAATTATACATTGATGTAACAGCAACTTAGATTGTTGTTATTTAACCAAAAACCAATTGTATTATGATGAAAGTAATTTTTTGTGTTGCACTTTTTTTTATTGGCCAAGATAGCATTTTAGCACAAACAGCAGCTGAGCTTGAAAAGCAACGTCAACAAATAAAAAAAGAAATAGATGAAACTCAAAATTTGCTTAAACAAAATAAAAATGTAGTTAAAAATAGTTTAAATACTTACTCTATAATGGCCAAAAAGGTAGATTTACAAGATAGAGTAATTCAAACAATAGATAAAGATTTACACCTGCTTGATAATAATATTTACGGCATACAAAAAGATGTAAATAAGTATGATAGGTTATTAGATACTTTAAAGCAAGAGTATGCAAAAAGCATGGTATATGCTTACAAAAACAGGGGTAACTATGAATTTATGAATTTTATTTTTTCAGCTAATAATTTTAATGATGCAGTAAAAAGAATTACCTACTTAAAAAGTTATAGAACGTATAGACAAATGCAAGGCGAAAATATTTTAAGAACACAAGAGTTAAGAAAAAATAGATTAGCGGAACTAGGTGTTTCAAAAGATAAAAAGCGTAGTACTTTAGAAATACAAAATGAAGAAAAAGAAAAACTTGAAGAACAAAAACAACAGCAGGATAAAATAGTTGTACAACTTAAAAAAGAAGGTAAAGATTTAAATAGCCTTATAGTTGCTAAACAAAAGCAAATGGCAAAAATTAGTGCCAGTATAAAGGCTGCCATTGCAAAAGCAATAAAAGAAGAGAATGATAGAAGAATAGCAGCAGAAAAAGCTGATAAAAAACGTAGAGATGATTTAGCAGTTATTGAAAAAGCAAAGAGAGCAGCAGATGCAAAAAAACTAGCAGAAGAAAATAGATTAGCAAAAATAAAAAATGATGCTTCTATTGCAGCAGGTAAACCAGCTACTGCTATAATAAAACCAACAATAATAGAGCCTAAAAAAACTGTTGAACCTGCAGTAGAGCCTGAGTATAAAAATTTAAACTCAGAAAACATTGCTCTTAATAATAGCTTTGAGCGAAACCGTGGTAGCTTACCTTGGCCAGTAGATAATGGATATATTTTATACCACTACGGTCCAAATACATTTAAGAGTGGTGCCAAATTTCAAAATGATGGGGTTACCATATCATCGCCAATTGGTACAAGTGTAAAAGCTGTTTTTGATGGTAAAGTGATACTAATTGCTGAACCAGAAACTGATAAATTTATGGTAACCGTACAGCATGGTGGGTACTATACATCATACGTAAATATGAGTAATGTTACCGTGAAAATGAATCAGGAAATAAAAACTGGGCAAATACTAGGAAAAGTAGCTGCAAATGATGATGGAATAGGAATTATAGACTTTAAAAATGCTAAGGGTTATAGTGATTTAGACCCTGAAAAATGGTTGCGTAAACGTTAATTCTTCAACAAGCTTTTATATAAAATTTCATACTGAGGTACTATGTTTTCAATATCAAAACGCTCTGCCTGTAAAAGAGCATTTGCCTTAAACTGAGCATAAACCTCATCATTTATTAAAATTTTTATGGCATTTGCAGCCATATCTTCCACATCGCCAACGTTACTCATATACCCACAGTTACCATTGATAATAATTTCTGGTAAGCCGCCAGCATTGCTAGATATGACGGGTACTTCAGCAGCCATTGCCTCTAAAGCTGCAAGCCCAAAACTTTCATACTCACTAGGCAATAAAAATAAATCAGCAATAGGTAATATATCTTCCATTTGCTCCTGCTTACCTAAAAATTTAATATTATCGTGTTGTATACATTTTCTAGTATTGCTTTCTAATAAAGCCCTCTCTGGCCCATCTCCAATCAATAATAATTTTGATGGTATTTCTTTGCTAACCAATTGAAAAATTTTAATAACATCCCCTACCCTTTTTACTTTTCTAAAGTTTGATGCATGCACTAAAATTCTTTCTCCATTTGGGGCTATTGATTTTTTAAATGCAGAAATTGGTGTTTTATGAAAACGCTTAACATCTACAAAATTGTAAATAACTTCAATAGGTTTTTGTATGGTAAAATTCTTATACGTTTCTTCTTTTAAATTTTTAGAAACAGCAGTTAATATATCACTCTCTTCCATTGAAAAGGTAACTACTGGGCTATACATTTTATCTTTTCCAACCAACGTAATATCTGTGCCATGCAGCGTTGTAATAAATGGAACATGTATATTTTTTTTAGCTAAAATTTGTTTTGCCATGTATGCAGCAGCAGCATGTGGAATGGCATAATGCACGTGCATTAAATCTATTTTATGGTTCTTTACCACATCTACCATTGTACTAGCAAGAGCAGTTTCGTAAGGTGGAAAATCAAATAATGGGTATGTAGGAACATGCACTTCGTGATAAAAAATATTTGCATGAAAACCCCTTAACCTTACAGGTTGTTGGTAAGTTATAAAATGTATATTATGACCCTTATCTGCCAAAGCTTTCCCTAGCTCTGTAGCCAAAACACCGCTACCTCCAAACGTTGGGTAACATACAATTGCTATGTTCATAAAAAAAATATTTTGATGCTGCAATGTAATCAATTAATTAAATGCCATATTTTAATTAGGGTAATTTTATACTAAATGTTTAAGTTTGCTGTATTGCAAAAATGTATACTACTTAAACTAACTTTCCAGTATAATTTATGTAAATATTTTACTCTATCTAATACTACGCTAATATTTTATTAATGAAAAAAATAAGTTGCATCATAATTTTATTCTTCAGCATTACTGCATCAGCTCAACAAACAAATATGGTTGCTACCTTAGCAGATAGTAGTACTATAAAAAAAATTGCTGATGAAATTCTAACAAATAGCAAAGCTTATGAAAACCTTCGCTATTTGTGTAAAAAAATTGGTCCAAGGCTTAGTGGTTCTGCCAATGCTTTAAAAGCTATTTATGCAACTAAAAATATGCTGGAGCTTGCTGGTGCAGATACTGTGTATTTACAACCCTGTATGGTAACCAAATGGGTTAGAGGTGCTAAAGAAGAAGGTTATTATACCATAAATGGAAAAAAAACAACTTTATTGCTTACTGCTTTAGGCAATAGCCAAGGTAGCAGTGCCAAGGGTATAACTGCACAAATTATTGAAGTAAAATCAATGGAAGCTTTAACTGCTTTAGGCAACCAAGTACAAGGTAAAATAGTATTTTTTAATATTGCCATGAACCCTACATACATCAAAACATTTAGGGCTTATGGCGAAAGTGGTGTTGCTAGACGATCAGGCCCAAGTATAGCTGCTAAATATGGAGCTATAGGTGTAATGGTAAGATCATTGGCAAGCAATGCTGATAACCATCCACATACTGGTACAACTGTATACAATGATAGTTTTCCTAAAGTACCAGCCGTAGCTATTAGCACCAACAATGCAAACGAATTAAGTAAGCAGCTTCAAAAAAATAATAAGATAATTGGGTATATTAAAACCAATTGTAACCTGGTAGGCCAAGTACCATCATTTAATGTTGTAGGGGTAATTAAGGGAAGTATTTTCCCCGAACAAATACTTACCGTTGGTGGGCATTTAGATAGTTGGGACTTAGCAGAAGGTGCACAAGATGATGGCACAGGAGTTGTACAAAGCATTGAAATTATTAGAGTAATAAAAGCATTAAACATAAAGCCTTTACGTACTATACAGGCTGTTTGTTTTATGAATGAAGAAAACGGCGGCGGAGGTGCCAAAGGATACATACAAGCTGCAAAAAATAATAATGAGCAACACATATTTGCTTTAGAAAGTGATGCTGGTGGCTTTACACCTCGTGGTTTTGGATTAGATATGATAGACGCAAAAAAGAATATTATTAAAAATTGGGCTCCACTTTTTTACCCTTATGGCGTATACGATTTTAATGAAACAGGTAGTGGTAGTGATATTGGACCACTTAAAGAAATTGGAACTGCACTTGCAGGATTAGGTACTGATAGCCAAAGATACTTTGATGTGCACCATGCTGAAACCGACGTTTTTGAAAATGTGAGTAAAAGAGAATTAGATTTAGGTACAGTAAATATGGCGGCACTAATATGGCTAGTTAGTAAATACGGTTTATAAAATAATAAATTATACTTTATGGAAGATGTAACTTTTAACTCAGATAAACCAGTAATTAAATCAAAAAATGGTTTTAAAAGCTTTATGTGGAAATTTACTTTTATTTTAGTTTTACTTTTAGGTGTGTTTGTTTGGTGGCAGTATTTTTATGTTTTTGGCGAAGGTGTAAAATCTGGCGAACTTAATTTTTTAGTTAAAAAAGGAAATATTTTTAAAACGTATGAAGGCAAACTAATACAATCTGGTTTTAAAAGTAAAACTGTTGGTACAGTTCAATCATACGAGTTTGAATTCTCAGTATCTAATGATAGTATAGCAAACGTTTTAATGAATAATAGTGGCCAATATTTTGATTTGCATTACAAGGAGTATAAAAAAACATTGCCTTGGAGAGGGTATAGTGTTTATATAGTTGATGCTATTAATAGTATGAAACCTTTAGATAGATAAAACTTACCCTTTTAATAAAAAAATTGCCGGTAGCTTATGAAGCTCCGGTTTTTTATTTGCCCATTCCCCTACTGTTTTAGTTTGTATACTTTCGTTATTTGCTGTAATATTTACTGCAATACAAAGCAATGTTTTTGCATGGCAATTTTTTATTATAGCATCTACCATTTGGTTATTTCTATACGGCGTTTCTATAAAAATTTGAGTGCTATCATTTTTTAATGAATTCTGTTCTATCAGTTTAATTTTTTTAGTTCTTTCAGCAGTTTCTATTGGCAGATAGCCTAAAAATTCAAACTGTTGCCCATTCATACCACTTGCCATTAGAGCTAGCAATATAGAGCTTGGTCCCACCAAAGGTTTTATTACACATTGCAATTGCTGTGCAGTAGCAATTAAAATTTGGCCTGGGTCTGCAATACCTGGGCAACCAGCCTCACTAATAATAGCTACACATTTTTGAGCCTTTATACATGCAGTAAATTGTGCAACTTGCTCCTCCTCAACTTTATGAATAGCAAACCATTGGTAATCATCTATTACAATAGTTTTATCCATCATTTTTAAAAACCTTCTGGCTGTACGTTCATTTTCTGCAAATATTACTTGGCATTTTTTTACTGCATCTATTACATAGGTTGGTATAGTTTCTGTTGCATTTTCAGCCAACACACAGGGTATTAAGTAAACAGTTGGTTGCATAGTAAGGTTAAAAAATAACTTGTTGTTGTTTGGCTTTATGTAAACTTAAAGTGGCAGCAATTACTGCATATGATGGGGCAAGCAACCATCCAATAATTGGTAATAAGTGCATACTATAAAAAACTAAGCCATTACCAATAGCTAACCCTTTATGCTTATTTATAAAAACTATACTTTGTTGTGCAGATAGTTTATTACGTTCACTGCTATAATCCAACATTGAAAAACCAAAATAAAAACACTCCGTTAAAAGAGCAATTAAAGGTGCTATCCAACCAATTACCGGCACAATTGATAGTATTAAAATGGCTAACACATATACGGTTTGCCACAATAAATTTCGTAAAGCTATTTTTACGCCTCTACCAATATCTTTTAATAATTGAGTAAAACTAAAAGGAAAATCTACCTCATCTACAATACTTTGTGTTTTTTCACTTAAGTAAGCAAAAACTGGGGATCCAATTATTAAAAACATAAACTTAAACAACGAAAAATAATATACAAATAGCATTACTACAATTATAGCTTGCCCAACAATAACCAATAAACTAAGCCAACTGTCCTGCTGCATTTCCAACCATGCTTTTAAACCAGTTTCTTTTAATACAAAATCTATTAATTTAAAGCTAGATATACCAAATAAATACATACCTACAATAAACAATATGCAGTATATGAGGCCTGGGATTAAAATCCATTTCCATAATTTATTTTTTACTATAAATTTATGGGCATCAAAAAATGATTGTATGGAAATGATTATTTCTTTTAGCATGTATTTTTAAGAAGTATAATAAAATGGAAAAATACATTTTTTACGCTAAAAAGTATACATTATAAATGGCGTAAAAAAAAGCCACCTTTTAGGTGGCTAATATTTTATTAAATTTTACATTGATGCTAATTGTACTTTTTGCTGAATTTCTAACACACTTTCTTTAAAAATTGTGTCTGTATCCATCAAATCTTTTACTGTTTGGCAGCTATGTATTACTGTTGTATGATCTCTACCACCAAAGTGCTCACCAATAGTTTTTAAAGAGTTTTTAGTAAATGCTTTAGATAAATACATAGTTATTTGCCTTGCCTGCACAATTTCTCTTTTACGAGTTTTTTGCAACAACTTATCATAAGCAACATCATAGTACTCACACACCATTTTTTGGATGGCATCTATTGTTATTTCTTTGGATGATGATTTGATAAAATTTCTAAGCACTTTTTTAGCTAATTCTAGGTCTATTTCTCTTTTATTAAGCGAAGATTGTGCCAATAAAGAAATAAGTGCCCCTTCTAGTTCTCTTACATTGCTGTTTATGTTGTATGCAATATATTTTACTACTTCACGAGGCATCTCTAAACCATCGTTTTTCATTTTAATATCTAAAATGTCAATTTTTGTATCGTAGTCGGGTATTTGTAAATCTGCACTTAAGCCCCACCTAAACCTACTAAGCAATCTTTCCTGTACGCCTTCTAAATCTTTAGGAGATTTATCGCTTGTTAAAATTAATTGTTTGCCACTTTGGTGCAAATGATTAAATATTGAAAAGAAGGCATCTTGACTTTTTTCTGCTCTATTAAAAAATTGAATATCATCAATTATTAATACATCTATTAATTGGTAAAAATGTATAAAATCATTTATTGCATTGTTACGACCATGATCTATAAATTGATTAATAAACTTTTCAGAGCTAACGTATAAAACAACTTTATTGGGGTTAATGTTTTTCACTTCGTTTCCTATGGCTTGTGCTAGGTGAGTTTTACCTAAACCCACACCACCATATACAACTAAAGGATTAAAACTTGTACCGCCTGGTTTTTCTGCAACAGTTTTACCTGCACGTCTTGCTACCCTATTACAATCGCCTTCTATAAAAGTATCAAAAGTATAAGCAGGGTTAAGCTGAGGATCAATTTGCATTTTCCTTAGCCCTGGTATTACAAAAGGGTTTTTTACGGGGTTGTTTATAACTAGCGGAAAATCCATTTCGTTGTTTGAATATGATTTGTATCCATGCCCTGGTATATCAGTTGTTAGTGGTTTATTTTTACTATTTCCACTATCTACCATTATTCTATACTCAAGCCTTGCATCTACCCCTAACTCTCGTTTTAAGGTTTTTGCAAGTAGCGATACATAATGCTCTTCAAGGTACTCATAAAAAAATTGACTTGGCACCTGTATAGTAAGAATTTTTTCTTTTAAACTTATAGGTTTAATTGGTTCAAACCAAGTTTTATAATGCTGCCACTCTACAATATCTTTGATAATATCTAAACAAGAAGCCCATATTTTATCGAAAGATTTATCCATTAGTTAGGTGGCAGTTTAGTTTTTTATTTTTAGTAAATTTACCCTCAACAATAATATTTATGTTTATATAAATATTTATTTTGAGGACAGCGAATATCAAAATAATTTGTTGATAAAAAAAAC
>JANMAV010000162.1:0-14555 GCA_031360055.1 Ferruginibacter sp.
TGGGTTTGTTAAAAATAAATGATTAGATACATACCAAATATTAATTATTTCCAATTGCATTAATTTCATCTTCCATAGCATCGCCTTTAGGATCAGGACCATATTCATTTGTACCCATATCGCCATTAGTGCAAGCTAAAATTAAATTGTAAATTGGTATTAAAATAAACCAACCACTTTTACCAACATCATGCATACGCCTAACTGCAACTGATAATGAAGGAATTAATAACGCCAATCCTATTATTAAATCAATAGTTTGATTATCTACAAGTAACATAATTGGTACTCTTAAAATAATAGAAAATAAAGCAAAATACCAGTATTCACTACGTCTTGCTCTTCCATTAAAATTGGCAAAATTTGTAAATACACTTTTTACTGCATCAATAAAATTCATAAAATTAGTTTTAGTTGGTTTGTAATTTAATAGTACAATAATACCATTTTAATATAATACAACACAAAAAAATCCCTCCTAAAAATTTAGGAGGGATTATAATATCTATTATCTTATACCTCACATCTACCATCTCACATCTATCAACTTATATCTAAAATCTAACTTTAGTAGCCCATGCCACCCATATCAGGTGCACCATGTGCATGTGGAGCTTCTTTGCTTGGCTTATCTGCTATTACACACTCTGTTGTAAGTAACATACCTGCAATAGATGCTGCGTTTTCTAAGGCTACACGGCTAACTTTGGTAGGGTCAATTATACCTGCTTTAAACATGCTAGTTTCGTACTGCTCTGTTCTTGCATTATAACCAAAATCTCCTTTGCCATTTTTTATAGCTTCTACAACTATGCTACCATCTACACCTGCGTTGGCAGTAATGATACGTAATGGCTCTTCAATAGCACGGCGTACAATGGCCATACCAGTTGTTTCATCAGCAATTTGACCTTTTACTTTAGCATCTAAAACTGATAATGCTCTAATGTATGCAACACCACCACCTGGTACAATACCTTCTTCTACTGCTGCTCTTGTAGCATGTAAAGCATCATCCATACGGTCTTTTTTCTCTTTCATTTCTACCTCGGTAGTAGCACCTACATACAATACCGCAACACCGCCAGCTAACTTAGCTAAACGCTCTTGTAATTTCTCTTTATCATATTCAGACGTAGTGTTTTCTACCTGAGATTTTATTTGATTTACCCTTGCAGTAATATCTTTTTTGGCACCTTTACCACCTACAATAGTAGTATTATCTTTATCAATAGTTACTGATGCTGCTTGGCCTAAAGTAGTTAATTCTACACCTTCTAGTTTATGACCTAACTCTTCGCTAACAACTGTACCTGCAGTTAATATAGCAATATCAGTAAGCATTTCTTTTCTACGATCGCCAAAGCCAGGAGCCTTTACTGCTGCTACTTTTAACGTACCACGTAGTTTGTTTACAACTAATGTTGCCAATGCTTCGCCTTCTAAATCTTCAGCAATGATTAATAATGGTCTGCCACTTTGTGCAACCTTCTCTAAAATGTGTAAAATATCTTTCATCATTGAAATTTTCTTATCGAAAATTAAGATGTATGGATTTTGTAACTCTACACTCATTTTTTCGCTGTTGGTTACAAAGTATGGAGATACATAACCTCTATCAAACTGCATACCTTCTACAATATCTACAGTAGTATCAGTACCTTTTGCTTCCTCAACTGTAATTACACCTTCTTTACCAACTTTTACAAAGGCCTCAGCTATTAATTTACCAATTGTTTCATCGTTATTAGCAGAAATTGTAGCTACTTGCTGTATTTTTTTGCTATCGTTACCTACAGTTTGGCTTTGTGCTTTTAAGTTTTCAACTATTAAAGAAACTGCTTTATCAATTCCTCTTTTTAAATCCATTGGGTTAGCACCTGCAGCTACCATTTTAAGACCTTCGCTAATAATAGCTTGAGCTAAAACAGTTGCAGTTGTAGTACCATCACCTGCTATTTCAGCTGTTTTGCTAGCAACTTCTTTTACCATTTGTGCACCCATGTTTTCAATTGGGTCTTCCAATTCAATTTCTTTTGCTACTGTTACACCATCTTTAGTTACGGCAGGTGCACCAAATTTTTTCTCAATAACCACATTACGGCCTTTTGGCCCAAGGGTTACTTTTACTGCATTTGCAAGGGTATCTACACCCTTTTTCATTTTGTTACGTGCTTCTATATCGAAGTATATTATTTTTGACATTTTATAGTATTTAGTATTGAGTATTTAGTATTAAGTATTGAGTATTGAGTATTGAGACTAAATGCACATTTTTGATTATTTAAAGTATGTTCAAACTCTTAGAGACTTATTTCCCCCCTTCGGGGGGATTAAGGGGGGCAGGTTTTATACTATCGCCAATATATCACTCTCCCTCATTATCAACAAATCAGCTCCTTCAATTTGTATATCAGTACCTGCATATTTACCATATAAAACGGTATCGCCAGCTTTTACGGTCATTGGTTCATCAACCTTGCCAGGCCCTGCAGCAAGTACAATGCCTCTTGATGGTTTTTCTTTTGCAGTATCAGGAATGATGATTCCACCTGCAGTTTTTTCTTCCGCCGCAGCAGCTTTTACAATTACCCTATCGTGTAAGGGTGTAATGTTTAGCTTTTTTGAAGTAGCCATAAATGTTTGTTTTTTATTAAATTAAATGATTAATTGTGTTGTAATGTTAGTACACCAATATTGTACCATTGGGTTAAGAAGGAATTGTTGGCACAACATTTTGCCACTTAGACATGTAAAAATATGCAGGTAGCCGAAAATATTATATGGCTAGTGCCAATCTGGCTTTGTATATAAAAATGTTTTGTTAGAATTGGATATTAAACTTGCTTTAATGCCCCAATCATTCCAACCTTATCTATTGCTTTAAAAACAGTATTACCTGCCACTAAAACATCTGCCCCAGCAGCAACAATACTTTTAGCATTTTGCAATGTTACGCCACCATCTACTTCAATTTTAGTAAACAAACCTTGAGCCTGTATCATTTGTTTAAGTTGCGTTATTTTGGCTAGGGTGTGGGGTATAAAAGCTTGGCCTCCAAAACCAGGGTTTACACTCATTACACAAACCACATCAATATCTGCCAATACATCTTGCAATGCATATACCGATGTATGTGGATTAATGGCAACGCCAACATGCAAACCCAAGGCTTTTATTTGTTCTATATTACGATGCAAGTGTGTGCAAGCTTCTAAATGTACAGT
The DNA here is from genome assembly GCA_031360055.1 of Ferruginibacter sp. GTDB lineage: Bacteria > Bacteroidota > Bacteroidia > Chitinophagales > Chitinophagaceae > Ferruginibacter. The sequence continues at coordinate 3,228 of JANMAV010000162.1, forward strand.
AATGTTTGATGCACCAGCATCTCTAAAAGCTTCCACAAAATTTCCTGGCTTTTCAATCATTAAATGAACATCGCAATATTTTTTTGTTGTACTTGTTATAAACTTGGTTACCATTGGCCCAAAACTGATATTGGGCACAAATGTTCCATCCATAATATCAATATGAAACCAATCTGCCTGACTTTGGTTTAACATTTCACAATCTTGTTGTAATTGTAAAAAATTTGCTGAAAGTAACGATGGTGCTATTAATGGCATGATTATAATTTATTGGATAATAATTTTTGAGTTCAGTTTACAGTCTTTTTTTGAACGCTGATTTATAAGATATGTATGATTTTAATATTAAATTGAATTAGCCTTTTATAACTATGCATAAATCCTGCAAACTAAGAAATGTATTTTAACCTACTGCATTTTTGTCTTATTCATCTTACCCTTTGCCAACTGCTTTTGCAAACTGCTTAAATTCATTTATTAACTACATTTTTGCCCACTGCCAACCGCCCTTTGCAAATTGCAAACTGCCTAAAATATCTACTTCTCCCCTAACCTATTCAAAGCATCTTCGGCTTCAATATATTCACCATCTACTCTATTGTACATAATTGCCATTTTATAGGCATCAATTGCATCCTGCTTTTCATTTAATTTCTCATAACATCTACCTAAATAATAATAACCTTTACTGTAACCGTTTTGCAAGGTTACTGCTTTAAGCAATACATTAGCTGCATTTTCATACTGCTGCAAATCGTACAATGCAATTGCTTTTTCTAAGTAGGCATCCATAAAAGTATATGATAGGCTTATACAAGTATCAAAATATGGTATGGCTTTTAATTTTTCGTTATTAAAACTGTAATACAAACCTTTAATAAAATAGGCTTCTTTTTCAGAATTTGATTTGGAAGCATACAACAATGCATCTGCCATTACCAAGGCTTGACTATTTTTTGTTTGTGCATATAAAGCTCCTAACGATATAATAAATTGTGGAGATGGATACAAATCAATAGCCTTTTGTAATTGAAGAATGGCATTAGCAGTATCTCCTTTTGAGGCATAAACAATAGATTTAAAATCGTAAAAAGCTGCATTATTGCTATCTCTTTGTATACCTGTATTTAACGTTGCTAAAGCTGCATCAAAATTACTAACCTCAAGATAAGAGGCTGCCAACTTTTCAATTAATTGTAAACTATCAGGGTATTTTTTTACGGCATCTTGTAAACTTTGCAAGGTACTAGCAGTAGTAGTTGTATTGCTAGCATTGTTTGTATTGGTAACATCAGTATTATCGTTACAGGCAACTATTGAAAACAATAATACAAACGCTATTAAAAATTTCATGCTAATTATTTGGATAAATTATATTGATGCAGACTTACTAATATGCCACAAAAATAAAGGATTACAATTTTACTTTACAATTTTTTGACAATAGCTACAAAACTCAAACTTACCTTTGTAAAAATTAATATACATGAAGTATTTTTTTGGATTTGTTTTGAGTTTTCTTTTGATAATGATTATGGCTTTTACAAGCAATATTATTGTTGGCAAGCCAGTAAATAGCCTAACTAATGATAGCATACATTTTGAAGGTGAAAACCATTTTAAAAATATACGCCAACTAACTTTTGGTGGCGATAATGCCGAAGCATATTTAAGTAAGGATGGAAAATATGTAGTTTTTCAAAAAACTGACCCTAAGAATGGTATTTTTTGTGATCAAATATGGATGGGGAAAGTGCCCACATCAACAATTGAAAAATTTGAACCCACACTACTTAGCACAGGCTCAGGGCGTACAACTTGTGCTTATTTTTACCCCAACGGTAAATCAGTTTTATACGCATCTACCCATCTTTACAATAAGGATTGCCCACCAATACCCGATAGAAAAAAATATAACAATAAATACATTTGGCCAATTTATGAAAGTATGGATATTTTTAAAGCTGACTTAAAGGGAAATATTACCAAACAACTCACTACTACAAAAGGATACGATGCTGAGGCTACTATTAGTGCTAAGGCCAATAAAATAGTTTTTACTAGCATGAGGGATGGTGATTTAGATTTGTATACTATGGATTTAAATGGCAATAATGTAAAAAGAATTACCAGCACCCTTGGTTATGATGGTGGTGCATGGTTTAGCCCCGATGGTAAAAAAATTATTTGGCGTGCAAGCAGACCAAAAACTGCTGAAGATATTAAAGAATATAAAGAATTGCTAGCCGAAAACTTAGTTGCACCAACCAACATGGAGGTATACATTGCCAATGCTGATGGCAGCAATGCACATGTTGTAACAAACCTTACCCAAGCTAATTGGGCTCCTAATTTTACACCAGATGGTAAGCACTTTTTATTTTGTAGCAACCATGAGTATAAAAGAGGTTTTCCTTTTAATATGTACATGGCTGATTTAGATGGTAATAATATTGAAAAAATAAGTAGAGATAAGGGTTTTGATGCCTTTCCAATGTTTAGCAACGATGGAAAAAAAATAGTGTTTAGTAGTAATAGAAACAATGGCGGTACAAGAGATACTAATATATTTATTGCTGATTGGGTGGAGTGAAAATTGAAGAATTTTGAATATGGTATTTTATTAAAATTTAACAATAATATTTGTGTTAATTTATATGTTACAAACAAATGTTTAATTATTTTAGTGAATTAGATTCCTGCTCTATACTGAGCAACAATAACTAATTAATATCCATTTACCCAACTCAAATCAAATGATTGCATTTGGTATGTTTTTTGTAAAAAAATAATATAATCGTACACATGAAAAAACAAACCCTAGCTGCCCTGCTCCTTGTAGTAGTATGCTTTTCTCAATGTTCTAAAACAGATAGTACAACTGGCTTAACTACCAGCAACAACTTAAATGTAAAAGCTGTTGGGTCTTCTGCAAGAGATTTTTTATCTGCAGCCAATTATAGCAGTATTAAAGTACAAATACAATACATGCCTGGCTTTGCACCTGATGCTGGCGCACTAAATAACTTAACCAATTTTTTAAGCAGCTTAATAAACAAACCAGCAGGCATTTCATTTACACAAACGCAAATAGCAGCATCTGGCAAAGCAACTTTAACACTTGATGAAATTGCTGCTTTGGAAAAAACAAACAGAACTAATTATACAACTGGTAATGTACTGGCAGTACATGTATTATATACAGATGCTGCCTACTCAACAAGTAATGTGCTGGGATTAGCCTATAGAAATACATCGTTAGTGATTTTTGGACCAACCGTAGTAAATAACTCAGGTGGTGCTAACCAAACTACTCGTACAAAATTAGAAACAACAGTTTACGAACATGAGTTTGGTCATTTATTAGGCCTCACTAATTTAGGCAGCACAATGGTAACCCCACATGAAGATGCAAACCACAACTCACATTGCAACAACAGCAGTTGTTTAATGTACTACACCACACAAACTACAGTAATGGGGGGCATTTTATTAAGTGGGCCAATACCTAGCTTAGATGCAAATTGCAAGGCTGACTTAACTGCAAATGGTGGTAAATAATTAAGATTTTAGTCTAGGATCAACTATGCTGTATAAAATATCTGCTAAGATATTTATGCAGATAAATATGCATGCACTAAGCAATACTGCTCCGGTAACTACTGGAAAATCAAGTTTAGCTAAAGCATCTACAGTAATTTTTCCTATACCCTTCCACCCAAAAATATATTCAACAAAAAATGCACCTGCTAGTAGCTCAGCAAACCAGCCTGTAACCGCAGTAATAACTGGGTTAAGTGCATTTGGTAAAGCATGATTTAATATAACCTTGTACTTGGTTAAGCCTTTAGCATAGGCAGTTCTTATAAAATCTTGTTGCAACACATCTAACATAGTGCTTCGGGTAAGCTGTGCAATTACTGCAAGCGGCCTAATACCCAACGTAAATGCTGGAAGTATTAAATTTTTTAAAGCCATATACTTTTTACCTGTAACTTCATCTACTTCATACAAGCTTCCCGTAATATGTAAGCCTGTATAGGGTTCTAGCACATACCCAAAAATATATGCTACTATTATGGCTATAAAAAATGATGGAGCAGATATGCCAGCTATGCTAGTAATTATAGCAGTTTTATCTATCCAAGTATTTTTGTTAATAGCAGATATTACACCTAATAAAATTCCAAAAAAACAGGCGAAAAGCATGGCCGTTAATGCTAAAACCATTGTTGCTGGTAAGGCCTCAGCCAAAACTGAAACGGTATCTTTTTTTGTTTGATAACTTTTACGGAGATATGGTACTTTAATACAAAATTTGATATTGCCACCAATAAAAATACCTTTCAATTCCTTTTTTGCTATATCAGCCACACTATGTACAGCAATTGGCGAAACATCATTTAAGTAATATAGAAACTGAGTAATTTTTGGCTTATCTAAATATAAATCTTGGCGAATGTTATCCAACGTTTTTTTATCGCCGGTTTGTCCAACAATTAGCCTTGCAGGGTCACCAAAGCCTTGAAACATTACAAATACTAATGCAACAATACCAGGCAGCACTGTTAAGGCGATTAATATTTTTTGAATAATCTGTTTCAATATATTTAAAAAACTTTTCCGAAATTATTGTAGCCCCATTTGTTTTTTACAATTGGCCCTTGCATTAAATATAATGTTGGGTTTACCCTTGCTACCGTTTTTAATACAGTTACATCACAACTTAAAAATATTAGTTTTTCATGTATTGGTTTTAAAATGCTCATATCGTAAAAGTGTTGCTGAGCTTTGCTTACTTGCGCCGAAACAATGAATATTTTTTTGTTGGTTTTGTTGGCTTCTAACAAAATAGTGGCATCTTCATTCCAGTTTCTTGGATAATTTTCTACATCATTTATATACAATAAATAATATGGTTCTTTAGTATTTAAAATATCATTTGTAGTATCTGTACCTGATAGTGTGGTTAATGAATAATCATTTATTAGTGGTACATTATTACTTCCTTTTTGTATTAATGTTTGTTTTCTATCAATAAAAGTCCAGGTGCTATCTGGGGTTTTGTCAGCTTCAAATTCTTGTTGCTTACCATTTTTTTCATACACAAACATAAAACTGTATTTATCTTGAATGGCGTTTGCAGGCATCTTGCGTAATTCTATAATATTATTTCCTTTTTTATATGGCAAACAATCAATAATAGGTAAGTTTTTTAAAACATAGGTTTGTAACCAAAAGGTTAGTATAACAGCTAGCAATACATATAAAGTATTTAAAAAAGGTTTAGCTACAGGTGTTATGTACTTTAAGTTAAACAGTAACACTACAGCAAACAGTAGTAATATAATATCTTTTGTAAATGTTTGGATTGGAGTAAGTGGTATACAATCTCCAAAGCAACCACAAGCCCTAATTTTACCTGTAAAAAGAACAAACGCCGTGAGAAAAGTAAAAAACAACATTAATAACAAGAGTATACAAGAAGTAATTTGTTTTTTGTAGCCTAGCAACAAAGCTACACCTACCATTACTTCGAGTGTTATCATTGCAATGGAAAATGGCAATGCATTGTTGTGCAAGGCTGTCATTAGTTTTGGCAAAAATCCAGCGCTAGTCCACACTTCAAAAAACTCTTGCATTTTATATGCTAAGCCTCTAGGATCAATAGCTTTTACTATGCCTGAAAAAATAAACAGAATTCCAGTAAAAATTCTAATAAATAGAGTAATTGTTTTCATTAAAAGGTTGTTTAATGTTTCCCTTCGCTAATAAGTATTAATGCAAAAGCAGCATAATTAAGTATATCTAAAAAATTGGCATCTATGCCCTCACTAATTAAAGTAGCCCCATCATTTGCAATAATTTGTTTTATTCTCAAAATTTTGGCTAAAGATAAATCTACAAAACTTTGCTGGCTCATGTTTCTCCATGCCTCTCCGTAATCATGATTTTTATCAAGCATTAATTGCATGGCTATAGCTACTTTTTCATCATAATATTTTTCAACTACAGCTGCATCAAGCTCTTCTGGTTCATCATTATTAATATCTAATTGTATTAAACCAATAATGGCATAATTTAATATACCAGCAAACTCACTTTTAATATCATCCTCAATTTTTTGAATTACTGAATCTTGTAGGGTTCTAATTCTTTTTGCTTTTATATAAATTTGATCTGCAACTGATATAGTTCTATATACCCTCCAAGATGTACCATAGTCTTTAGTTTTTTTTAAAAATGTATTCTTGCATTGGGCAATAATGTTATTGTATTGGGCAATTGTACTCATTAACCTAATTTAATGTTTATTTTTGTTTTGCACCAAAAATACAATTAGTACAGCAATGTTTTCAATTAACTGTAAAGGAAAATTAATATCTCTACAAAAGCCAATTGTAATGGGTATTTTAAATGTAACACCCGATTCGTTTTACGAAGTAAACGATGAAAAAAACATAGAAAATATTGTTACACTAGCACATAAAATGATGGCAGCTGGTGCTACTATATTAGATGTTGGCGGCCAAAGTACTAGACCCAACAGCGAAAGAATTTCTGAAGAGGTAGAATTGAATAGAGTACTGCCCGTTATTGAAATATTGAATAAACAACTACCCAATGCCATTATTTCTGTAGATACCTATTACTCAGCAGTTGCAACTGCCTCAGTAGCGGCAGGGGCCAGTATGGTAAATGATATTAGTGGTGGCCAGTTTGATGCAAACATGATAACCTATGTAGGCAAAATGCAGGTACCTTATATATGTATGCATACTGTAGGTGAGCCAGCTAATATGCAGCAGCATACCAATTACAATGATATCCTTTTTACCATAATGCAATATTTTGTACGCAAAAAGCAAGAATGCCTAGCAGCCGGTATACATGATTTAATTATAGACCCTGGATTTGGGTTTGCCAAAACGGCTGAACAAAATTTTTACTTATTAAAGCAATTAGAAACCTTTAACATACTGGATTGTGCTTTACTAGTGGGCTTATCTCGTAAAAGCACCATTTATAAAACATTAAACACTACCGCAGCAGATGCCCTGAATGGCAGTACAGTTTTACATACCATTGCCTTACAAAATGGTGCTAATATTTTAAGGGTGCATGATGTAAAGGAAGCAATGGAGGCCATCACCTTACTGGAGCATTATAAAAACAGCCAAGCAAATTAAAATACTGGATAATACAATTTCGTAATCCATTTAGTACTATCTTTTTCCAACATTCTATCAGTAACCAATAATTGAAATGGTATAGCTGGTGACATGTAATTAAAATCAGATTTGTAATTTTCAATTTCTTGCAAATATTTTTCAACAGTATTAAACCCACCAACAATACTATCTGTTTCAATAATATTACCACCTGCTAGCATTCTTTTTGCTTTAATATTTTCATAGTTAGGCAAAAATAAATTAATAGGTAATGCAACCATATATTCCCAATGAGCAGTATCTAATTTATAAATATTAAGCATCGGTGCATTGGTTTGAATTGCTTTGTTGGTAGTAGCGTAATTTTTTAATATTCCAATACTTACATAAATATCTTGCACAGTTGGGTAATGGGTAACGGTATTTTTAGTTGCAATGAGTAAACTATCTTTTAATAAAACTTTTTGCATTTGCACACCATACACTTTCTTTGAGTTATTCACATAATCTACATAGTTACTCATAATGCTGTTAAGCACTTTTTTTACATGCCTTGCAGTAAAAAAATTAGTGCATTTTTCAACAAAGTTTTTTGCAGGTTTTGTAATAAAATATAAAGATGCTGTTGCGCCATTATCATAAGCATCAATTCTAAAAAGTGATGAAGTATCTATATTTTTATATTGCACTCTAACATCTGTATTCAACAAAATATCTGATGTAAATGTTATGGTACACCCATCAATTTCATATTGATTATTGGATATTGATTTGGCTTTAATTGGCATCCAAGTTTTTATGATGTCGTTATTTGCAATACATCTTTGCAATGCCCCTTTGCCTGCTTTTGTTTGCATAGTTATTGGTATTATTTGTTGGGTTGGCAACCAAAAATATACACCCAAACATGCTGCAAAAACTACTAAAATTATAACCGCAAACGTTTGCTTCATACTCTTTATTTTTATTGCAACAAATATCAATCTAAAAAAATTAAATTACTCTCATATTTATTTTGCCACTTTAAAAAAACAACATGCTATTAAATAAAATATTTTGCTTTGCAGCATTTGTAGCTATATGTAGTTGCCATGCAAATGAAACTAATAATAAAAAAATGGAAAATGTTGCAGATGCTAATACAGCAAAATGGTGGAAAGAAGCTGTGGTATATCAAATATATCCGAGAAGTTTTAAAGATAGCGATGGTGATGGTATTGGTGATTTAAAAGGGCTTACCAACAAACTTGATTATGTAAAAAGTTTAGGTATAGATATTGTTTGGTTAAACCCTATTTATGGTAGTCCAAATGCTGATAATGGGTACGACATTAGCAACTACGATGATATAATGAAAGAGTTTGGCAGCATGGCAGACTTTGACAGCTTACTTGCCGAAATGCATAAAAGAGGCATCAAACTAGTGATGGATTTGGTGGTGAACCATTGCAGCGATGAGCATGAATGGTTTAAGCAAGCTCGTAGCAGCCGTACCAATAAGTATAGAAATTATTTTCATTGGTGGCCAGCTGAAAAAGGCAAGCCTGCCTTTAGGCCAGGCTCTTTTGAGGTAGATGGTAGTGGTTGGAGATATGATAGTTTAACCAACAGCTTTTACCTACATTATTTTAGTTACAAACAACCCGATTTAAATTGGGAAAATCCTGAGCTTCGTAAAGAAATTTATGCCATGATGAACCGTTGGTTTAAAAAAGGTGTAGATGGTTTCAGAATGGATGTAATACCTGTTATTGCTAAGGATACCAGTTTTCCGGTAATAACCCAAACTGATTTAGATGCTAAATACAATGGCAGTTGGTTTACCTATTTTGCAAGTACGCCTGCAGTGCATACTTACCTGCAAGAGATGAATAAAGAAGTACTTAGCAAGTATGATATTATGACTCTTGCAGAAGGTGCAGGCACTACCAAAGCAACAGCCATGAATTTTGTAGACCCTGATAGGCATGAGCTTGATATGAGTTATCATTTTGAAGGCGTAGATATTGGATATGAAAAAGGTTTTTACAAAAAAATGAACCCAAATTGGAGCTTGCTTGAGTTTAAAAAAGTGTATTCTGATTGGGATAGTGTGTTTGCCAATAAAGGTTGGGGAACAGTATATTTAGGCAACCATGACCAGCCCCGTATGGTAAGCAGATGGGGTAATGATGCACCAGAATTTAGAGTTGCATCATCTAAAATGTTATCCACTTTTTTATTAAGTATGAGAGGTACGCCATATTATTATTATGGAGATGAAATTGGTATGACTAACATAAAATTTGATAAAATAGAAGACTACAGGGATATTGAAATAATGGCAGAGTACGGTAAAATAAAAAATGCTGGTGGAGATTTAAAAGCGTTTTTAGAAACTCAAAAAATGGGTGGTGCAAGAGATAATGGTCGTACGCCCATGCAATGGACAAATGGCACAAATGCCGATTTTACTACTGGTATACCATGGCTAAAAGTAAACGATAACAAAGGAGAAATAAATGTAGCAAACGCAGAGGTTAATCCAAACTCTACTCTTAATTATTTTAAAAAATTAATACAGCTTCGTAAAAATATAAAGGACATATTGGTGTATGGTAAATATACCTTACTAGATTATGAAAACCCTGAAGTGTACGCCTACACTAGAGAAGCTAACGGTAAAAAAGTTTTAATACTGCTTAGTTTTAGAAAAACTGGCGGCTCATTTAATGTACAAAATCTAAAATTAGGTGATGAGTTAATTAATAACCTTGAACCATTAGTAATTGAAAACAATATTATCAAATTAAAACCTTATCAAGCTTGTATAGTAAATTTAAAATAATATTATTTTGAAAACTTACATTTATTAACAACAAAATGAAAATAATATATTTCAATTTACATGCTAAAAACAACTAACAACAAAGAAGGGAATAATAGCACTACAGCTTGGGGTTTTAACAGGCTACCGCTTGTAGATGCGTTAAGAGGCTTTGCAATTTTGTGTATTATTTTATTACACAATATGGAGCGTTTTGAGTTTAATTATTTTACTCAAATAATGCCAACTTGGGTAAAGGTTTTAGATAAAAATGTAATTACAACAGCATACTTTTTATTTGGTGGCAAAGCTTACGCCATATTTGCATTGTTGTTTGGATTTAGTTTTTTCATGCAAAACAAAAAACAACAAAGTTTAGGTAAAGATTATCGATTACGTTTTTTTTGGCGTATGGTTTTATTACTCATTTTTGGATACATTAATACAGCCTTTTACCAAGGAGATATTTTAACCCTTTATGCTATTTTTGGATTAGTACTAATACCTACATGCAACTTTAGTAACAAAACAATTTTCATCATAGCCTTAATTTTAATGGCTCAGCCGGTTGAAATGTACAGATTATTATATGCAGTTCTACATCCTGATTTTGTACCTCCCCCTAATTTATCGGAAGGTTATTATGCTAAAATTACTAACTACATGCAAAATGGAAATTTTGTTGATTATGTAGTTGGTAATGTAACTTTAGGAAAAACGGCATCACTACTGTGGAGTTGGGAAAACGGTAGGTTTATGCAAGCACCAGCCCTATTTTTGTTTGGTTTTTTAATGGGCAGATTGCAATTATTTACGATACATGATGGCACAATTCAATTTTGGAAAAAGGTTTTAAATACTGCCCTCCTAATCTTTATTCCTATTTTTTTAGTAGTTACTTATTTGCCTGTTTATATTAATAGAAACGCAATAATAAACCCTATTAAAGTAATTTTATTTTCATGGAGTAATATAGCCTTTATGTGTTTTTTAGTATCAAGTTTTGTATTGTTATTTCAAAAAAAGGGTTGGCATAACTTGTTAAGCCATTTAGTACCTTTTGGCAAAATGGGTTTAACTAATTATATATTCCAATCCATAGTGGGTTCTACATTGTATTATAAATATGGGTTTGGCTTGTATAAATATACAGGAGCATTTTATTGTTTATTTATAGGAATATTAATATTTTATATAAACCTACAACTTTGTAAATACTGGCTTAAAACACACAAACAAGGCCCATTAGAATATGTATGGTATAAACTAACCTGGATAAAGTTTTAATATTGATAACAAAAAAGTAAGTGTTATTAACAATCATTTTGAGTCCTCATACATCATCAATGT
>JANMAV010000166.1:0-3780 GCA_031360055.1 Ferruginibacter sp.
TCATACCAAAATATAAGTAAATGTCTTCTGGGTTTGATTTATCGTTGTAGGGCAAAAATCCATTGTTGTCTTTAAGTAAACGTAATATTTTTTCTGTTTCTCCTTCCACTCTGCTGTAGCCCATTTTACCTGCAACAACATCTATTTTATCTCCCAAAATCTTTTTAATAAAACCTTTAAATTTATCACCTACACCAATACTTCTATAAATTTCGTTATGGTGCAATACACCTGTATGTATATTGTTTATAATCATCAAATATCCAATGTCAGTTCTCCTAAATACAATCAAATCTACCTCCTCATTTTCTGCTACTGTAATGGTATTATTATTTAAAAATTGTTCAACCCTTTCAGTGGCAGCTGCTCTACCTGTTTGCTCATCTCTATATATTTTTACAATATATTCACCTTGTGGCCTCATGCCTTCAATTTGTTGGCTTTTGGGTACAAATAAATCTTTCATAATACCCCACTCCATAAATGCACCCTGCTCAGTTACTGATACAACTTTCATTTTTAAAATATCACCAACTACGCCGTAAGGCTTATCTGTAGTAGCTATTAACCTATCTTCGCCATCATGGTAAACAAATACTTTTATTTCATTTCCTTCTTTTGTATCAGTAGGAACATATCTTTTTGGCAGTAAAATACCAGCTGCACCATCATCTAAATACACACCAAAGTCAACCATTCTTATAACTTTTAATGTATTGTATTCTCCAGTTTTTACCATTTTATGTTTTGTTAATAGTGGCAAAGGTAAACAACAATATTTTCATTATTTTTAATTTGTATGGTTGTAATTATGTGTTTTAACATGTACAATATTTAATTTATCATAATTAGTCAGCTTAATTATTTTTAAAATTAATTATCCCAATTATAAAAAATCTTATTTTAAAGTAGCTTTTAAAGATTTTTTTTGTTAGTCAATATTAGGAGCATCAGCTCTTTTTCATTATTTATCATTTGTTTCCTGCTGTTCGTAGTAGTGCCGCCAAAAGCATCTTAAATTTAATATTGAAATTTATTGCGGCAGCTACTGCTTACCATCAGGGCTAGGCTCAACTAATTAACTATTTTCAAAATTTTTTACTGTTTTGTAATTTTGTAATATTTAATCATTTTATAATTAGTTAATTTAATTAAACAATGGGTTGCTGCATACAAGTTCTAAGTTAGTTTACAAAAGGTATATTAACAGGGGCTTTTCGTATATTTACAAAAAATATTTACATTGAATTTTACAGATTTTAATTTTGATGCCCGTTTGTTAGAAGGTATAGAAGCATCAAACTACAACACAGCTACACCAGTACAAGCACAAGTAATACCACACATTTTACAAGGTAAAGATGTAATAGCCTCAGCGCAAACAGGAACAGGTAAAACTGCAGCTTTTTTATTACCATTAATAAATAATATCTTAGGCAGCATACACGATGCTAGTAGCATAACTGCTATGATTATAGTGCCTACCAGAGAGTTAGCTATTCAAATATCACAACATTTAGAAGGCCTATCATATTTTACCTCTATAAGTTCCATTGCTATTTATGGTGGCGGCGATGGTAATGCATTTGTGCAAGAAAAAAAGGCACTCACCATGGGTGCAGATATTGTAGTTTGTACACCAGGTAAAATGATGAGCCATATAAAAATGGGCTACGTAAAGCTAGATAATTTAAAATTTTTGGTATTAGATGAAGCAGACAGGATGTTAGATATGGGCTTTTATGATGATATAAATTTTATTATTCAACACTTGCCAAAGCAGCGGCAAAATCTATTATTTTCAGCTACCATGCCTCCAAAAATTAGGCAATTAGCAAAAACTATTTTACACAATCCAGAAGAAATAACCATATCATTAAGCAAACCACCAGAAAAAATAAAGCAATATGCATTTGTGGTGCATGATGCTCAAAAAATACCCTTAATAGTTTATTTGCTAAAGCAAAAAAACTTTAAAATGGTAGTGGTGTTTTGCAGCAGTAAATTAAATGTAAAACAACTAACTAAAGATCTTAAACGCAATGGCATAAACGCTGGCGAAATACATAGCGATTTAGAGCAAGATGAAAGAGAGGAAGCATTGAGCAAATATAGAAGCGGTAAGTTGCATGTATTAGTAGCTACAGATATTTTAAGCCGAGGTATAGATATTGATGATATTGATTTAGTAATAAATTTTGATGTGCCACACGATGGGGAAGATTATGTGCATCGTATAGGCCGTACCGCTAGGGCCGAGGCTGATGGTACAGCGTACACATTGATAAATGTAAAAGAGCAACGTAAATTTTTGGAAATAGAACAGCTAATAGGTAAAGATGTTTTAAAATGTGCCATACCAGAAGAGTTAGGTGAGCAGCCTGCATACAATGTTTCAGCAAATAGAAATAGCCAACATTTTAAACCTAAAAATAGTAGACAACAAAAACGAGTGTAAAAAAAGCATTGCCATTTTAAAACTTTTATTAGTTTTGTTTTTAAATAAAATTTAGTTTTAAAACTATTTTTGTGTACAATAATTTTCTAATTATACAATACGTTTACTTAGGGCTACTTTATCAAATGCACTGTTTAGTAGTTGATTAATTTTGTTGTTGTCATAAGCTTTTGTAATGTAATTAAAAGCACCATTTTTTATGGGTTGTACACTATAAGGTATGTTTACATGGGCAGTAGAAAATTATTTCTATAGTTGGGTATTTTGCTTTTATTTGTTTATTAAGCTCTACACCGTTTCCTAATGGCAGTTTTACATTGCAAATAATTACGTCAATATCATTTTCTCCAATCTTTTTAAAGAAGCTTTGCAATCTCCAACCTATGTAAATTCAATGTCTTCTAACCTAATAATACAGGCAAGTAATGAACTTAGCTTTAGTTCATCATCAATTATTAAAACATGGTGTGGTATAGTATAAAATTACAACATCAGCATTTATCAACATTAAAAATTACTGCAGTACTATTTATTAGTTACACAACTAATACAAATATGATTTAATGTTTAGGCCAAAGGCCTAACAGTAAACCATTAAACTCCATTAAATCTTGTAGTTGTGCATCATAAATTAAATTTGATATGGTATTGGCAAAATCAAAATGGGGTTTGCAATTAGGGCAATGCTGCACTTTTTGTGTAGTTTTTTTATCTCCGTTTAATAGTATTACAATTTTATCGCTAATTTTTATACAATACAACCTTAAGCCAAAATCTGTTTCACCATCGCTTTCAAAAAAACGGTGGGTTGGCGGTGGTAAGCGTTCTGCAAAACCTTCTCGTTTAAAATAACGATCTTGTGCACCATAATATTTTCCTATTTGTTGTATGAATTTGTTTATTTCTGCTGCCTGCGTTTTATCTTTTTTATGCAGTTGCATCCGTTGCTGAAAATCTTTAAATTCAGGTAAGGGTTTGCCTTCCACCTGTAACGTGTAAAACCAAACTTTTGAAAATTGTAAATCTGCAAGTTGTATAATTTGAGCCTTTAAGTTAACTTATAAGTTAAGACGAACAATGTGCCTAGTTGTTAATTTACCAAGTTTATCTAATGAAAAATATTTTAATGTTGATAATCAATTAATTATAATTTTAAAATTGGGGTTAAGTTTTGAGGGGTTAAGAGATTTTTATTGTTTTAATAAAATCTTCTACTTCAGTTACACCTTTAAACAATTCACTATTGTAAAAGGGTGGTTGATGAGTAGTTTGAGGGCTTAGGAGTTCGCCATTTTCTATTTCGTCTGCAAAAGATGGTGTTG
>JANMAV010000168.1:0-18739 GCA_031360055.1 Ferruginibacter sp.
CCTTACGAAGAGCCTTCCAAGCGTTGGGAATACAACCATAATCGAATGGCTTTTGAATAATCGGTGAAATGAAGTTGTTAAGACTTTAGATAATCAAGTGTATAAGGGATTGAGATTGATTAATATTTTATAGATCAGTCAGGAAAATATTTATTTGGTAATAATTGGCTGTTTTTCTTTATTAACAAATAAGAGTTCAAGGGTTGAAGTAAATCAAATTTGAATACTTAGAGAAAAAAATGAAAAACAAAATGATTATTACCATCAGCGCAACTTTCTTATTTATTTTGATGCAGAGTTTTAACTCGTTTGCTCAAACAATGCCGGTTTGTCCTAAACAAATACCACCGGGAATGGCGTGTATAATTGTTAAGCCGCGTAATTATGTAGGTAATTACTACATTAACTCTGCCGAAGCTAAACATAACGGCGACTATCCGATTTTAGCAAAAATCGGCGACAACTATATCGGTATCGGTGGTTGGGGTTATCCCGAAGCCACGATCAATTTTAAGGTCACAAGAAAAGGCTCGATTGACGGAAACAGTATTTCAAATCCGTCCGCAGTTTCATCAAATGGTAATATTTTATCATTTAACAATGTCCAAATATTTATCAGACCTCAAAATTTCTCTGATGTTTATTTTTTGGCAGGACATCCTCAGCAAACTGGAAATCATACATTTGACGTTGTTCCAAATGTATTGAGTCTAGTTGAGTTCTATGGAACAGGCATAAATAATGAGATTCTCTTCAAAATCGGAACTGACGGCACAATCTCGAATGTCAGTAATCCCGCCGCCGCTTTTGCCTGTAACAAAACTCTGACCTTTAACAATGTAAAAATTTATAGTGATCCGACGACTTATACAGGAAATTACAGGCTCGGCGGAAATTACGGAGTGACTGAAATTAAAGAACTAATAGCTGTTCCGAATGTTTTATTACCTGTCACTATCGGTAACGACTCGGCATTTGTAACGCCTTTTATCAGTCACGTTGCTCCGACATCGGTTAATCTTTCCACATATCAAATTCGTTTTAGCGTTTCGCCGGAAATTCTTGGATTAAGAAGTTGGTGGCGGGCGGAAGATAATGCGAATGATGTTTTGGGAATTTACAACGGAACTATTACTAACACAACTTACGATTACGGCTTAGTCGGAAAAGCATTTAAGTTTGATAATCCAGTTAATCCTGTAAGTTTTATAAGTGTAAACTCTCAAGCTTTTTTGAAAAATAGCGGAACTCTTTCAATGTGGTTCAAGTGGAACGGTAACGGCGAAACTGTTGTAGCTGCTCAGGTTCTGATTGGCAGTTGCGCCAATCCGCGATGCGACAACAGAACTCCCTTTATCAAAATTTCTCAGGGCAAATTAAATTGGGAGTTTGGAAACTGGGGAATTGGAAATCCTTCATCTCAAAATAGTATTGAAACGAATAAGTGGTATCACACGGCACTTTCATATAGCAAAAATGATAATCAAACTTATTCAATCAAATTTTACTTGAATGGAGTAAAAATACACGAAAAATCAGACACACCGGCAGACAATCCTATAAATTTCAATGATACTTTTGGTATTGGTAAAGGTATAAATGTTCCTGCTCACGGCTTTAATGGATTGATTGATGAAGTCACAATTTACAATCACGCCATTAGAGAAAATGAAATACTAAAGATTTACCAAGCCGGAATTGGTATTTAAAATTGAATCTTCAGAAAAAAATATGTCATCAGGAATTGACCATTTAATAATAAATTCACCTTATGAAGAGCCTTCCAAGCGTTGGGAATATAATCACAATCGAATGGCTTTTGAACTCGCGGAAGGCAGGCGACCTTCAGGTTACACGGTTGCTTCGACTACGAAAAAACTCATCAACGATCCCAGCGTTTTCGTCTCGATTCCCCTGGTCAATCAAGTGCGCGGGCGCGTTAAAGCGTGGCGCGAAAACGGCTGCGCGGGCGTGTCCGGCGTGACGAAACAACTGCTCGAACACTGGCGCGATGCAGAAGCGCGAACCAACAGATTTTTCTTCTGCCAGATCGAAGCCATCGAAACCTTTATTTGGCTCGCCGAAGCACCGGACGCGGAAAAGGTCGGCATTGATATTCCGTCCGACGGCGGCGAACTTTTTCGCGTCTGCTCGAAGATGGCGACCGGCACGGGCAAAACAATCGTGATGGCGATGCTTATCGCGTGGCAGTCGCTCAATAAAATCAATTACCCGACGAAGAAAGGTTACGCCAAAGATTTTCTGATTGTCGCGCCTAACTTAACCGTTCGCAGTCGTCTGAGCGTGCTTGTTCCGGCGGGCGAAGAAAATTATTACGACGCATTTGAAATCGTTCCGATGAGTCTGCGCGAACAGATGCGACAGGCAAAAGTCGTTATTCGCAATTGGCACGCGCTCGCGTGGGACACCGAAGAAAGAATCGCCAAAAAACGCTCGGTTGATAAACGCGGCGCAAAATCCGACGAAGCCTACGCCCGCGAAGTTTTGGGCGAACTCGCCACATCAAAAAACTTTGTCGTGATAAATGACGAAGCGCATCACGCGTGGCGCATCACGCCCGACATCAAACTTTCCCGCGACGAAAAGAAAGATGCCGAAGAAGCAACCATTTGGATCGGCGGACTCGACCGATTGAATGCGGCTCGCGGTATTCAAACCGTTTATGATTTTTCCGCCACGCCGTTTATTCCGTCGGGCAAAAATTCGACTTCGGAAAATCTTTTCAGTTGGATCGTGTCGGATTTCGGTTTGACCGAAGCCATCGAATCCGGCTTGGTCAAAACGCCGCGTGTTGTCATCCGCGACGACGGGCAGCTTGCCGGAGATTACAAATCGAAGTTTTATCACATTTATAACGAACCGGAAGTTAAAACTTCGCTCAATCGCAAAGGCGCACCCGAAACGGAAAGTCTGCCGCCGCTCGTCGAAAACGCTTACGCGCTGCTCGGCAAAGACTGGCGCGAAACCGCGCAGGCGTGGCGCGATGCCGGAATTAAAATTCCGCCCGTGATGATTTCCGTCGCCAACCAAACCGAAACCGCTGCCCGCATCAAATACGCCTTCGATCACAAAAACATTTTGGTCGAAGAATTATGCAATCCGGCGAAAACTCTGCATATTGATTCAAAAGTATTGGAATCTGCCGAAGAGTATGCAGAAGCCGCCGAAACCGTCACGACCGAAGACGCGGAGACAGAAGACGCGCCGACACGAAAATTAAGCAAAAAGGATTTGGCTTTGCGCCTGCGACAAACGGTTGACACCATCGGTCGGATGGGCGAACCCGGCGAACAGATTCAGCACGTTATTTCAGTCGGAATGCTGACCGAAGGCTGGGACGCAAAAACCGTCACGCACATCATCGGCTTACGGGCGTTTTCGAGCCAATTATTATGCGAACAGGTCGTCGGTCGCGGACTCCGCCGCACATCTTACGATTTGGAAGAAAACGGAATGTTCGCGCCCGAATATGTCAATATTTTCGGCGTTCCGTTTGCCTTTATGCCGCACGAATCGCCGTCCGGCTCGGAAGTCAAACCGACCGCGCCGAAGCAACGCATTCAGCCGCTTGCCGAAAAGAGCGAGTATGAAATTCGCTTTCCGAATGTTCTGCGAATCGAGCAAAAATATAAACCCGTTCTCAAACTCGATCTGGACAAAATTGAAACGCTGACATTAAACGCTTACGACACCCGCGAAATCGCTGAACTCGCACCAGTAATGGACGGCAAGCACGATGTCACCAGACTTTCGGAAATTGATTTGGAAAAACTTTATTCGCAGGTTCGCCTGCAATCGAGCGTTTTTCGCGCCACGCTCGACATTTACAAACAAATCGAGCCGTATTGGAAAGGTGATTTTAATTCACTGTTCAGTCAACTCGTTCCGGCAGTCGAAAAGTTTATCGAATCGGACAAACTGCAAATCTCGCCGCCGATGTTCGTTGACGACAAACGCAAGCGCGTATTGGTTCGTCTGAACGCCGCGAAAATCGTCAACCATCTCGCGCCGTATATTCAGCAGGAAAACGTCGAATCTTACGAACTCGTCGTTGATACGAACAAACCGATCATTTCAACCGCCGATATGAAGTCTTGGGACACGAGCAAACCTTACGACGCATACCGAAAAACGCACGTCAATCTATGCGTTTACGACAGCCGTTGGGAAAAAACGACGGCATTTCACCTCGACCGAAGCGAACACGTCACGGCTTGGGCAAAAAATGATCATCTGAATTTTGAAATTCGCTATATTTTTGACGGCGGCGAACACAAATACCGACCGGACTTTCTCGCCAAACTTTCGACCGACGAAATTCTCATCATTGAAACCAAAGGCGAAGAAGACCAAAAAGACGAAGTAAAAAGAAAAGCAATGCGCGAATGGCTCCGCGCCGTCAATGAACACGGCGGCTTCGGAAGATGGCATCCTGAACCGGCAGTTTCAAAACGTCCCGATGACGTTCCGCAAATATTAGTGCGGGCAATTGGTTAGTAAAATATAATCTGAAATGGTCTGAATTCAATCATTTGAGTGTTAATTTGAAAAAATCAGGATGAGTTCTCAAAAAGTCAAAGTGTCCGATGGTTTGTAATAAAGGGCAGTCAACGAATGATGATTTTTCCTTATCGTCTGCCTTAACTTGATTTAATGAACACACGACAAAAGTCAGATAAGAATTGGTTGTGAAGTTTTGACTGTTAGGTCAAATCCAGATTTTTACGGTTAACCTGTATGTGGGGCGACGCTCTTGGCTCTATGATAACAAAATGCCGTCCGCACAACTTACATTGATAATTTTGCTTGTCGTAAACTACCAAGACCGTGCCGTTTGATGTGTGATAATTGATAGCGTGATCAACGCAAATTGTCTGTTCGAGTAATTTCTTGTTTTGCACGCGCTGCATCAATTTCAAGAGGTTGCACTTCATTTTTCAAACAGCATTATTTCTTGTTCACCATTCACAAACTTATATAGTAAAGTCGGAATTTTTACCGTCTTTCGTTTTGTAGTTTGAATTCAACTCACATAAAGTCCTCAATTCTGTGAAATACAAGAAAGTTAGGACAAAAATTTAAGAAGATAATATATTACTGGAAATGTAAAAGAGTATGTTTCTAACGCAATTACGATTTGAGGAAATTTCGTAATCTTATTTCCTTTAGAGAATTGATTTTAGTGTCCAATCACCAAACTTTCATATCATTGGAAATTCAAGCAATTATTTCTAAATGTTATCATTCGCTTTCATAAACTCAGCTATTGCAGCGTTTAAACTTCACCTTCGGTTTCTCTCAACCTCTTGTTTACGCTTGCTTTCATAAAAAAATCGCATTATTCTTTTTGATAATGTTAAGAATCGTGTTTGTTGGAATTAAACAAACACGATTCTAAAAAATCAGTAACGTATAAAACAAAGAACTTCTATCATTTGATAGAAGTTCTTCATAAAACTAACTGTTTGTCGGTAGAAGTTTTCTAGGACGCTCGCCCGACTTTCGGTAACCGATCTGCAAATGGCGGAGGGATTATAGTGTATTTATAGCATAGTATTTTTTGAGTTGCAAACTACCTAATTTGTGATTTCACAAAATCATTTCTGCTGAATAACTCCCTGCCCAAACTTGTTTCTGCTTAATTTTACGCTGTTAGTATTCAAACCCAAATTTGTCTATTACAAACTATGCGAGCGTAGTGAGATTGATCAAAGAGGAGTTTCAAAATGAAAAACAAAAAAATCATCCGGGGTGAAAGTAGAGAATTTCGACTAGATGAATTGTCAGAAAAACATCTCGAAAGTTACTCGCAAAATTATCAATTAGTAAGCTTGGTTCAAAGTGGAGTGTCAATTTCTGCTGCGTTAAAAAGGCTAAATATAAATTTCTCCCAAAGAACCGTTCGGGGTTTAATAGCTCGGTATCAAAAGGACGGAAAATCAGCATTAATTGATAAAAGGTGGTTGCGGGGTAACCAGGCGACAGTGTTGACTGACGAAACGAAAAAGATAATTTTGTATTATTTTTTTACTTATTCTGCGGCAGGTCAAAGAGCAGTATGGAAAGCCACCTGCAAAATTTGTCTGGAAAGAAAACTGCCTTGTCCAAGTGAGAGCAGCGTAAAAAAATACATAGATTTACTCCCACAACCTTTGAAAATGTTCCGACGAGGTGATCCAGGAGAACGCCAATGGCGACACGAAGCTCTTCCGGTCATCCGATATGAGAATACTTCATACGGTAATCAGAGATGGCAAGCAGATCATACCGAGCTACCTATTTGGGTTCGGTTGAGAGTTGACGGTAAATGGATGCCCTGTAAAGTTCATCTAACAGGATTCATAGACGCGCATACACGCTCAATTCCAGGCTGCCAGATTTCTAGCAAGCACCCTGACTCCTGGTCAATTGCGCTTGCCCTCAGACACGCGATCTTAAAAAAAAATAATAAGAAATGGAGAAATTGCGGACTTCCTTCAATTTTTCAATGTGATCGCGGGAAAGATTTTATGTCACACGCAATTAGAGCCACGTTAGCGAAAACAGGAGTGGCATTTGATCCTGACCCACCTTACTATCCAAACCGAAAAGGGAAGATGGAACGATTCTTTTTGACCTTGGATACCGGTTGTTTACGAATTTTGCCCGGTCATATGAAAGCGATAGGCAAAAGCGAAGGGGCGGCATTAAAGCGAGTTCACGAATTACTGACTTTAAATCAATTGAAAGCAGAAATTGAACGTTGGATTGTAGAAGATTATCACGAGCGCGTTCATTCAGAAACTCAACGCAAACCTGCTGAATTCTGGTTAGAAACAGCTCGTCTGCGATTGCCCGCAGACGATGATTTGAATCTATTGATATTAAAGGAAGACAAAGAGCGAACGGTCAAAAACACAGGATTGATCTTTACACATAAGGGAGAAAAGCGTCTGTACTGGTCGCCTGAACTTGCATTTCACTACGGAGAAAGAGTTAAAGTCGCCTATAATCCTGAAGATTTGGAAAGCGTTCTTTTATACTGCGCCGCTACAAGGAAATTTATTTGTGAAGCATTTGATATGAACGCCGAAAACCCGCGCTATGCGATCAGTGATATTAGATTAAATCGAAGCCAATTTCGTCGTGGATTAAAGGATAGAATTTTAGAATACACAGAGGAAATAGAAAGTCAGGATCGTCGCGCAGTACGAAGCGAAGAATTCTCTCAAATACAGGCGGAACTGGAAATTGAGGAGGAAATAAATGATGGTGACAGGGATTTATCTGGAAATGAGGAAATCAATTTGCTTTTAGAAGAATTTACCAAAATTCAGAGGGGGGAATGAGAATATGACCAAAGCAAACATTACTAAAGGAGAATTTATCTTTCCCCCGCCAAAAAAAGTAAAAACTGTTGAGACAGGATTTATGCGAGAGGTGATGAACCGAACGATGGCTATCCATCCGGGAAATGCCGTTTGGTATGGAGAATCGCGTATCGGCAAAACAACCACTGCCAAACATTTTGTTGATCGAATTAATGAAAACTACACGCCGGATAACTCTAATTCTTTTCGCGCCGTTCACTTTGAAGTTGGCGAAATAGCGAGCTGGTCAGGCAACGAACAGAAGAAAGGTTTGAAAAGTTTATACAATGCGACCGTTGGGCGTATTGATGAAGGCTCATACCGGACGGATCCTACGGAAACGATTGCCGAAACTTTAGTTTATGCACTGAAGCGGAAGAACATACAGAAGGTGTTTATTGATGAAGCGGGCAATTTAAGCCTTGATGCCGTTCGCGGTATTATGATGGCTTTCGACAGTGCCAAAAGCATTGATCACAATCTGTCGCTCATCTTTATCGGGATGGATGATTTGCCGACCAAAATGACCAAGCTGCCGCAAATAAACGGGAGGTTAAGTGAGTGGTGTTATTTTGAAAAATACTCTCTTCATGAAATAGCAATATTTCTTAAGGAACTTCATCCGTATTTTGCCGGAGTTGACTCGGAAAAGGCGAAAAGTCTTGAGTTGGTTGAGTGTATCTACGAACTTTACGATGGTTTTCCGGGACTAATCATTCCATTTCTGAATAAAGTAGAAACTTATCTCCAAATTAGTCCCCAACCTTTAACGGATCAGATTCTCCGTATGGTTCACTTGCGGACTAATATGGACAAAATAAATTCAATCAATAAATCTCTTGAATTATACGGGGGCAAACCGGCTAAGAAATCAGCCCTTCAGGAAAATGAGGGGCGGCAAAAACAAGGAGGTAAATTGAATGAAAAGCGTAGGAAATAGTAAATCGAAGAAGAACTCTTCAGATTATCACCAGGCGGGAAGGTGGCTGAAAGAACCGAAACCGGAACATAAAATAATTCTTGAAGCCGTTGAAATTGCCAACAAAGCTTTGGAGCGGGTAGTAACTGTAAATGAAATTATACAAGTGTTGCTACCAAAAGAAATAGCCGTTTTAGAAAGGAAATACACGATAGTCAATTTCAGTAGTTTTGTCTCCCACATACTCACGCAATTGATTGGACGGAAGAAGATATTTGCTACCGGCAGAGTAGGCAAACGCCGGTATTACGGTGTTGTCGGTATCTTAAGCCCTGATGATACGAATTTGAGCAATCTATATTCCAGAAGGCACAAAACATTTATGTTGCTTAGAACGGCAGTGGTTGAATCAGGCAAGGCACTAAAGATGGGAGAAATCTGCGAATTTGCTAAAAAACGTGCAGATTTCAATGACCTCAACCCGACCTTTATCCCCAATGACATTCTCAGTCTGAAGCAAACCGGAGAAGTTCTGGTCATTCCGATTCGAGGAGACAGCCAAGGTTTTGGACTTTATCTGCCCGCTGACTTTAACGTAGAAGATTACTTACCCGGAGAGCCTGTGTCCTGGCTTGAATTTGTGCTTAGTAGCTTTGATGAAATTTGGAGCGACCATTTATCAGTAGCAACCAATAATGACGGCAGTTTACCTCTTCCGGTGATAACCGGAGAAGTTAGGGCGAAGATTTCCGCTTCAGGGAAATTTGGTGATAAGTTGACTAATCCCAAAGATTTGATTGCAGCAATGCAGCAATTGGCACAAACTCAAAATCCAAAAATAAGAAAGATAAAAAGAAGAGGTCAAAAAGCTATTCTATGGATTCCGTTTGATGTCGAGGAAAACGCAGTTAATTTAGGACAGGCATACGCCCACGATACCGAGCGTATTGAAGAAGCCGTCAGAAGGGCAAGTATAAGATTAGATCGTCCGGTGAATTTCCGCGAAATCACGGAGGAAATAGATAACGATCAATCACTAAAACCCATTTCGACCAAAAACTATCATATTTTAATCTCTGATCTAGCCAGACGAAACACCTGGAGAAATAGAATTAGAGGGGGAACGAAAACGACGGTCAAAGTTCAGCAAGTTGGTTTATTAAGCGGTCGTGCTTATTTTTTTCCTACGGATGAGCCGCAAGCCTCTGCTTTCGTAAAATACAAATTGCTTGAAGAGAAATGGCAGTTGCTAAATCCTTTTGAGGAAATTAGTAATTTGGAGAAATGTATATTGCCTTCGGCTGCTTTGGGGCGATTAAAACTTCTCAATCAGGAAACGAACGAAATCTCAAAATCACTTGAAGAGATAAAAGATTTGGAAATAATTTTAGGAGTTAAGCAGTCGGAAAAATTAGAACTTATTAAAGATGTTTCAGAGCTATTGGAAAGAATTGAGGCACTTATAAATGAGTCAAAGGAAAACACTACATTTTTGCCGGAAGTGGTCAACGTCAATTGTGTGGGGTTAACTGCTTCAGAAATGACAGAATTGTTAAAGCCTTTTTACCCGCGCGTCGTAAATCTTGACCCAACTGCTTCTATACAGTCATATCTGAAAGATTCAATCAGACGAATCAAAAATCCTGATTTTACAATTACAACTGAGAAAATTCCGAGATTGGCGGCAAAATATTTGTATGACAAAACGGATGCGCTAATCTACATAGCCAAAGAATGGGGCGGGAATGAGAGCCGACTTCAAGCTACTTTAGCTGCTAATGAATTAGGACTACTTAGAGACGTTGAGTTTGTTATTCCTGCTTTAGAAAATAGAAATTTCAACGAAAGATTAAGTGCAATTTCCTGTCTGGCGTTTTTGTTTTCTGAAAACAGTCTTGAATTATTGTGGAATCTGGCAAAAAATGATTTGGAATACGGAATCAGGCAATCCGCTCTTTGGGCGTATGGTTTTATCGGTGGAGAAGCTGTCTTTAATCTCATTGAAGAGCGAATTTTCAAGGACACTGATTCTAGAGTAAGAAGTTTTGCCAGAAATTTAATTGAGAACCATTCTGGAAAATGGTTAGATTCTTAAGAAGAAAATCTGTTAGTATCGAATGCTTACTTGGGAACCGAATCACGAATTCGATACTTTCGACAATTGTCAAAACTATATTTTTGTGAAGTGTTATCTAAGCCTTTATACTTTCAATATGATACTCAGAAAGTTGGAGATATTAACAAATTAAGCGTATGAGTTTAAAGCTAGAAAACATTACTCACAAATTTTTATCTTCTAAGAAAATCTTGGATAGTGTTTCTCTAACTTTAGAAAAGGGCAAAGTTTATACTTTAATGGGAGCGAACGGCTCTGGTAAAACAACCCTCTTTAACATCATTACAGGCTTTATCAAGCCACAGTCTGGCGATATTTTTTTCGATTCAAATAGGATAAACGGATTGTCCCCGCATAAAATAAATCGCTTAGGCATCGGCAGAACATTTCAGGATTTGCGGCTTGTGTCCAAACTCACGGTAAAAGAAAATGTTTTGCTAGCAATGGACGGCAATCCAACGCAGGCTTGGTTTAGAGCCGTTCTGCCAAAGACCGTTTATAAATCCGAGATAAATGCTTTGGAAGAAAAAGGCGGAGAAATTATTACATCTTGCTTTTTGCAAGATGTAGAATACAGTTTGGCTGGAGAGATTTCCTACGGGCAACAAAAACTGTTGAATCTGGCTTGCTGTATTGCGAACGATGCGGAGATGTTTTTGCTGGACGAGCCGATTGCCGGAATCAATCCGAAATATCAAGAGCGTATTCTTGATTTATTGAAACAGCTTAGGAATCAAGGAAAAACCGTTTTGTTGATTGAACACAACACGGAATTCCTACAGCAAATCGCCGACCGCTTTTTTTTCTTGAAAAGCGGCAAGTTAAAGGTTTATGATACATTTGCTCTCCTCAGAAACGACAAAGAAGTTTTAGATGCCTATCTGCAAGCCTGATGCGCGTCTGAGTTACCGTTTGAACAAATCCGATGGCATTGCTCGAAGTAAAAAACATCAACGCCGGATATGGCAAAAAGCAGGTGCTTTACGGCATTTCCTTTGAAGTCGAGCGCGGCGATATTGTTCTGCTCATCGGCTCAAACGGTTCGGGCAAATCCACTTTGCTCAAAGCGATTTACGGCTTGCTTCCGCTTTGGAAAGACGCGCCGGAAAATTCTTCAGACGAGAAGGGTGGCATTCATTTCAACGGCGAAAATATCACCGATTTGCCCGCCTCTCGACTTTTGAAAAAAGGATTGCTCTATATTCCGCAGCAAAATAATTTATTCGCCGACCTCACCGTCAAAGAGAATCTGGAAATGGCGGGATTGACCATCGCCAACCGCAAACTTTTACAGGAAAGAATCGAAAAAGCCCTGACCGTTTTCCCCGCGCTCGTCCCTCACTTAAAAAGAACTCCGATGAAACTAAGCGGCGGCGAACGCCAACTGCTGACCTTGGCAATGGCAATCCTTCACCAACCGAAAATGATTCTCATTGACGAGCCGTTTAACGGACTGTCGCCGCAGAATATTACTTTTGTCAGGGAAAATTTGAAAATGCTGAACGAAAAAGAAGGAGTATCGTTTTTAATTGTTGAGCATAGAATAAAAGAGAGTTATATTTTAGCTCACAAAATAATTAGCTTGAAACTTGGCAAGGTGTATAGTGTCGGCAATGTAGATTTGAATTTTGACGTGCAACAACTGCGCGAAGTCTTTGTTTAAAATTCAATAGGAGAAACTATGAAACAACTAACATTTCTATTAGTCATTATTGCTTTATTTGCTTTTCAAGGATGTTCGCCTTCTCAGCAAGGAAATACTTCTGAGAAAGATGCAATAAAGATTGGTGCGATTTTTTCTACAACGGGCGTAGCGAGTGACTACGGAAAAAAATCTGTTGAAGGAGTTGATATTGCAGTTGAAATGATTAATGCAAATGGAGGTATTAACGGAAAGAAAGTTATTATTATACACGAAGACGCTAAATCATTACCTAAAGATGCACTCTCTGCTTTTAGGAAATTGGTTGATGTAGATAAAACCAAGATTGTTGTTGGTGATGTATATTCCAGCACAACAAAGGCTCTAATTGAAAATCTGCCTCAAGATACATTGCTATTTGCTCCTGGAGCGTCAAAGCCTGATTTAGTGAATATCAATAAAAATTTTTTAAGAAATTGGGTGTCAGACGACTTTGACGGTTTAGCGATGGCAAATATTGTTATTGGCGACTCAATCAATGAGGTTGCAACCTTAACTCAAGTTAGTGACTATACAGTTTCTTTGAATGAAGCATTCAAAAAGGAATTTACAAATAAGGGTGGAAAAATAACAATACAAGAATCATTTGAAGGTGAAAGGGGAGACTATAGGCAAGTCCTGAATAAACTTAAGTCGCAAAATGTTAAGTATGTTTATCTAACTGCTCTTTCAAAAGAAATGGGAACAATTTTAAAACAATCAAATGAGATAAACTTTAAACCTCAATGGTTCACTAATCTTACAGTTAATACAGAGGATTGTAAGAAAATTGCTGGCAATTCTATTGATGGTGTGATTTTTTCAAAGCCTTATATAAATTACGAAAAATTAACGCCGGAAGGGAAGAAATTTATTGATTTATACAAAGAAAGAAAAGGTGTTGAGCCAGATGAAACCGTTGCACACGCTTTCGATACGATGAACATATTATCCCTTGCCTTAAAAAACGCAGGTTCAAACACACCTGAAATAGTTAATTACATAAATAATATTAAAGATTATCCGGGGCTATCAGGTAAAACAACTTTTGATGGAAAGGGTGGGGTTTTAAAAGATATTGAAGTGCTTCAATTTGTAAATGGCTCCACTCAGTCTAGGAAAGTTTTTTCATTCTAGGTTATATGATTAAAGCTGATGTCTCGGTGGAGAAGTTTAATCACTATCCATCTAACCTTAATTATTATGAGTATATTTATAGCGATCACATAAAATACTCAAATGAATTACTCACAAGTATTTTACCTAGACTTAGGCAAAACTCCGTTAATAGTGTTTTGGATGCTTGTTGCGGCGTTGGAAATGATGTTGAATTTTTTCTGAAAAATCAGTTCTCTGTTTATGCATCTGATTTGTCTCAGAAAATGGTAGATTACACAAAAAAAAGGGTAGCGAAGTTTGGTATCCCGGAATCGCATTTTTTTCAATGTAACGCCTTAGACATTAGCAAAATTGTAGATAGAAAATTTGACCTAGTATGTTTTAGAGGAAATACTCTAGGTCATTTATCCAACGTGGAGCAAATCAAATTAATAGAAGAACTTCTCTCTGTAACTAAAGATAGTGGATTTTTATTACTTGATTTTAGAAATGGTGAGAAGTATTTCTTCAAGAAACCAAAATATGAGCAAAGAGGTTGGGGATTCGACAGGGTAAAGAAGAAATTTTATTTTTCTTTTTACCTGTTAACTCATTCGTTGAGCTTGTCAGTTAAATATAAAATCAAATCAATTCTGTTTTTATTAGACTTTAGAAAATTGAGAGTTGTTCGAGCTAGTAATCAGATTGTTGCATACTATGTGGTAAAAGAATCGTTAATTAACTCATTGGAAAGTAAAAAATTAAAGTTTGAATTTATTGATGTTAATTGTAAAGGATTGCCTCTAATAGAAACTATATTAATAAAAAACACCTTGTAGGAATAGTGGAAGAAAGACATAAAAAACTTTTAGAAGATTTGACGATTGACTTATTATCAGTAGGTTGTTTGGATAATCCATTTCAATTAGCCATCAGTAGCTACGACCTTATAAATAAAAAAGGAGAGTATTCTTTATTCACGCCGGACGTTTTTCTCATTCTGAATTTTATGCATCCTCTATTGTCTAGTAACCTTCCTGAAGAGTGGAAAGATGACTTCGATTTTCTAAAAAAGATACATATAAATTATAAAAGTTTAAATACAACTTACTTTGCTGATTTAGAGCTGAATAATAATAAGAACTTTATCCAAAAAAGGTATGAACTTTTAAGAAGTATTTCGATAAGTAAACCAGTTATTGAGGAATTGTTTTTGTTCTGTTGTAAAGAGAGTATTTCTCAAAAGGGCAAGCCGCTTGCATTAAATCCTTTTGCGTATATTTTGGAAACTAAAGAGGGAGAATTATTGTGTAAGTTAGAAACCGCATTGTTCTTTGTTTCCGATTATTCATACTATCTTTGCACTTTTTTTAATTACAAAGGTTCGACTGCTCAGAAAGTATTTTGTATATCATTATTCTGTCAAAGAAAAAATAATGAAAAAATCGGAGGTAAAATAATTGAATACTTGAAAAGTAACGAGGAAGTAAATTTATTGGAAAATATCACTGAAGAATACCAAGCACTTTTTGATTCAAACATAGATGACAATAATCCTTGGTTTTCAAAGATAAAAATCTTTGAAGAATTTCTAAATAAACATAAAAGACTAAACGCAAGGGAAAATGACAAAGTAAGGGCGAATGTTATAAACCATTTTGAAGAAATAATAAGTAAAATGGAAGCCCTTTCTTTATTAGGAATTAATGCTTCACAAGACAAAATTGCGCTAGTTAATGCGTTTATAGAAGAAAACTCAGGTTATGTTGAGCTAAATGCTTGTGTAGATAGGTTAAATGAGCTTAAAGACAAGCTATGAATTTGAAATTATGAGTTCATTTTTCTTAAGACAATCTTCCAAAGTCGGCAATTCAATTCTGGATTGGTTGAGATCAATTTACTTTTCATTATCAGGAAGTTCTGTTTTATATTTTGCATTAAAAATTTCCACTTTTACTATTTCAACTTTCATTTTTTATGGGATCGGCAACTTGTTATTTTTAATTGGTTTGTTTTTCTCTGTTGTAGTCACAAAAAGATTTAAGGATTACGAAAAATCTTGGACTGATGAGGTTGACCCAAAAGATGTTTCGCTAATTACTTATTACCAAGATAGAGACAAAAAGAAATCTTGGCAACATACACTTTTATTTACATTATGGCTACCTGCAATATTTTCTATTGGGATTGCTGGCTTAATAACCGAAAGGCAAACCAGTGAGGAAAATCAAGCGAAACAGAAGCAAATAAATTTGATAGAACAAAAATTGGAATCTTTAGAAAATATAGGTAGTGAGTTGAAAGAAATTAAGAAAGGCACTGATTCAATCTCGAATAAAATGAGTATCTTAAATACACAAATACCTGAAAGCCCTGAAAGTAATAAATTACAATCCATCAAAAATAAAACAGGTAAATAATGTTTCCAAATGGGCAAATAATAGTAAATATTTTTATTTCGTCTTCACATATATTGTTGATTGCATTCTCATTTTCCCTAATTTACTATCCGACAAAATTCTTTCACATCGCCCACGCCGTAATCATTACTTCCGCCGCTTATTTTACTTTTCTTTTTGCAAATCAACTTTCGCTTCCTTTTGCCGTTTCGATAATCGCGGCGATTGCGATAGCGGTTTGTATTGGCTTGCTGTGCGAAATTCTTTTTTACCGTGCGATGCGGAAAAGGAATGCTCCGGCGTTGGCTTATTTGATTGCTTCGATTGGTTTATATACGGTGCTGCAAAATTGCATCTCGCTTTTCTTTGGGGACGATACGAAGATTATCAGGACGGGAGAAGTAACCGTCGGCAATGAGATTTTCGGCGCATATATTACCGACATTCAAATCATCACCATAATTGTTTCCGCCCTTTTGTTTGTTGCCGTCAATCTCTTTTTACAATTTACTTCCGTCGGCAAATCAATCAGGGCGGTGTCGAGCAATCCGCAGCTTTGCGATATTTACGGCATCAACTCGAATCGAATTATTCTTATTGCTTTCGGCATAGGTTCGGCGTTGGCAGCCGTCGCGGGTATTCTTTCGGCGAGGGATACGAATATGACACCGACCTTTGGTTTTAATCTTTTGCTTTACGGCGTGGTGGCGATGATAATCGGCGGAGTCGGCAGCACACGAGGTTTGGTGGCGGGCGCGTTGCTGGTGGCGACGGCGCAGCATCTCGCCGCTTACTACATTGATACGAAATGGATGGATGCGGTTACTTATATTATTCTAATCTTGTTTTTGATTTGGAAACCGTTGGGGTTTAGCGGAGTCAGATTGAGAAAAGTCGAAATATAAAAAGCGTTTTGGAATACATTTTACACCTGCTCATTTTTATTGTCTTTTATACGCTGCTGGCGCAAAGCCTGAATTTGTCAGCAGGGCTGACGGGTTTGGTTTCGCTGGCTCACGCGGGCTTTTACGGCATCGGCGCATACACGACGGCGATTTTATCGCAGCAATTTCAATTGCCTTTTTGGATAAATCTTCCGGTTGCGATGCTGGTTTGTTTGATAATATCGCTCGTCGTCTCATTGATTGCGCTGCGGACGGTGGATGATTATTTCATCATTTGCACGTTGGGCATTCAGGTTATCATTTTTTCTTTGATGAACAACTGGATGGATTTGACCAGAGGACCGCTTGGCATTTCGGGCATTCCTTCAATCTCGTTATTCGGAATCGCATTAGACGGTAAAATCTTTTTTCTGCTTTTGAGCGCGTTGTTTATGCTCGCCGTTTGGTATGCGCTGAATAATCTTTTCAATTCCGCTTTCGGCAAAACTCTGCTGGCAATCAGCGAAGACGAGATATACGCGGAAAGCATCGGGAAAAATGTCTATCAATCGAAGGTTATCTCTTACGCGATTAGCGCGGCTATTGCGGCGGTTCCCGGAGCATTATACGCTCATTATATTTCCTACATAGACCCGACGAGTTTTACCGTCGCCGAATCAATCTTTATTCTTTCAATCGTCATTATCGGCGGAATGGGAAATCTCACGGGAAGTTTTCTCGCGGCGGCGTTTATGATTTTATTGCCGGAAATGCTGCGTTTTGTCGGAATGCCGAATAATATCGCCGCTAATATGCGGCAGATAATCTACGGAGCGATTCTAGTTTTAGTAATGATGAGTGGAAAGAACGGCATTAGTGAGTATTTTAGGAAAATCAAAGAATCGTAAAAAGCTGACCTATTGCAAATAATTCTATTCCTGTTTAGAAAGATTAGGATATTGTTGATAATCTTATGCTTCCATTTTGGAACTTTCAATTAAAGTTATTTCCCTCAATAAATCTAATGAGATTATTAACCATTTAACCACCATAATTTTTACTCGCTACTTTCGGAATGTAGTTCTCAATTACAATACCTTCGCCAAATGATATTTGAAAATTTGAAATAAAAAATGAAATGAAACGAGTTTTTTAGTAGATTATTTTTACCAAAAATTTCCGACTAAAATTAACAACTCGTTTCAATGAATATTTTACCACTTTTTACTTGTTTTGAACTACTTTTGCCGACTGTTTCAGTCCGCCAATTAGTCGCGGTCGCCCAAGCCATTTTAACGATGACCGGCAGAATCACGATGCTCTCGATTTCCCGGTGGACGGAAAAAGGCGGCAGTTATCGCACTGTCCAACGCTTTTTTGGGAGCGTTTTGCCGTGGTCTGAGATGTTTGCCAATTTTTTTGCGACGCATCTTTTTAACTCTCAACACGAATATATTTTGGCAGGCGATTGATTCGGTGGAAAGCCTTGCCGGCAAGCAAACTTTTGGAGTTGAACGCTTTTTTTCGGGCTTAAAAGGCAAAGTTATCAGAGGACTAAGTTTTTTTGTGTTGTCGCTGGTCGATACAAAGGAGCGCAAAAGTTATCCGCTGATGGTCAAACAAACGGTCAAAAGCGAGTCGGAAAAGAAGCCCCGAAAGAGTCTGCCGAAGAAGCGAAAAGCCGGCAAAGGACGCGGCAAAGGAAGTCGGAAGCGGGACAAAAACGAACTCAAGTTGTCGCCTGAACTGCCGGCGAATCAGCGAGATGCTGGCTTTGCCGGGTCAACTTGTGCGACGCTTGATGAAAGTCAAATACTTGGCAATGGACGGGCATTTCGGACATCATCAAGCGATTTTGATGGCACGAGCAAACGGTTTAGAGTTAATTTCCAAACTGCGAAAAGATGCCGCTCTTTATGAAAAATACGATGGCATTTATGGCGGACGCGGAGCGCGGAAAAAGTATGGAGCAAGATTGAAATATGATCTTTTACCGCTCAGATATTTGCGAAAAAGCGAGCAGAAAGGCGATATTATCACGAATTATTATCAAGGAGTTTTTTGGCACAAAGAGTTTGGATGCGAGTTAAATGCGGTCATCATTGTCAAAATAAACTTGAAAACGAAGAAACCGGGACATGCCATATTGTTCAGCAGTGATGTCGATTTGAATTGGGAAAAGTTGGTTGATTATTACAGTTTGAGATTTCAGATCGAGTTTAACTTTCGTGATGCCAAGCAACATTTCGGGTTGGAGGATTTTATGACGACC
>JANMAV010000184.1:0-12223 GCA_031360055.1 Ferruginibacter sp.
TGGGTTTGACCCGTCATAATACAAAAAAGTATTACTTTCATCAGGAGCTTCTAAAACTGTTTTTCCAAATTGCTTTGATAACATACTAGCAGTTACATTACCTCCTGGAGGTATTGAAAATTTTATCATTTCTTTAGCATCTGTTTCTAAAAATTTAATATCAGATGCTTTTATCTTTAATTTTTTAGCGTCTTCTAATTCTCCATTTACCATTTTAGCTTCTACTTTATATTGATTTTCTATATTTGCTAAAATACTATTGCTGTGGAACTCAATAATAAAAAAGCTTACTACGAATATTTTTTTGAAACTACTTATACGGCAGGCATTGTATTGGCAGGTACTGAAATAAAATCATTACGGAGTGGCAAAGCTAGCTTTAACGATAGCTATTGTTTATTTGACAGAGGAGAATTGTATGTAAAAAGTTTACATATTTCAGAGTATGCTTTTGGAACCTACACTAACCATGAGCCATTGCAAGAGCGTAAACTATTACTTAATAAAAAAGAGCTTAAAAAATTAGCAACAAAAATTAAAGAAAAAGGGTACAGCATCATACCCTTAAAAATTTTTATTAATGAAAAAGGCTTTGCCAAAATGGATATTGGGTTAGGAAAGGGTAAAAAGAACTTTGATAAAAGAGATACCATTAAACAAAGAGAAAACGATAGGGATATAAAAAGGACTTATGGGTTGTAGAGTATTTAGAGGGTTTGGAAGGGTTTAGGGGTTTAGGTGGTTTAGAGGAGTTAGAGGGTGATAATGTTATAGATAGAGTTACAGGGTTTAGAAGGGTTAAACTCAAATTTTTCGGTCTAAAAAAACTATATATGTTTAGGCTAAAGAATAAACTTTTTTGAAAAGATACATACAAATTTTATGCTTACACAAAATTTGTATTAAAGATTTATAGAGTTAAGATTATTAAAAACTAAATGATATTATCAGACAAACGTTTACCATAAACTAAAAATTATAATTGATACGTATCACATTAAAAAATATAAAATACAATATTTTTTTTGGGTTTTTTAAATATTTTGATAAAATAGCAAAAAATAGTTTGTTTATAAACTAAAAATAACCGTTTTTTGTGCTCAAATAGATAAAAATGAGCTCAACAAGATTAACGGCGGTTAACAAACTAGGCAATCAACCCTTGCCAATTAGGTTAGATAATGCCTCAAAAATTACAGGGATTTTCAACGAAAATGTTTTTACTTTATCAGCAGCACGTAAGTATTTAAGTGATGATGCTTATAAAAGTTTATTAGCCAGTACAAAAGGCGGTAAAAAGATTGATAGAACCATGGGCAACCAAATTGCTAATGGTTTACGGGCATGGGCAGAAAGTAAAGGAGTAACCCACTTTACCCATTGGTTTCAGCCACTTACTGGCTTATCAGCAGAAAAACATGATTCATTTTTTACATTAAAAGGCGATGGTACACCAATAGAAGAATTTGAAGGTGCTGCACTTATACAACAAGAGCCAGATGCTTCATCTTTTCCTAACGGAGGGTTAAGAGCTACTTTTGAAGCTAGAGGATATACAGCTTGGGATCCATCATCGCCAGCATTTATTATGGAAATTGGCGATGGAAAAACTTTATGTATTCCTACCATTTTTGTATCCTACACCGGTGAAAGTTTAGATACAAAAACTCCCCTACTAAAAGCACTAGTTGCATTAGATAAAGCAGCAGTAGATGTATGTCAATATTTTGATAAAAACATATCAAAAGTTACAGCAACCCTTGGTTGGGAGCAGGAATATTTTGTTGTAGATGCTGGCTTAGCAAATGCTAGACCAGATTTATTGCTAACCGGCCGTACAGTTTTTGGTCATGCACCTGCAAAAGGGCAGCAACTTGATGATCATTATTTTGGTGCAATACCGGAGCGTATTTATGCATTTATGTTAGATTTTGAAAAGGAATCGTACAAACTTGGTATTCCTATTCGTACCAGGCACAATGAAGTAGCGCCATGCCAATTTGAATGTGCTCCAATTTTTGAAGAAAGTAATTTAGCGGTAGATCATAATACGTTGTTAATGGATGTAATGCTAAGAGTTGCAAAACGCCACAACCTAATGGTATTGCTACACGAAAAGCCATTTGCTGGTATTAATGGTAGTGGTAAGCACAACAATTGGAGTATGAGTACAGATACTGGTGTAAATTTATTAGCACCAGGAAAAACACCCAAAACCAATTTAATGTTTCTTACATTTTTTGTAAACACTATTAAAGCTGTGCATGATTATGCAGGGCTAATAAGAGCATCTATAGCTAGTGCAGGTAATGATCACAGGCTTGGCGCAAATGAGGCACCCCCTGCTATTATTTCTATTTTTATTGGTAAGTTTTTAACTGATGTATTAAACCAAATAGAAACTAGAGTAAGCAGTAAATTTGATGAGCAAGATGAGGCAATTTTAAAATTAGATATTCATAAGTCAATACCAGAATTGATGTTGGATAATACGGATAGAAACCGTACATCGCCATTTGCTTTTACTGGCAATAAATTTGAATTTAGAGCTGTAGGTTCATCAGCAAACTGTGCAGTACCCATGACAACGCTAAACACAGTTATGGCTGAAACATTAAAAACGTTTAAGCATGATGTAGATGCATTAATTGAAAAAGGCGATAAAAAAGAAGTAGCACTTTTACAGGTTATACAACGATACATTGTAGAAAGCAAAAAAGTATTGTTTGAAGGTGATGGCTACAGCAATGAGTGGGCAAAAGAAGCTGAAAACAGAGGCCTTGAAAACATAAAAACTACTCCCCTAGCATTAGATGGTTATGTAACAGAAAAAGCTAAAAAGTTATTTGAAAGTAATAATATTTACACTCATTTAGAGTTGGAAGCTAGGCATGAAATAATGTTAGAAGAGTACATTAAAAAAGTACAAATTGAAGCAAGAGTAATGGGAGATTTGGCAAGTACGCATATTTTGCCTGCTGCAATAAAATATCAAAATATATTACTGCAAAATATTAATGGCTTAAAAGATGCCGGGGTAAAACCTGTAGCGTATGCTAACCAATTACAAATTGTAACAACAATAAGTGAGCATATAAATACCATTGCCGATAAAACAGAAGCTATGATACAAGCCCGTAAAAAAGCCAATGAAATTAACGATAGTAAAGCTAAAGCTGTAGCCTATTGCGATACCATTAAAGAAGCTTATTTTGATGATATTAGATACCATGTAGATAAGCTTGAACTTATGGTAGATGATAGCTTGTGGACACTTCCTAAGTATAGAGAAATTTTATTTTTAAGATAAATTAAAAGCCCCTTTTGAGGGGCTTTTAATTTTTTTTTACATTTAATTTACTTGCAAAACCTTACTACCGTTACTCTCAACTAAATTTTGCTTAACCGTTTTAAGTTTGTATAAATTAAGCTGCCCGGCATTATATTTTTTAGTAGTTACCATATTTTTATCGGCTGATATGGTTTCTATTAGCTCATAATCTCTGCCATTAAATTTATAAAGTTTGTACTCTTTTATAGGCTCAGTGTTGTAGGCTAGCCATTTTATAATTACTGCATTATCTATAACTGCTGCTTTTAAATGTATGGGGCCAAACTCTTTTTCAAAAGCATTATTGTATGTAAATGCTGTACTAAATTGGCTTTTAAACTCTCCATTTATGGCTTGTACTTTGTAGCTATTACCATCTATTGGTTTTGGTATTTGTACATAGTTTACATCGGCTTGTGTTGTGCTATCTTGCAGCAAAACATACTCTCTATCGGTTACGGTTTTTACAAATACTGCATATCCTGCTACATAGTTTATGTGGCTGCTGTCTATACTCCATGCTAGGTAGTAAGTAGTATCGTTAGCGGTAATAATGGTTACATTTTGTGGTGGGGCAAGGCTGGTAATTACGTTTTTAAAACCAACAGTAACTGTATCTGACGGGGCACTTTTTGTAAACGAATTACTTTCTGATACTATAGCATATTCATACATTTGGCCAGCCATTAAATTAGTAGTATCAATATATTGGTAATTATTACCCCTAGCATTTGTGGTAATAATGTTTGATGCATTTGTAAAATTTGCCTTACTATCTATACGCTTTGTTACATAAAACCCTCTTGCTTTTACATCATTATTAATCCAACTTATGGTTATACTTTTATTAGTTTGTAAGGCTTTTACATTAGTAACTGGGCTTGGCATTATTTCAAAATCTGGCACTACAAATACCGCTGCCGAGCTGTAGGTTTTACCATCTACCAAACTTACCATTTCTAGCTTATAAAAAAATGGTTCGTTAGCATCATCTACAGCATCAAAATAAATAGTATCGGTATTTTGTACTGCTTTTATTAAGGTGTAGCCTTCTTCTTTTTTACGGCTACGTAGTATGTTTATGCTGTTTATGGTGGCTTTATTTTCTACCTTCCAGGTCAATGCTATTTCGTTAGTATTTTTTTTGTTTTGGGCTTTTAATTTTGAGGCAAAAGGCCTTTTATCGGGTGCAAAAGCATAAACCGTTAGCTCATTGTTTTGTACTACTTCATTGTTTATAGTTGCAATTATTTGGTATTGGTAAATGCCTTCTTTTTTACGAATGGTTGTATCGGCAAATTGCCATTTTTTATTGGCAGCAATGGTAGTTTGTTGTTTTAATAAAATGGTTTTATCGCCATTTTTTCTATATATTTTTACGGCAATACTGTCTATACCCCTAGCTGCGTTGTAGGTATAGCTTAAAATAATATCGCCGCCGTTATATTTTGCTTCAAAATTTTTAGTGGCAATGGGAACTACTTTTCTTTGAGCAATTACAAATGTTGCGGTACATAATAATGAGAATATAATGAGTAGTTTTTTCATGTTTCGTTTTATTTTAAAGACACTGACGGTTTAAAATCGGTTGCTGTTTTTTCCAATGTTAAATTAATGCCAAGCTCTTTTTCGCCTACACAATAAATAATTTTTCCATATACATCAAACTTAATATACCCTGTTAATGCTTTATTGTATTTTAATTGAAACTCCCCCTTAGCACCTGCACCTAAGCCTATACTGCATAATTCTAAATCGTATATACAGGTAGCTTCGGCAAATGCAAGGCCGCCAATAATTATTGATGGGCCGTTTTGTAAGTTAATAGATGTACGCAAATCTATTCCACCATTTATATCTATAGTTGGCACAAACGAACCTACAATTGGCACTTTATCTAAACTTGGGCCTGGCAACGATGGGAAATCGTTTTTATTCAACGATTTCATTACGTTTACATAAAACCCTTTTAAACCATTTTTTAAATCGGGCAGCTCTTTATACAGCGTTACATCTAGCAAATTATTGGTCATATATTGAGGTAAAGCAGCATCATAAAACCCAATAGCTACGCCACTTTTAAAGCCACTAAGCAATGGTATGGCAATTTCGGCATTGGTTATAGCACCAACAATAATAAACCCATTTTTATCTATTTGCATATCTATTGTACCATCTTGTATTATTACAGGGCCAAGTGCAATATTGGCACTGCTTAGTGTTAAAGTACCTTGCAATATTTTTTTGTCAAAGTCAAAGGATATAGCTATGCCACCAAAAGGCGTTTCTATACCATCTACGCCTATTTTTTTTGTTGATAGAGGATCATTTACCATTGCACCATCAACTGTAAAATCAATTAAATCTTGACCGGGTTTTAATATTTCTTTACCGTTAGTTTTAAAACCTGTAGGCTTTGCTGTAAATTTTACTAGCTCCCAATTTTTACCTTCTACTTTATTACCACCACCCGGCTGTATGGTTAAAACCCTGCTCCCACTGCCTTCCATAGCAATTGTTTGTGCATCATCAATCTCCATTTTTACACTTGTAGGTGTTTTGGTTAGTGTACCTTTTATTGTAAAGCCGTCGGTAATGGTTTCTTTGTAAATTATCACATCGCCTTTTACTACTAATAAGTTTTTAGATAACACAAAGCTATTACCGTTAAATTTTACCTTACCAGGCATTTCAATATCGGCTTGCAGTTTTTGTACTTTGCACACAATATCATTTACATCTTTAGTTTTATCAGTAGCATCTTTATAGTACAAAAATCTTCCTGTTACATTATTGTTGGCACCGGGTATGTTTAAATCGGTATTGCCAATAAGGGTAAAGCTTTTTTCGGCCACTTCTATTCCTGTTATTTTTTGGGTAACAACGTTGTAAAACGTATGCTCTTCGGGGTTTATGATTATACTTTTATGTATGCCATCGCTAAAGGCACTAATAAGGTTTATTTTAATTTTATCGTTATCGGCAAGGCCGGGTATTTTACCAATAGTGGCTACGGTTTTGTTACCGCTGCTAATGTTTATACGGTAATGTGGTTTTAAATCGAATGGTGCAGAGGCATCATAATTTAGCGTCATAGTTGCACCTACGGCTATGTTTAATGGGGTAACATCGGCTAGGGTTATAAGTTCTTTGCCAGTAAAAGTATTAAGGCCTAAATCAATAGTAGTGGGGTTAATTATTAAATCTTTCAGCGGTATTTTTGGTAAGCTAGTTTGCAAGTTACCCTCTACAACCCTAAAGCCACCTTGGTTTACATCGTACCGTAACCCTTTACCGGTTATCCTCCATTTTTCTAACTCAAAATTAATTTCGCCATTATACTCACTCCATACAATATCGTTTTGCACCACTTTTATTTGCCCTGCCGGCATAGTGGTTGCCCCTACTAATGGAATTTGCAATTTTACATCGGCATTTATAAAAAAGCCCTCTTTGCTTATGTACGACCCACTAGCCATGCTTGCCGTAAAATTGTGTATGTTAAAATTACTTTTGCCATACAAAGCACTTAAATTATAGGTTGCATTACCTACCGTACAATTGCTAGATGCTAGTACTGGGATAGGTTTTTGAGGTTTGCCTGGTATAGCTTTTCCACCATCATCAAACAAAAATTTGCCCGTATAATTGTAGCTAAAATTAAACGACGATAACTCCGATGTTACAAAACCATTTACATTACCACAGCCATTATTGTTGGTAATGGTTAGTTTTTCTTCTTTACGATCGGCCAATGTACCAATTACATCGCAAGCGTATTTGTTGTACGCTACTACTTTTAATGCCGTAGCTTCTACTTCTATTTGTTGTTTTACTGGGGTAATAGTATTTTGTTGTAGGTTATCATTAAACACTACATCTACCTCATTAAATGGCAAGTTAACGGTTGATGATGCTGGCTTAAAAGTACCATTGGCAGGCAGTTTTACAAAAGCACCCGAAATGGTTAGGGTTTTTTTATTTTGCTTGGCAGATGTTATTTCTATGGGTAAACCCCATATTTCGGCTTTGGCATTTATGGGTTGCAATTCAAAATTAGCTGTGCCTGTGCCGTTTAACCCTTGCACTTGTTTTACTTCTCGTAAATACGCTGGGCTACCGCTTTTTACTGCATACACTTTTACTGGCAGTTGCAAATTAGCATCTACACTTTGCATCCACACGGTTTGGTTAATTACGCCTTTTAAGCTGTAATTACCTTGTGCATCGGTGTAGGTTTCGTTTTGTATTTCACCATCTTCGTTTATACCATTTATGCTGTACACCCTTGCATTTGCTATGGGTTGCTTGGTTTTAATGTCAATAACGGTACCTGTTATAACTTGGCCTTTAGTAAGTTTTATGGTTATGGTTGTAGCAGTTTTGCTAATTGGTATTTCTATATAATCATCGTAGGTTACAAAGCCATTTGCCTCGGTACGTACCCTAAACTCGTTAGCCGGACTAGCCACCGCTATTACATTTGTAATGCCCGTAACGGTGCTTGATGCATAGCACTGGCTTAGGTTATCGCCAACTGTGGTGCAACTTTGTGTTACTATTTTATTAAACTCATCTACTATTTTAAATTGTACTCGGTGTAGTTTTTCTTTTACTACTATTTTACCATCTTTATTGCCGTTTAAGTTGGTTATTAAAGTATAATCTCCACTTATGTTTCTTAATAATTTTTCAGCAAAATAATTATCTACCGCTGGTACAACCTCTACAATTACATTACCTGCTTGGCAGTTATCTATATAAAACCAACCATTGCTTGCGGTTTTAATATATGGCCCATTACCTACTCTTACATTACACACTACGGGCTGCCCTTGTTCGTTTTCAATATGGCCTACAACCTGCCCTCCGCCTACCATTATTTGCTCAGGTTTTGCAGGAAAACGTTCGCCAAATTGCAATTGTTGCTTAGTGGCTACTATCTTATCGGCATAGCCATTTTTTTTAATTATTATGCTACGTGAAGGCCCAATAATTTTTCTTTTACCGCCTTGCTCTTCTGTTTTTAATGGCAAATCTTTTAGTAATAAATAGCCATTGTTATCAGTGTAAAATTCTTCAATTGTGGGTATCCAACCTTTATAAGTTGTAATAATAACTTTTGCCCCTGCTATACCTTTTGTATTGCCGCTTTGTAAAGTTATGGCACGTAAATATATTTCGGGCAGTTTGGGTTTTACTATAATTTCTTTTTTGGTTGTGCCAATGCCTAATGCTGAGTTTAGTTTGCTAATATTAAAATTGCAAGGAAATTGCACCCCCATAAAATCATTATCAGGCGTATCGTCGTACTGCAACTGTGTGGTAGTTTCATATACATAATTACCTTCCAGCTTTTGCTCCGTAGCCTCTATTATATTTTTGCTTGATGCTATATTTTTAAACAAGTATGTACCCTTTGCCGTTGTTTTACCAAGGTCAATAACTTTAGCAGGTTGGTTTAAAACGTTTTCTTTTAAATTTTTATACGTATCGCTATTACTCTCTATGGGGAAACTTGTATTGGGGCTTGGGTAGGTAGCTGCAACTGCTACAAGTCTTACTGGGTAAGCATCTACCAGCTCACCGGGTGTAAGTACCTGGTCCATTATGGTATCATCGGTTTTTACCGTAATTTCTATGTTGTGAGATTGTACTAGTATAACTTCATCGGGCAATGAAATAGTTTTACCATCGGTTGGAAAAAGTATTATATCAGAATTGCTAAAATAATTCTCCTCTATGGCAAGCCTTACTACTCCAAATTTTGTTACCGTTTTTGATGTACCATCGGGTGTGTAAATGGTAGTTTTTTTACCATACTTATCAATTTTTATTTCCTTTTTCATGCCCTCTATTACTTCACTGCCAAGGTTGCCAATTTTCACATTACTTATATAGGTTATGCTAAAATTTCCGTTTACATCAGTATTGCCAGTGCCAATAACTTTATCGGCTTTGTTAAATTCTGACCCAAACAATGCAGATGTGTGGCTGTAGTTATACAACTGCTCTCCTGTTAGGCCTATTAGGTCATTGTACTGCGTTGGCTTGTCGGTTGTAGATGTTAGTATGGTATATACCAATTTTACTTTGCCATATTTTAAGGGCCTAGTATCGCTAGTTTTATTAAAAAAGCCATTGCAAATAAAGGCAGGGTAAGGCTCATCGTTTGGCACTACTACAAGGCTATAAAATGGTGGGTTGTTCAGCTTTTTTAATATCGTGGCTTCAGGAAAAGAAAAACTTGTTTGCTTAGGCTCTTCATTAGCATCTTTATACCTATAAAAAAGTTTTCCTTTTATGGTTATAGCATTTTCGGGTGGCTTAGTGTTGGTACAAGGGTTATCGGTTGGGTTGTTACTAGGTTTACCATCTACTTCAAAACCTTCGGCATTTATAATTTTATTTATTTGGGCAGCAATTATATATTTTTGGTTGTAACTAACATTAAGTTTACCAGTTTTAACATCTACCATTACAGTAACAATCCCATTTTGAGCCTTTAATTCCTCCTCCACTTTTTGTTTGCCCTCGGCACAATTTATATTAGTTTGTAAAGTAAGTAGTATGGTATCTTTTACTGTAATTATGGGGCTGCAAAGGCTTTTTTCGGGCGTAGCCGATTTTTTATTATTGGCATCATACCCTGCATCATTTATTAATTTAATTATTGTAGGGGCATTTGTGGCACTTCGTTTATATGTTACCACAACCTTACCTGTAGCAATATCTATTACTACATCTACAATACCGTTTAATGCTCTAAAATCGTTTAATACTTTATTTTCAGCAGCCTTGCAAGTAATATTTGTTTGTATGTTGCTTATTACATTTTGCTCAGGCTCATCAGGCCTTTTTGTACAATTATTTTTTTCTGGCGTTGACGATTTTTTGCCATCAGCATTAAAACCCAATTTGTTAATTACATTTATAATTTCGTTGTAGGCTGTACCATCGGTGCTGTAATTTAATGCTATATTTCC
The DNA here is from genome assembly GCA_031360055.1 of Ferruginibacter sp. Taxonomy (GTDB): domain Bacteria; phylum Bacteroidota; class Bacteroidia; order Chitinophagales; family Chitinophagaceae; genus Ferruginibacter. The sequence continues at coordinate 10,318 of JANMAV010000184.1, forward strand.
TGTTCTTATATCCACAATTGCACTAGTTACCCCATCTTGATTTTTCAATTCATTTTCTACCGTACGTTTTCCTAATTCACAATTAATATTTGTTTTAATAATGGTAGTTGGTGGTGCTTGTTCAATAGGCTTACTATTTATGTTAATGTAGGTATAATCGTATATACGAGTGGTAGTTTTAGTGGCTAAAGTAATTTGGGTTACAAGCCCATTAGTATTTTTTACGGCAGAAGCTATTGGCTCAGCACCAAATGCAAGAGTGCCTAAAAACTTTGGGGCTTCAAAGCCACCTAAAAATGTATTTGGGTGTGGGTTAAGGCTTGTATATTTATTTTTATTTAGCGTTAATGTACTTGTAATAACGCCTGTGGTAGCGTCTTTTGCGATTTCTACATAATCGCCTTGTTCGTTATAATACACAATGGTATTGGCTGTGCCAATGTTTGTATTGTTTAATACTTCTTCTCTTATTATTGTTGTGTTAGCTGTGTAGCGGTAGGTAAATTTTGTAGTTTCTCTGTCAATTGTTTTAGTAAGAAATGTTAATCTATTACTAGCATCGTACTCTATTACTACAAAGGCTTTTACATTTTCTCTGTTAAAATTTACTGTATAGCTTAATGGTTTTTTATTATTACTAAAAACAAAATCGTTTATTGTTATAGTAGCTATGCCGCTGGCAGATAAGTATTTTACGGTTTCAATAAGTCCCTCTTTATTGTAGCTATATTCAAAATTATATTTTTGGCCGTTAGTTTCGGTACGGGTAATTTTTGCAACCCTCCAACTTGCTTGCAGGTTTTGAGCATTAACTGTAGCGGTTTGTACAACTAAAAACAAACCTAAAAAAATTGATAAAAAAATTTTCATTAATGGTAGTTTTATTTAGCTTTTTTAGTAAGGCAAGGGTTTGCTGTAAGCTTTGTAGTTTTTTTACCATTTGCATCAAAACCATTTTTTAATATTTCGTCAACAATATCTTTTAACGAAGTACCATCGCTGCTGTAATGTAGTTTTAAAATGCCTGTTTTAATATCTACGTTTACTTCAAATACACCATCTAATGCTTTAAGGGCATTTGTTACTTTAGTTTTACCAGCTTCACATTTTATGTTTGTTTTTATGGTCGGTTTTGTTGGGTCGGTTTCTTGCTGGTAAGCAGTTTTCTCTTCGGCAGTTTCTGTTGGCTCATTTTCGGGTTTAATTTTTTTCTTAAAAAACCATTCTCCTAAAGGTGCACCATTTGGGCCCCACGATACTTTTAACCAATAAGCATACTTATTTTTTAGCGCTGCTTTTTTTAAATCGTAATAATACAGATTACCCTTTTTACTGTAGGTGTTCGTAAATTCTTTACCTTTTCTTACTGCTAATTCTGAGGGAGTATAAATTTCTAATGTACTAACCGTTACTGGTGCATTAGTTTCAAAACTTAATATTTGCTTCTTTTCATCAAGCGTTGCTTTAAATGTATATTTATCTTTATAGGTACTCTCTACGCCACCTAATCCTGAATAGATAGATTGGCTATACCCAATGCAAACAATTGATACAAACAATAACGTTATTACAAATTTCATCATGGTCATAAATATTGATTTAAAATACAATATATGCCGCTGCTCTTTTAATTAAAAAATGTATGAGTAATTGGTTGAAACTAATTTGAATTCGGTAAAAGTTGATACTAGCTACATAAAAAAACAGCATCAATATATGATGCTGTTTTTTTAAAAAATTATTCAATTATTATCTCTTAAAGCCACCAAAAGCTGCCACTGCAATTACTATTACTAATGCAAGGGCTATAAAAGCTAAGGCTATTATAATTATTATACCATAAATTTTATAGTAAGTTGTTAATAAACTTATGCCTTTGTGAAAAATAGTTTTATCTCCATTATCT
>JANMAV010000244.1:0-8728 GCA_031360055.1 Ferruginibacter sp.
GTTACATACTATAAGTAATAAAAATCAAAGCGATACAATTTATAATTTTAATACAAAAGAAAAACAACATATTTTAGCTTTTTCTATTCAAACTGTAAAGCAATTTTATTTAAATAAAAATAAAAATTTATTCATTGAAATTAATGCAGGAATTGGTGTTAGGTTTAGAAATTTAAAGACACAAAATTTACCACCTAATTATAATATATTAATATTTGAAAGGAGTGGAGGGTTCAATTTTAATTTAGAAAAAACAAATGCTCCAATTCCTTTTGTGCCGTTAGGCATTAGGTTTATGGTAAATCTAAATTAGTAAAAATGTAATATTTAGTATTTAATGTATTCTATCTCCTCTAACTTCAGCACTATTCATCAATTCTTTTTCGTATGCAAGCCACTGTTGCCAACGCTTACGTACCATTGGCTTGGGTAAATAATACTCGGCAAGGTTTATAAATAAGGTGTAATGCCCAGCTTCACTCTCCATAAATTTTCTGTAAAAACTACACATATAGGTATCAGTTAAACCTTCACTTAATCTTTTAAAGCGTTCACAACTTCTGGCCTCTATAAGTGCCATTATCAACATCTGATCTAAAAAATGTTCATCTCTACTTCCACCCTTTATAACAAATTTTAGTAAGGCATTTACATACTCATCTTTACGTTGCCTGCCTAAAACTAGGCCACGTTTTTTTAGCTCTGCTAACACTTGCCTAAAATGCCCCCATTCTTCGGTAACTATTGGGCTTAGCTCCTCTACAAGCCATTGTTTTTCTGAATTTTTTTGTATTAAAGTTATACAAGTAGTGGCTGCTTTTTGCTCACAATAAGCATGGTCAGTTAGTATTTCTTCCAATTGCATTTCTGCAAGGTTTACCCACCTAGGGTCAGTGGGTAGTTGCAAGCCTAAAATATTTTTTACATCAATACTTTCCATATTTGCAAAGGTAGGGGTGAGGAGGCAAAAGTAAAAAGGCAGTTGAACGGTTATTCTATCTGAGCAGTTGGCACAGTGCCAGTTTGCAAAAGGAAGTAGGCAGTAACTCATTTATTTACATGGCTTCAATCATAATAGAAAATCTACACACAAAATTTGAGAGTTTTTTAAATATTTGTAAATAGTAAAATGTGTTTAATAACATGCCATAATAAATAAGTATATTCTTTAACCGAAAATTGATTAAATAAACAACTTTTTACACAACGTACATGATAATGCTAAATTTTAAGGGGCCACCAATTCCAGATTCCTAATTCCCAGTCCCAAAAGCAAATTCCTAATCCCTAATTCCAAATTCCCAATTCCAATCAACTAATTAACTAATCAACTAATCAACCAACCAACCATCCACCCACCCAACTTCAACCAATTTTCTTTAAATTACGCCCATAAACTTCAACATGCGTATAATAGCTTTTTTACTTTCGGCGGCAGCTTCTGTTGCCTTAATATTTTTATTAAATACAAAACTAGTTTTACCAGCACCGCTAGGGTATTTATTATCACCACAGCAGGGGCTTTGGCAAAATGCAGAGCCTGCCAACCCTAATTTTAATAACAACTTACAGTTTGCTAATTTAAAAGGGGCTGTAAATGTATATGTAGATGAAAGGTTGGTGCCACACATTTTTGCAGAGCAAGAAGATGATGCATATTTTGTACAAGGCTATTTACATGCACAGTTTAGGTTGTTTCAAATGGATTTGCAAACTAGGGTAGCGGCTGGTAAGGCAAGCGAAATGGTTGGTAATGTTGCCCTGCAACACGACAGAGAATTTAGAAGATTAGGGATGGTTTTTGCAGCAGAAAAAGCGCTAGTTGAAATGGAAAAAAATGCAGAAGTAAAAGGCAGCTGCGATGCATATACTGCCGGTGTAAATGCATACATAAATGCACTCACTGAAAGTACATTACCTGTTGAGTATAAGTTGTTAGGTGTAAAGCCTGAGCTGTGGAGCAATTTTAAAATTGCATTATTTTTAAAACTAATGAGTAATGATTTGGCAGGCCATGATAATGATTTTGAACTAACTAACGCCAAGCATTTTTTTAGTCCATCCGATTTTAATTTGCTTTATCCATTAACACAAGATTCGTTAGATCCTATCGTACCAAAAGGTACCGTATATGCTGCTCCTAGCATAATTCCAATATTACCTGCCACCGCAGATTCTTTATATTTTAACGATACTACTGCCACCGCTGCACAAGAGCTTGCAAAACCTGACCCTGCAAATGGTAGCAATAACTGGGCAGTAAGCGGTAGTAAAACTGCCAGTGGGGCTCCTATTTTATGTAACGATCCTCACTTAGGTTTAAACCTTCCATCAATTTGGTACGAAATGCAAATTTCTACTCCATCATACAATGCCTATGGAGCTACTTTTCCTGGCTCACCTTGCGTTATTATTGGCTTTAATGATAGCTGTGCTTTTGGGTTTACAAACGGGGGTAGAGATGTAAGAGATTACTATGAAATAAAATTTAAAGATGCAACCAAAAATGAATATTGGTTTAATAATAAATGGAAGCAAACAACTTTTAGGATAGAAGCTTTTACCATGCCTAACCAACCTACATTTTATGATACTGTTGCCTACACTGTATTTGGGCCAGTTATGTACGATAATAAATTTAATGGCAACCGCCAAACCAATAATAAAAATTATGCTGTAAGGTGGAAGGGCCATGATGCAAGCAACGATTTATTGGTATTTAAAATGCTAAACAGTGCAAAAAATTATGCTGATTACAATGCTGCTGTGGTAAACTTGGCAACACCCGGGCAAAATTGTGTTTTTGCTTGTAAAAATGGCGATATTGCTATACGTACCCAAGGCGATTGGCCAGCTAAATGGAAGGGGCAAGGCGATTTTGTAATGCCTGGTTTTGATAGCAGTTATATGTGGCAAGGTATGATACCACAAAATGAAATCCCTTACCAATATAATCCTGAGAGAGGCTTTGTTAGTAGTGCTAACCAAAAGCCTGCTGATAGTACATATCCTTATTATTTAGGAAGAGAATACCCAGTAGTTAGAGGCTATTTAATAAATAAAAAGTTAGCCGCTATGCAGCAAATTACTCCACAAAATATGATGGCTTTACAAACCAATAATGATAATGAATATGCTGCTGAATTAGTACCACTGTTTTTAAAAAATATTGATATAGCACAACTTAGTGAAGTAGAAAATAAATATTTACAATTATTAACCACATGGAACTTTGTAAATGAAGCAAACGCTACTGCCCCTACAGTATATGATCAACTTTGGAAACAGTTTAAAATATTGGTTTATGCAGATGAATATGCAAAAATGCCCAAACCTTTTTTATATCCTTTTGAAAGTACATTAATAGATGGTATGTTAAAAGATAGTGGGTATAAATTTTATGATGATGTGACCACAGCACAAAAAGAAACCTTTGCCGATATTGCATTACAAGCATTTAAAGCAGCCGTAGTAAATTTAAAAATTATTGATGCACAAGGCAAATTAGCTTGGGCAAAAAATAAAGACACCCACATAAACCACTTACTTAAACAAGCAGCTTTTAGCAGGTTACATTTGCCTATTGGCGGCGGTGGTACTATGATAAATGCAACAAAAGAAGAGCATGGCCCTAGTTGGCGTATGGTGGTTAGCCTCACTGCAAATACTGAGGCTTATGGGGTTTACCCTGGTGGGCAAAGTGGCAACCCTGGCAGCAAATACTACGATACATTTGTTGATGATTGGACAGCCGGAAAATATTATCCTTTATGGATGATGTCAAAATACGAAACAAAAGATGTAAGGGTAAAATGGATAATGAATTTTAATAAAATGTAATAAATAAAATTAAAAAAGTAAATTTTTTATCAATTTTATTTCCCGTTCATTTACATTGAATACCCTAATTATGTTATAATGGTTTGGTTTAATAAGCGTAAAACTTTAGTTAGTATATTGAATTACAAAACACTAATAACCACTGCATAATTAGTAAATAAAGGATAAGCTGAGTTACTCCAAATTACAAATTTCTAATTCCCAATCAACTAAACAACTAAATAACAAAATGAAATCATTTACTTCAATAATACTTATAGCCCTTTGTAGTTTTATAGCTTGTATATATTTGCCTTGGTGGGTTATTGCTGTAGTTAGTTTTTTAATATCAGTAACTATACCACAACAAGCTGGCAAGGCTTATTTAACTGGCTTTACAGCTATATTTTTACTTTGGGTAGGTATTGCTACTGCAATTAGTTTTAGCAACAATTTTATTTTTGCACACAAAATAAGTCTACTTATTTTAAAGATTGATAACCCTATTTTATTAATAACAGTTACCGGTTTACTTGGCGGTATAGTTGCAGGTTTTGCAGCAATGGCAGGCTCTTTCTTAAGAGTTATAAAATAATATCAAACAATATTATTTGTATGGGAAAACGTATGATTTATTGATTATATTTTGGAATAAATTTTCAGTATTTATTATTAATGATCTCTTACACCAAACATAATTTTATTTTCTTAAACTAACAGTTTCACAAACTTAATATGAAATTATTTTTCAGTATTTTTTGTATTTTTATTTACACACAAAATTTTGCACAAAAAATTTATGGTACTGTATTTAATAGCCAGGGCGATTTATTACCCTATGCATCAATTACAATAAAAGGTACAACCAAAGGCACTAGTGCTAATGATAAGGCAAAATATGCACTACAAATTGGTAAAGGAACTTTTACCGTATTATGCCAAAATTTAGGTTATACAGCTTTTGAAAAAACAGTGACCGTTACAAACGATTTGGAGCTGAGTTTTGTGCTTACCCAACAAAAATTATCGTTAGAAACTGTAGTAATAAATTCAAATAGAGAAGACCCAGCTTATGAAGTAATTAGAAACGCAATAAAAAAACGTAATTTTTATAATACCCAAGTAGAAAAATTTACTTGTAACATTTATAATAAAGATTTAATAAAGCTAGACGCTTTACCAAAAAAGGTTTTTGGCAGAAAAATTCCGGATGTTGATAGAAAAGAAATGGGCCTAGATTCAACGGGGAAGGGAATTGTATATCTATCAGAATCGGTTTCAAAAATAAGTGTACAAAAGCCCGATAAAGTTAAGTTAGAAGTTGTGAGCAGTAGAGTAAGTGGTAGTGATGGCTTTGGTTTTAACTTTCCCACTTTTATAAGTTTATATAAAAATAACGTTGTAATATTTACCGAACGTTTTAATCCAAGGGGGTTCATATCTCCCATTGCAGATGGGGCTATAGGTTATTACAAATTCAAATTGCTAGGCACATTTTACGAAAATGGCAAAAGCATAAATACTATTAAGGTTACACCTAGAAGGGCGTTTGAACCATTGTTTAGTGGTATTATAAATATTGTAGATGATGAGTGGAGTATTTATAGTTTTGATTTATTGCTCACCAAAAAAGCTCAATTAGAAATTTTGGATAGTTTGCAAATAACCCAACTGCATGTAGCTGTAGATAAAGATGTAAGAAGAGTAAAAAATCAATTATTGCATTTTAATTTTAATGTGTTTGGCATAAAATCTAACGGTAATTTTTTAACCGTGTATAGCGATTATGATGTAAAACCTGCTTTCGGTAAAAAATATTTTGATAACGTAATCATGAAATATGATACAGGTGTAAATAAAAAAACTGCTGCTTATTGGGATACCGTTAGGGCCGTTCCGTTAGAAAAAGAAGAGGAGTTGGATTATCAAATAAAAGACAGCACTTATAAAGCTAATAAAGATTCTTTGTTAAGCAAAAATACAATTGATTCTTTAAATAAAAATCAACCCAAAATAAAACCGTTTAGTTTATTTAGCGGAGGCATAAACCGTAGGCATTTAACAATAAAAAAGGTTATTAATTATGGTATAGAAGGCATAATTAATAATTCACAATATAACCCTGCAGAAGGATTGGTATTGCAAGCAAAATTATATTACAGTATTTATAAACGCAATAGTAGAACAGGTGTAAGAATAGAGCCAGTATTTAGGTATGGTTTAAGCAACACTCATTTAAACGTTTATACAAGGGTTGTTTTAAATAGTAGAACAGAAGATAGTGCTAGAAAAATTAAACGATATACTATTGCATTTGCAGGAGGTAAAAGGGTTAGTGAATTTAATAAACAGGGTGCTTATTTACCATTATATAATACGATCAGTACATTGTTTTATGGTCAAAATTATTTAAAAACTTACGAGAATTATTTTGGAAGTATTTCATTTGGTAAAAGATATGAGAGTGGCTTACAGTTAACTGTTTCAGCGCTTTATGAAGATAGAATACCTCTACAAAATACTAGTGATTTTACATTAATTAAAAGTAAAGCAAATAATATAAGACCTAATTTCCCAACAGATAGAATTGCTACTCAATTTACACCACACCAAGCTGTGATAACTAGTGCTACTGTAAGTTTTAAGCCTGGGCAACGATATATTCAGTTTCCTAATTATAAAGCAGCCATAGGAAGCAAATACCCAACTTTTACACTTTATTATACAAAAGGTATTAACAGCGTTTTTGGCAGTGATGTAAATTTTGATAAGTATAATTTTACAATACAAGATGATAAAAATTTAAAGCTTGCTGGTACCATAAAATATAAGATAGGAGTTGGTGGTTTTTTAAATAATAAAGCTGTTTACATACAAGATTTTCAACATTTTAACGGCAACCTAACATTGGGTGCAAGTGAGTATGTAAACAGTTTTCAACTAGCGCCTTACTATGCCAACAGCACCACAGCATCTTTTTATAATATTATACATATAGAGCATCATTTTAATGGTTTGATTACCAATAAAATTCCTTTATTTAGAAAGTTAAATTGGAATGTAGTGGCAGGTACAAATTCATTTTATGTAAATAAAAACAATAGGTATATAGAAGGATTTGCTGGGCTGGAAAATATTTTTAAAATCTTCAGGGTAGATGTTGTGTATGGTTATTTAAATAACAATGGTAAACCAAATACTGGTATACGTATAGGCAGTGGTGGTGTGATAGGTGGAGGCATTAGTAGGAGTGGAAGTGGCAGTACAGTAACGGTTAGTTTATAAAAAATTACAAATTTGTCAAATTGTATTTGTAATCATGAAAATATAACGGTTTTTTAGGCAACTACATTTTTCTAAGCATTCCATCTGTATTATAATTAATAAAAAATTTAAGAAACAACGTTTCTTAAAAGTGATATAGTTTGATTAATTTTGGAAAATTTAATATTTGGTTTGCCCTGCAAGCATCCAATCATCTACTAATGATTTTTTATTGTTATTTCTAACAGTAAAATCAAATTAAATACTATGTCAGTACTTCACAATAGGCTAAACCAAGCTGATCTTAAAAAATTATTACAGGCCGAAGATGAGCCACGTATAACTATATCATTTTACAAGTATTTTTATATAGAAAATCCTACTCAATTTAGAAATGAATTGTATCAAAAATTTGAAGCCTTGTCTGTATTTGGTAGGGTATACATAGCAAATGAAGGCATAAATGCACAAATAAGTTTACCAACTAGTAAGCAAGTTGCTTTTGAGGAGCTTATAAACCAAATTGAAGGCTTAAAAGGTATTAGGTTAAACGTTGCAGTACAACATGAAGCCCCTGAAAATATGAGGCCAGCAGGTGGTAAAAGTTTTTGGGTTTTAAAAATAAAAGTAAGAAATAAAATAGTGGCCGATGGTATATATGATGCTAATTTTAATATGGCCAATAAGGGTAAATATGTAAATGCACAACAGTTTAATGAGTTAAGTAATAAAGAGGATACCATAGTTGTAGATATGAGAAATCATTATGAGTACGAAGTGGGTAGGTTTGATAATGCCATAGAAATACCTAGCGATACTTTTAGGCAGCAACTGCCAATGGCTATCGAATTACTAAAGACTGATAAAGATAAAAATATAATCATGTACTGCACTGGAGGCATTCGTTGTGAAAAAGCAAGTGCATTCATGTTACACAATGGGTTTAAAAATGTGTATCATTTAGAAGGTGGTATAATTAACTATGCCAATGAAGTTGCCAAACAGCAACTGCCGAATAAGTTTAAAGGTAAAAATTTTGTTTTTGATGATAGGCTAGGGGAAAGAATTACTGATGATATTTTAGCAGTATGCCATCAATGTGGCAAACCTGCTGATACCCATACAAATTGCTTAAACGATGGCTGCCATTTACTTTTTATACAATGCCAAACTTGTGCAACTGTTTATGATGGCTGCTGTAGTAAAGCTTGTAAAGATATTTTTGTATTGCCAATTGAAGCACAAAGAATACTAAGAAAAGGCCAAGATAAAGGCAACATGATATTTAATAAATCAAGGCAACGGTTACCAAATCTTAAAAAATAAATAATCAGTTATTGTAAATTATTCAATTAGCATTTCAACTTTTTAAAAACTAACATAAAATTCATTTTTAAATTTGGTATAAATTTAAAAAAATCACCTGCGTATTCTACTAAAATCATTGACATCCTGAGTAAATATAATATCTAAAAATGAAAATGTAAATACATTCATGCATTTAAATTGAAATTTTCCATACAGCTTTACCCTGATATTTTTTCAAATTCTAAACATAAATGATTCTCAAAAGTTACATAAATATCTTTTTTACATAGCATTATATATAGAAAATTAAAAAATTATAAAAAAGTTAAATATTTTT
>JANMAV010000072.1:0-6992 GCA_031360055.1 Ferruginibacter sp.
AAGATTTTTTTATTTGTTAAAAAACATTTTTGCAATATAATTCGGATATAATTTAGCAAATAATTATGAATTAGTACAGGGTTATATTAAAAAAAACATAATAATTTAGAAGAAATTGCGTTTTAAGAAGTATATTTGTCAAAATAGTGAAAAAATTAGCCTACATATTATCAATTACATTTACACTTGCTTTGCTGGTACATGCATCGTATGCTGATAGAGGTGTAGGTAAAAAGAAGGCTAAAGTTACTTTTAATATTAAAACACCATCATCGTTTAGTAGCTCATTAAACTACAATTTACGCAACGGTTTAAAGTATACTGGTAGTATTACCAACACATTCACTCCATCTGTAACTAACACTCTTGTTACTTATAAAAAAGGTAGTAGCATCTATATTATACCTACAAAGCCTAAAGTTATTGTTGCTGATGTTAAGCAAGGTTACACCGGTGCTAAACTGATTATCAAAATACACTAATTTCCTTTTTTCCTTTCTTTATTTGTATACAGTTTTTTTTCAACTTATATAGATTTTACTGTTGTACAATAAATAATTTATTACTCTCCTTTTTTAAGTTGTTGATTTTCTTCAAAAGTCATTACTCTAAATGAACTTTTTGGTGCATCAAATACATTATTGGCTATGCTTTCTGTTACAAATTTGCTTAACACATATTTAAACACTATGTTGCCTGATTGTAATTGATACTGTATAGGCAAACCAGGTATTGAGCTAAATGCATTATTGTACAGTTTGTTAGTTACAAGTATTGTAGGGTCAAAATAAACTGTATACAGTTTACCATCTACACTAGTGGCAGTGGCTTTTTTACACAAATGGCCAGCAATGGTTTCAGTACTTGAGCCAATACTAAATGCTAAATTATTGTTTGTTTGATTTTTAAGCATCCAATTTTCAGCTGTTGTAGTAATCATTAACTTTTGACCACTATATTCCTTTAATATAAATCCTTTTTTGGCAGTATTATCATATACAGTAGTTTCCACTCCTGGTGTGCTTACTAGTTCAGTTTTGCTTTTATCATTTGTTAAAAAAATAGTGAGTACTGCACCATTTAAGGCACTGCTCAATTGCTTTTCGCCTTTGGTAGTTTCGATATTAATATTATAAACAAGTGACCCCTCAGTAAATTTTTTTTGTGCAAATAAGTTTTGCGTAACTATAAAAGCAATACAAATAATAATATAAAATTTAACGTATTTCATTTTAATTGTTTAATACATAAAGGTAGTAAAATGTATGCCTAAAAATGTTAAGGTATACACATAAAAAAGAGGCTATTTTACGTTTTTTACTTTATTTTCTCTTAGTAGAAAAAAGTACATACAGAATCTTTTTTAAAAGCGTATGCATATAGTAACAAATTGTAAAGTAGCCTCTTTGTAGTTATATTATATTTTGCTATTCTTATTTTTCAACTCTTGTAATTTCCGTTGGCTTTCTTGCATGGCTTCAACTTTTTCTTGAATTTTAGATTTTTTTACAGGTTTTTTTCTGTTCTCATTAATCTGCGATAAAATTTTGTCGTGGTTTATTACATATTTCTGTATAAATATTTGTAGTAATAATGTAATAGTGTTTGAAATAGTGTAGTACCAAGTTAAGGCAGCAGGCAATTTATTAAACACCCCTAACAATAATACTGGAAAAATATAAGGCATATATTTCATTAAGGGGTTATTATTATCCTGCATATTGCTCATACTGTATATGGATATTAGCATACTTGTAGCTACAGCAGTAAGGGTAAATAAACTAACGTGATCGCCATAAAAAGGTACTTCAAAAGGAAGTTTGGCAATAGAATCGTATGAGGCCAAATCATTAGCCCATAAAAAGTTTTTTCCTCTTAAATCAATATTACTTTGAAAGAAATAATACAACGACATGAAAATAGGAATTTGCAATAAAGCCGGTAAGCAACCACCCAATGGGCTTACTCCAGCAGTCTTCCAGAGCTTCATTTGCTCCATGCTAAAAGCTTGTTGATCTAGCTGGCCGGTTTTATCGGTAAATTTTGCTTTAAGTGTATCAACTTCTGGCTTTAACACTTTCATTTTTGCACCGCTTAAATAACTCTTATACAATATTGGGCTGGTTATTAAACGTATTAAAAGGGTAACTAATAAAATTACAATACCCATACTAAATATATGGCTTCTTAAAAAATCGAAAACTGGCAATAAAAAATATCTATTTATATATTTTACAAATGAAAAAATACCTGTACCATAAGGCACAATATTTTCCATTTTATTACCATATTTTTTTAAAATATTATAATCGCTCGGGCCGTAATACAATTGCAATGTAGTGCCTGTAGCAGCACCAGGTTGTACTGCTACCTTTAAATTAGCCACACTCTGAAAAATAAATGAATTACTATCTTTAGGCACCTTCCACTCAAAACTGCTACCTTTTTCAAAATTATTTTTTGCTAATAAAGCCGCAATAAAAAACTGCTGCTTAGCTGCAACCCAGCTTGTAGGTTTATTAAAAGTTTTAGTATCACCTTTGGCTGAGTATTCAAAATTAAAATCTCCATTTTCTACATAAGCAATATGAGATTGGGTAAGCTCATACTTAAAATCTTTTTCAATTTGAGGAGCCTCAGTTTGCCAAAGTAAGTTTATAGTATTTTGGGTAAATAAATCAGTGCCTTTGGTTATGATGTTAAAATCCATCAAATAATCATTAGGCTTTAAAGTATACTGGTGGGTAAGTTGTTTGCTGCCTGAGCTATCGCCGGTAGTAAATGATAAAGTTTTACTGCCATCAGCATTATTTGTAACTGGCTGTACAGTAAAATTAATATTTTCAATTTGTGCTGTTTGGTTAGTACCAGTATTTATAGCGTAACTGATTTTATTAAAATTGCTATTTTGCAATTGTACCAAAGTACTATCATACTTTTTGTAGTTTTTTAAAACTACAATTGCAGGTTGTGCACCTTTGCTAGTAAAAGTAATTTTTAATACTTCATTTTCTAAAACCACCATTTGTGGTTTAGTGGTATCCTGTAATAATCCTTTTGTTTGATTTATAGTTTTTAGCGAATCTGCTTTTATTTCATCTAATTTAACTGTGTTGCTGTCTATTTTTGGTGTTAGTGCCGCAATTGAGTCAGTTTCGTGCTTTTTTAAGGCTTCATTTGCTGCTCTATCTTTACCATTTAAAACAAACATACCTATAAGTAATGCTCCTATTAAAGCAAATCCAATTAATGTATTCCTATCCATTCCCATTGCAAATATTTTTAGTTTTTTTTACTAATTGTAAATTAGTGTAAGTATTTGTGATTACTCAAAATGTACTCCGTAAATTTTTTATGCCTTTATGGCATTATTTTGCACAAAATTCAAAAATTGGTAATATAAAAAATGCCTCCAAAAAAGAAGGCATTTTTTATACTTATGTTTTATATTATTTTTTTCCTTTTGGTGCTGGTGCTTTAGCCGCAGTTTCTTCTTGCTTTAACTGACGAGTCATAGTTACTGCTGCAATAGGAATACGTGGAGAGTTCATAATCTCCATATTTTCTGCAACAATATTTTCTACACGTAAGTTTTCATTTAACTCAAGTTTTGTAATATCTACCTCAATATTTTCTCTTAAATATTTAGGTAATGTTTTTACTTTAACTGATTTAATTTTCAATTCTAATTTACCACCGGCTTTTACACCACTAGGTGTACCAGTATATTTTAAAGGTAAGGTTGCTACTACTTTTTTGTCTTCTACAAGTTCTAAAAAGTCAACGTGTATCAACAAATCAGATACTTTGTGAAATTGTAAATCTTTTAAAATGCAAGTATATGTTTTACCATCTACTGTAACTTTTGCAAGCATAAAATCTGGTGTGTACACCAAGCCTTTAAATGCTGATGCTGGAGCCGAAAAATTTACTTCTGTTTTACCACCGTAAATTACAGCAGGCACAAGTTGCTGAGAGCGAAGCTGGCGGGTGGCTTTTTTTCCGCTTTCGGTCCTCAGTTGTCCGTCAATTGTAATTGTTTTCATTGTAATGTGTTTTTTGTGTACTACTTCCTTTGCTGTATTTGGTTTGCACCTATATAGCTTCAGTATTTGTACTGATTTTTAATGAGGTGCAAAAGTAAGGTTTTTTACTTAAAGTAAGCTTTAGCCAAAAAAATTTTGCAGGTAAAATTGATATTGTAATAAATTGAAGTTGTAATCTGGCTAAAACTAACCATAAGCATATAAAAATGATATGTTTACAAAATCATAGGTGAGAATACATATAAACAAAATTTGTTTGCATTTAATAATTAAAAAGCTGCCGGCACATCTGCCCAGTTTTGACCATTTTTTATGCGTAAAACTTGCATTTCGCTAATTTTAAATTGCTTAGCCAATTGCTTTGTAGTTTTTTGCTCAACAAGTAGCTTTTTTAAAAGCATTACCTTAGTTATAGATAGTTTGGCAGTTTTATTATTTGCACGATATACATCGCCACGGCTTTTAAACTCAGCTATTACTGCAGGGTTTTTTACACGGTGTACATAGTTTTCTTCTGGAGACATCCATTTTAAATTATTGGCTTGGTTATTTAGCTTATTATGATCTAAATGGGAAACTATAGTTTGTTGTTTGGTAGGTTTATTTAAAAAATATGTAGCTACTAACCTGTGTATTAATTCAGAATGTCTAATAATTCGGGCCTTTGTATCAGCTTGGTAGCTTATGCTTAAAGATTTTTTTAATTCATCATGCTCATCTTGTAAAGGCTGAATGATGCTATTTTTCTCTTTTAACTCCTTTAGTTCCTGAATAACTTTAGTAAGTTTTATTATTTTTCTTTCAATTTTTGCAAACTTTTTGATTGCCTCCTCTGTTCGATTTTTAAAAAAACTAATTTTTAAAATTTTGTATCCATTTATCATGGAACCTTTAAGAATGTTACCTTGGCTAAACTGTGTTTTAGATCGTACCCTTCCCAAATTAGAAACCTCTAATTGGTAATTATTACTGTTTTCGTAATTAAATTTTACTTTTTTCCATTTTTCGCCAAAGTAATTTTCCATATTATGATTTTGTGTAAATAATTTTAAAGGTGGTTGTATCAAATATATAATTTAATTAATGGTTTAGGTATCTATATTTAACAAATATGAGTAGCGGTTATTTTTTTTCTTTTAACCTTCCTCTTATAAATAAGCTATTAATGCTTTTATTTTCATAGGCATTTCTAAGTGCTACTGCAAAAAGTTCATCAACGGACAAAATTTTAATTTTATTACAAATTCCACGTACTGGTATAGTATCACAAACTACTAATTCCTCTAACTCACTATTCTGAATATTTTCGTATGCTTTTCCACTAAGTACAGGGTGAGTACAAAGAGCTCTTACACTTCTAGCTCCTTTTTCCTTCATTAACCCTGCACTTTTACAAAGTGTGCCACCAGTATCGCAAATGTCATCTATTAAAACAATATCTCTATCGGTAACATCACCAATTACTACCATACTAGCAATTTCGTTAGCTCTTTTACGATGTTTATCGCAAATAACCATTTCACATTCAAAATAGGTTGCTATTTCTCTAATTCTATTTGCACTGCCTACATCAGGCGCTGCAAAAGTTAGATTTTTTAAATTTAGACTTTCAATGTAAGGTATAAATATGGCAGATGAATCTAAATGATCAACCGGAATATCAAAATAACCTTGTATTTGTGGGGCATGCAAATCCATAGTTACCACTCTATCTGCACCTGCAGCAGTAAGCATATTAGCTACTAATTTAGAGCCAATAGCTACTCTAGGTCTATCTTTTCTATCTTGCCTAGCAAAACCGTAATAGGGCATTACTGCTATTACTTTGTATGCAGATGCTCTTTTTGCAGCATCAATCATCAACAAAAGCTCCATTAAATTATCAGATGGGGCATACGTACTTTGTACTAAAAAAACAGATCTACCTCTAATACTTTCTTGAAACTCAACACCTATTTCTCCATCGCTAAAGCGTTGTATGTTTACTTTACCTAGAGGTTCTCCAAATTTTATGGCTATTTTTTCGGCAAGATATTGTGAACCCGTACCTGAAAATATTTTTACGTTAGATTGCATGAAGTTGTTTGTAGGATGATAGTTATTTTGCAAAAGTACAGTTAGTTTACCTTAATAATTTTTTAACATGACAGAAAATATTAAAACTTCTATAAAAAATTGGGCTGAAGATGAAAGACCTAGAGAAAAAATGGCTAATCATGGTGCTGAAACGTTAAGTAACTCAGAACTATTGGCAATAATTATCAATACAGGTAACAAAAAACAATCTGCCCTTGGGCTTGCAAAAAGTATTTTAAGCCTAAGCAATAATAATTTAGATGAACTAGGGAAACTTAGTATACAAGATTTACAAAAGGTTAGTGGTATTGGTATTGCTAAAGCCATTACTATTGCAGCAGTGTTGGAATTGGGACGTAGACGTAGCACCGAAAATTTTTTACAACAACCTCAAATTAAAAGTAGCAAACACATTGCTGAATATTTAAAAACAATACTAACAGATAATAATGTGGAGCTTTTTGCGGTACTATTTTTAAACAATGCTAAAAAAATAAAAAGTTTTAAAATAATTAGTAAAGGAGGTATGACTGGTACAGTGGCTGACCCTAGAGTTATTTTTAAATTAGCTTTAGAGTATGGTGCCGCTTGTATTATACTGGCACATAACCACCCATCAGGAATATTAAAACCAAGTGAAGCAGACATACGCATTACAAAAAAAATGGTAAATGCTGGTTTACTGCTAGATGTTACTGTTGTAGATCATATTATTGTAAGTAACGAAGGGTATTTTAGTTTTGCTGATAATGATATGATTTGATAAGGGCTGAGTGATATCATGAATATTACCAACTATTTAAAAATTAGTTTGTAGTTTTTAATACAGTTTTTAATGAACTGAGATAAAAAATTATTGTTTTTAAAAAT
>JANMAV010000041.1:0-1861 GCA_031360055.1 Ferruginibacter sp.
TAAATACAAAAACGTGAATTAGCGTTGGTAGCAAAGCACCAATAAAAAAAGCAATACCATCTCTTTGGTCAGGTTTAAAAATTGCATTAGAGATAAATAAAATAAATAGTAACCCTAACACTTTTACATACACATTTTTAACAAATATCATTAACAATGATCCTGTAAGTGCTACAAAAATTATTTTATTACCAAAACTATTATCAAAAGGTAAACTCCAACCGTTTCGTGCCGCCAAACTTTCTAATAAAATAATACCCCCAATAACCCACAACACAATATTATCATATTTTCCTTTTGTAAAATATTGCCTATCGTGTAACCAACTAATTTCAGTTAAATAGTGCAGTGGCCCCATAACTGCGTATGCAAATAAAAACACTTCAAAAGGCATAATAAAAGCTGCTATACAACTAAAAATCATTAAACCAATATTTACCACATTAATTCTATCCCCGGTTTGTATACGCATATATATTAAATTAAAAAATTGGTATTATGTAAATGTAAAATTATGCAGTAAAGATACTAAATTGTGTTAAAAATATCTTTTTGCTTATGTAAAAAGAAACCCAAAATTACATTATGAAATATTTTCTATTCTCGTTATTTGTACTCTCAAGTACAGTTTTATTTGCACAGCCACTGGCTACCAAAATAGATCCATCTTTAACCATAATAGCACCTGATGGAAGTATGTTATTATCTGACGCCGGTGCATCTTACTTTGCTAAGCTATCGCTAGATTGTACTACAAAACCTTACCCACACGATTATAGAGAAAAACTACAAAAAGCTGCTGATTTAAAAGCACCTGATAAAATGTGGGCTTCATTTTATGGCTGCTATGATTGGCACTCTGGCGTACATAACCATTGGGCATTGGTAAAATTGCTTAAAACTTACCCAAACATACCTGAAGCTAAAGCCATAAAAGCAAAGTTAGAATTAAGTTTTAGCCCACAAAACATTTTGGTGGAAGTTGACTATTTAAAATCTCATGAGGAAGAAAGTTTTGAATTTCCTTATGGTAGATCGTGGTTGTTAAAAGTAGCCGAAGAATTAGCAAGATGGGATGACCCAACTGCAAAAAAATGGCTTAAAAGCTTACAGCCATTGTGTAATTATATTGCTAATAGTTATATAGAAACTTGGCCTGCAATAAAGAAAGCAACATATAGTGGTGATCATTATGCATCTTCATTAGGAGTTTCATTTGCACTTGATTATGCTGTAGCTACTAATAATGATAAACTTAAAGCAGTACTTATTACAGCTGCAAAAAGCTATTATACCCGTATTACTGAATTTCCATTAGAGAAAGAACCATTTGGTTATGACTTTATGTCTGCCGGGTTATTAATTACTGATTTAATGCGTAAGGTACTGCCACAAGATAAATATACAGAGTGGTTAAAAACTTTTGCCCCAGAAATGTTCACTGTTGCTGGTGTAAAAAAAGTTTTTGCTGTAGATAAAAAGGAGACACATACTGGCTATGCAGCCCATTGGGATGGGTTTCATTTAAACCGTATTTGGTGCATTAACGGTATGCTACAAGCCTTGCCAGCAAATGCTTTAACAGCAGAAGTAAAAACTGCTTGGATAAATGCACAAAAAGAAATGTGGGATTACTCACAAGCAAGTATTGGTAAGGGTAACTATGATGTAGATCATTGGTTGTCATCTTTTTCAGTGTATGCTCTATGTGGTACTAAATAATTATTTTTATGTATTTTAAAAATTGTTTTTACAAATAATTTTATTTTGGTTTTAAATTTATTTTTTTAAATATATAATATACTTTATTACGCTTTAAATAGTATTGATAAACACAAAACTAGTTTTATGTAAAAAAAAA
>JANMAV010000292.1:0-11620 GCA_031360055.1 Ferruginibacter sp.
AGGCATTTTAATTAGTGCCATGCTTCAATCTCAACAAGCTTGGTTGCCTACACTAGTTGAAGGAATACAATTTGAAAAATTTGTAAAAGAACACAAAGCCCACAATTTATTTATAGCCCATTGCGAAGAACATAAAAGATATTCCTTAAATGATTTAATCAACCAATCAACCAATCAATTAACCAACCAGTCAACAATACTCATTGGCCCCGAAGGAGATTTTACCCCAATTGAAATTACCCTTGCAATACAAAACAACTACACACCCGTAACACTTGGTAGCACAAGGCTACGTACAGAAACAGCCGCTTTAGTGGCGGCTGTTGTATTATGTGTGAAATAATATTTTAGTGAGCAGAATCTGATCTATTTTCAAGCTCTTCATCAGAATATACTCTTGGTTCGTTAAACTGTATTATTCTACGTTTTTTTTGCTTTTTCATAAAAGTAATGTTCAGTATTTCTACTAAAAATGAAAAAGCCATGCCAAAATATACATAATTTTTCAAATGTAAGTCATGAGCTTTCTCACTGTCCCAACCTTCTATTACAAGCGTAAGCCCAATCATAACTAAAAATGATAAGGCCAACATTTTTAATGAAGGATGTTTATTAATGAAGGATGATATTTTAGGGCTAAACATAAACATTACAAACATGGCAATAATTACTGCTGCTATCATAATTTCTACATATTCTGCTGTACCACCTGCAGTTATAATACTATCAAAACTAAATACGGTATCTATTAATATGATTTGTACAACAGCCTTGCCAAAAGTAAGCGCTGGCTTATTCATACCTCCTAGTGTTTCATCTTCGCCTTCCAGTTTATGATGTATTTCCCTTACTGTTTTATAAATTAAAAACAATCCTCCAACTAGCATTACTAAGCTAGCAATATCAAAGCCTTTATTAAAAATGGTAAACAATGGTTTTCCTTTTTGGTTAAGTAACCAACCAAGCCCCATTAATAAAATACTTCTTATAATTATGCCAGTTACCATCCAAACTCTTCTTGCTGCTTTTTCTTTTTCGTTTGGTAAACGGTTAATGATAATGCTTACAAATATTACATTATCAATACCCAATACAATTTCTAATAGTACTAATACAAAAAAACTAATAATACTTTCCGATGTAAATAAATGTTCCATAAGTTATCCCCCTGTCCCCCAAAGGGGGAACTAAATTTTAATGTTTATAATTAATCTCCAACATATTTGATGTGTGAAATTTTATGCTCTAGAAAATTAATGCAATGCAATGTATTTACCATTGAATATTCACTATTGGCCATTCACCTCTTACTATTCAATCCATTCAACCCCTTCATTATCTTTTTTACTATGCCCGGCCCCTCATACACAAAGCCCGTCCAAACTTGTACTAGGCTTGCCCCTGCTGCAAATTTTTCTGCAGCATCGGCAGCGTTAAATACGCCTCCACTTGCAATAATGGGTATTTTGCCCTGCGTTTTACTGTGTATAAATTGCACCAATGCTGTGGCTCTTTTACCCAATGGTGCACCACTTAGCCCACCTGCCCCAATGTTTTGCAAATGTAATGCCGATGTGGCTAAGTTTGCTCTATCAATAGTAGTATTTGCTGCTACCAAACCATCTAAGTTTATTTCTAAAGCCAAATCAATAACATCATCTACTTGAGTTTCAGTTAAGTCAGGTGCTATTTTTAGCAATATTGGTTTTGGGTTTTCGTAAGTTTTATTTAGAGTTTGTAAATGAGTAAGAATTTTTTTTAGAGGTTCTTTTTCTTGCAATTCTCTAAGGCCCGGTGTATTGGGGCTGCTTACATTCACCACAAAATAATCTACATAAGGGTGCAAGGCTTTAAAGCATATCTCATAATCTTTCCAAGCATTTTCGTTTGGGGTTACTTTGTTTTTGCCTATGTTGCCACCAATTAGTAGTTGGTAGTTAGTTGTTGGCGGTTGGCGGTTGGCAGTTTGTATATTGCCAACAGTTGTTTTGTTGCCAACTGCCAACTGCTGTACTGTTGCCTCCTGCCACTTCCTCAACCTCTCAGCCACTATCTCTACCCCTTCGTTATTAAAACCCATTCTATTAATAAGTGCTTTATCTTTCGGTAGCCTAAATAATCTGGGTTTTTCGTTACCACTTTGCGGTAGCGGTGTAACAGTGCCTATTTCTACAAAGCCAAAACCAAGAGCTTCTAATTCATTTAGATATTTTGCATTTTTATCAAAACCTGCGGCTAGGCCTATGGGGTTTTTAAAGGAAAGATTGTTGATTGTTGATTGTTGATTGCCCATTGCCCATTGCCCATTGCCCACTGTAAACTGCTTACTGACAAACCTTTTTAGCACCCCCACCTTACAAACTATCCTTAACAGTTCCATACTAAAATGATGTACCTTTTCAGCATCAAAATAAAATAAAATGCCCCTTACAATTTTATACATAATGGTTGCAAAGATAATTAGTTGTTTATTTTGAAAATTGAATAAAAAAGATAACTTTGTAATAGATAGTTGTTTAGACAACTAAAATAGGTATTAGCTATTAGACTCAATTTTTTAGACAAGTAATTTGATTTTAAGTTTCTTTACATAAAAATATAACTGTATTTGGTTTTGTTGAAATAAGATTATCTGATGAAGGGCTCCCGACAAATATATCGGGACACAGTGGGGGATGTGCAGTAGTAGCTTCAGCAATAATGCACTTTAAATGAGAAGGATATTTTAGGCGGCACTACTACAGACAGCCCCAACAAATGCCGAACAAAGAAATAAAGCCCAAAGCCTCAAAACAAAAAACAAAACAAAAAAAAGCAAAAAAATAATTTAAAATATACAATGGTCTATCGTCCATAGTCCATCATCAAAAAAAACAGAAAAACATGCAAGAAGCATATATAGTAGCAGGTTTTAGAACAGCGGTTACAAAAAGTAAAAAAGGAGGTTTTAGATTTACAAGACCTGATGATTTGGCCATTGATGTAATTAAAGGTTTATTAGCCAGTGTGCCAGAACTTGACCCAACAAGGATTGATGATGTAATTGTTGGCAACGCTGTACCCGAGGCTGAGCAAGGTTTACAGGTTGGTCGTATCATTGCAGCTAGGGCTGTAGGTATATCGGCCCCAGGCATTACTATTAATAGATATTGTGCAAGTGGCTTAGAAAGTATTGCTATGGCTACAGCAAAAATACGTGCTGGTATGGGTGAGTGTTTTATAGCTGGTGGTGTAGAAAGTATGAGCTTGGTGCCTACCGCTGGTTGGAAAACCGTACCTGCATACAGCATTGCAAGTACAGAGCCTGATTACTATTTAAATATGGGTTTAACGGCTGAGGCAGTGGCAAATGAGTACAATGTGAACAGAGAAGATATGGATGCTTTTAGTTACAATAGCCATGTAAAAGCAGCTAATGCTATAAAAGAAGGCCATTTTAAAAGCGGCATTTTACCCATAAATGTAGAGCAAGTTTATGTAGATGAAAATGGTAAACGCAAAACAAAATCTTACCTAGTAGATACTGATGATGGGGTACGTACAGATACAAGCATAGAAGGGTTAGCAAAACTTAAACCAGTGTTTGCAGCAGGCGGTACTGTTACCGCAGGCAATAGCTCACAAACTAGTGATGGTGCAGCTTTTGTGCTGGTAATGAGTGAGAGGATGGTGGCCGAATTGGGTCTAAAACCAATTGCCCGTTTGGTTAATTGTGCTAGTGCAGGCGTACACCCACGTATAATGGGTATAGGCCCTGTAGAGGCAGTACCTAAAGTTTTAAAACAAGCAGGCATGTACCTTGCAGATATTGAGTTGTTTGAATTAAATGAGGCCTTTGCATCACAATCTTTAGCCGTAATTAGAGAACTTGGTCTAAACCCCGATATTATAAATGTAAATGGTGGTGCTATTGCATTGGGCCATCCTTTAGGTTGTAGCGGTGCAAAATTATCTATACAACTAATAAACGATATGAAGAGGTTGAATAAAAAATACGGAATTGTTACCGCATGTATTGGTGGTGGACAAGGTATAGCAGGTATTATTGAAAATATTGATTAAAGATTTTAAGTATTTTTTAAAAAATCAACTATTTTATTCAAATTGGTTTTACTACATTTTTAGGTGTCTGTATATTTTGTTAATTTCTATTTACCTTTTCTGAGGGATATGGCTAATTAATTTTTAGAAAATAATTTTTGCAACTCCATTGCATTTACTATATTTGTGCTATAGTTATTTTGCAAAGAATATTTACCATAAGGCGTTTTGTAAGCATTACATTGCTACTGCTAATTGTATTTAGTAGTACACCTACTCAATTTTTACACAAAGTTTTTGCACATCATGCTCACAAAAAATCAGCTACAAACCTTTATAGTAAAATAACAACTGCGGCAACAAATGTAAATACTTGCCAGTGTGAAAACACATTTATAGATGTTACATACATTCCTACAAATTTACCTTTTTACAATGCAGTACGCACAACTTTTGGGTATACCAACAGCACCACAATATCTACCCTTTCGCAAAATTTTTTTAGCGTAAAAAGCTTAAGAGCTCCCCCTTCAGAGGCTTAAAATCATTTTTATTTTTTTACTTTTTTTGCACAAAATTTTTTGTGTAAACACTTTTAATTTTTGCTCATGAAGCAATGTATAATTTTTGCTGCAATTTTATTTTTTGGCTTGTTTTCTCAAGCTCAAGTTTGTACCAATACAGTAAATGGGCATGTAGAAGATGCTGATACTAAAGAAAAACTTATTGGAGCTACCATACAAATTTTGGAGTTAAATAAAGAAACAACTAGTACTGCCAATGGCGATTTTGTTTTTGATAATATTTGTGAGGGCAATTACAGTTTAATAATTTCTCATGTGGGCTGTGTAACAGTTACTCAAAAACTAACTATAAAAAAAAGTGTGCATGTAGAAATATTTTTGCCACACCAAAAAGGTACTTTAAATACCGTTACAGTAACCAGTACAAAAGCTACTACAACATCGGGTTTTAAAAAAGAACTTAGTGGTAAATTACTAGAGCAAACTAAAGGGCTTACCATATCAGAAGCACTTAGCAAAATAAATGGGGTTACCTTATTGCAAACTGGTAGTACTGTATCTAAACCAATAATACACGGGCTACACAGCAGCAGAATTTTAACCATAAATAATGGTGTGAGGCAGGAGGGGCAACAATGGGGAAATGAGCATGCACCAGAAATAGACCCATTTATAGCTGATAAACTTACCGTAATAAAGGGAGTAGATGAATTGAAATACGGCTCAGATGCTATTGGAGGAGTAATATTGGTAGAGCCTAAAGCATTAAGAACAACTGCTGGATTTGCGGCAGAATTAAATACAGTTTATTTTAGTAACAATAGGCAGTACGTAGTATCAGGTATGTATGAGCAACAACTAAAAGCCATACCAGCCTTAAGTTTTAGAGTACAGGGTACGTATAAAAAAGGAGCAAACTCCGCTACACCAAATTATAGGTTAAACAATACCGGTAGTACAGAAAATAATTTTTCTTTAACGTCAGGCTATAAAAAAAATAATTTTAGTTCGGAATTATTTTACAGCCGTTTTGATACAAAACTGGGTATTTTTAAGGGTTCTCACATTGGTAATATCACTGATTTAAAAGCTGCCATTGCAGCAAATAAACCAAATGATGTTTTTTTAGGAGAGGATACGTATGCCATAGGAAGGCCTTACCAAGCAGTAACACATAATTTAATAAAATCTAAAACTATTGTGGAAACTAAAAATGGAGATAAAATAAGTTTTTTACTATCTGCTCAATTTAATAATAGAAGTGAATTTGATATTGTAAGAAGTAGCAGAAATACATCCCCTCAACTAAGTTTAGATATTAGAACATATGCTGAAGAACTAGTTTGGGAAAAACATAAAAAAAATAATTTTGTAGGTACAGCAGGTGCATCTTTTGTGCAACAAAATAATACCTACGCTGGTAGGTATTTTATACCTAATTACAACCTATATAGTTATGGTGGTTATTATGTAGAAAAATGGCAAAAAAACAAATGGGAGTTACAAGGGGGTATACGTTATGACTACAAAAATATCCAAACCAATCGCTTAAAGTTTAACGGTACTGTAATTGATTACGGGTTTAATTTTAGTACACTTGCCTCATCAATAAATGCAATTTACAAACCAAATACTAACTGGCGTACAAATATTGCAGCATCACTTGCAAGTAGAGCCCCACAAGTAAATGAATTGCTTAGCGATGGTATACACCATGGTACGGCTACTTATGAGCTTGGTGATATTTTTTTAGAAACTGAAAAAGCCATAAACATAGGTGCTGGTATTACCTATCAAAATGATGAAAAAACATTTACTGCCGAGGTAAATGTGTATAACAACAACATCAATAATTTTATTTTTAGGCAACCCATACCAAATGAACCAGTACTAACTATTGCTGGTGCTTTTCCTAAAATAATTTACAACCAAACTAATGCAGTATTACGTGGTATAGATGTAAGTACTACAACTACCATTGCAAAACAAGTAGATGTAAATATTAAGTATAGCATGCTTAGGGCTACCAATAAAAATATTAACGACTGGCTAATTTTAATGCCTGCGGATAGGGTAAGTGCAGAATTAAATTACACATTTAAGAACAATCATTTTTTTCACGATAGCTATATTGCAACAGAGGTGCAATATGTGTTTGAGCAAACAAGGGTGCCAAGCGATAAAAATGGATTGCAAGATTACAAAGCTCCCCCAGGTGCTTACACAATTGTAAACTTAAACGCATCTACAATTTTACATTTTAAAAATTTCCCAATAACATTTGCCGTTGGTGCTCGAAATTTATTTAATACCGCTTATAGAGATTACTTAGATGGGTTTAGATATTTTACTGACGAAACTGGAAGAAATTTATTTGTAAGATTAAAATTTTCACTCACCCATTCAAAATAAATATTTAACAAATAAATAAAATAGTTATGAAAGACAATTTATTAAATTTTGGTGCTTTTCTTTTACTATATGCAACTTTTTTCACATCTTGTAAAAAAGTAACTGTGGTAGAAGATAATGACAATGAAGTAATAACAACTCTATTAGTTAGGTTAACAGCAACTACTGGTGGTGCATTTGTAGATTTTAAATTTGATGATCCTGATGGGCCAGGAGGTGCAGCACCAACAATAGATCAAATAAACTTAGCACCTAACAAAACCTACAATGCACAAATTATTTTATTAAATAAAACTGCCACACCTGTAGATACTTCTAGCATACAAGTAAAAGAAGAAAATATTGCACATCGCTTTTATTTTGAGACAACTATTGGTACAAACTTAACCATATCTAATTTAGATAAAGATGATGATGGTATAAGTTTGGGCTTATTAAGCACTTGGACAACAGGTGCAGCATCTACCGGTAAAATTGGTATTACTTTGAGACATTATGATGGTATACCACCAAACAAAGCTGAGGCTGATTTAATTAGTAGTAGCAAATCATCTACAGATCTTACAACGGCAAGTATTGGAGATTTTTCAGTGAACATTCAATAAAATGGCGCTTAAAATGTTGAAATAATTGTATGGGTAATAATTTTTTCAATCCTAACATCACTCTAGCATTATAGCCTTTTAAAACAGATAAAAGTTACTAAATTATATTAATACTTTAATTCTTTTAAGGTTGCTTTCTTAATACCCAAGCTAACATCAAACAAATTATCATACGCATCATCTGCCACAATTTTTATGCTGTGTTTTGCTCCTATTACATCTAGCATAGGTATGATGGTATTGCTATGCCCAACTATGATTGTGTTTTTTCTATTTAATTTTATTAAACTAAATATTTTGGATACACTATCTGGATTGTAAAATTGTATAGGCACATCTATTAACTTACTCAATGGCTCTACCGTTTGTTGTGTACGGGTGGTTTTGGTAACATAAATAGTTTTTATTTTTTTTGATTGTAATAATGTTGCTAAATTATTTGCTCTTGTAAAACCTTGCTCAGTAAGGGTTGGGTTGTTTTTTGGTTCAGTGCCTTTTTCGGCATGGCGTACAATGTATACATGTGTAACCCTGCACGAAGTAGTAGCAACAAGAATAAGAATTATGAAAAAAATGTATTTCAATTAATATTTTTTAAGTTGATGAAATTTGAAAATGGAAATAGCTGTTATAATTTATCATTAAAAATAATAGTAACAAAAAAAATTGGCTTACAAATTGTTTTATAAAAGAAAACATTTTTATGGCAACAACTAAAAAAACTGCAACAAAAAAAGCAGCTCAAAAGAAAAAAGCCGATCCTTGTTGGGATGGTTATGAACAAGTTGGTACCAAAAAGAAAGCTGGTAAAACGGTGCCAAATTGTGTTCATAAAAAATAACACTAGCAAATAAAAGTTGAAAAATGCTTTACTGCACAGCCTAGCCCTGATTGGCAGTAGTAGCTACCGCAAGCATACATTTAATATTGTAAAAGCAAAATGTGGCGGTACTACTACATAAAGCAGGGAACCACTGCTCATCACTGTTACCAAGGTTGATGCTTCAATTTTTTTAATATAAACGTATAAGGTTTTAGAAACCTTATACGTTTAGTTTTTTACATATTTCTTCTGTACTGCCCACCCACACTATACAAGGCATTTGTAATTTGCCCAAGGCTACAATATTTTACCGTTTCCATAAGTTCTTCAAAAAGATTACCGTTAGCTATTGCTACCTCTTGCAATTTGGTAAGCATAGCTTCGCTTTTATTGCTATGCCTTTCTTTAAAAGCATTAAGCATAGTTATTTGCAATTCTTTTTCTTCGGTAGTGCTACGTATAACTTCGGCAGGTAAAATAGTGGGTGAACCATTTTTATTTAGGAAGGTATTAACGCCAACAATGGGAAATTCGCCTGTGTGTTTTAGGGTTTCGTAATACAAACTTTCTTCCTGTATTTTGTTTCGTTGGTACATACGCTCCATAGCTCCAAGTACGCCGCCTCTTTCAGTAATACGCTCAAACTCAGCAAGCACAGCCTGTTCAACCAATTCAGTCAATTCTTCTATGAGAAAACTACCCTGGTTTGGGTTTTCATTTTTAGCAGTACCAAGCTCTCTGTTTATAATTAATTGTATAGCCATTGCTCTGCGTACACTTTCTTCGGTAGGCGTTGTTATTGCCTCATCGTAAGCGTTTGTGTGTAGAGAATTACAGTTGTCGTAAATAGCATACAAAGCCTGTAATGTTGTACGGATGTCGTTAAAATCTATCTCTTGTGCATGCAGGCTACGGCCGCTTGTTTGTATATGGTATTTTAATTTTTGGCTACGATCATTGGCTTTGTATTTATACTTCATGGCCTTAGCCCAAATGCGACGGGCAACCCTGCCAATCACAGAATATTCAGGATCCATACCATTGCTAAAAAAGAAGGAAAGGTTGGGTGCAAAATCATCTATGTTCATCCCACGGCTCAAATAATATTCTACATAGGTAAAGCCATTGCTTAAGGTAAATGCAAGCTGTGTTATAGGGTTGGCGCCGGCTTCAGCAATATGGTAACCGCTAATACTTACACTGTAAAAATTTTGTACCTTATTGGTTATAAAATATTCTTGTACATCTCCCATTAATTTTAATGCAAACTCAGTAGAGAAAATACAGGTGTTTTGTGCCTGGTCTTCTTTTAAAATATCGGCTTGTACAGTGCCTCTTACGCTTGATAATGCTTTGGCTTTAATGGTAGCATACACATCAGCAGGTAACACATCTTGCCCACTTAAACCAAGTAGGCGTAGGCCAAGGGCGTCGTTGCCGAGAGGTAATGCCCCTACAGCCCCCCTGCCCCCCGAAGGGGGGTTCTCAGCACTCTGCGTTTTCGTACTGCTTTCTATATTTTTTGAAGTACTTAACGTTTTTGGCAGGTTGGTGTGGTGGATGGGATTGCCGTCTGTGCCAATATATTTTGGAAGATTTTCGATGTTGTACTTTGCTTCAATAATTTTATTTACTTCGGCTTGTAAATTATTTTCGATGATGTATTTTTCACACATTTGATCAATAGCTGCATTCATAAAAAATGCTAGCAACATAGGTGCAGGGCCGTTAATGGTCATGCTTACCGATGTTTTGGGGTCACACAAATCAAAGCCGCTGTATAATTTTTTAGCATCATCAACGGTGGCAATGCTTACACCGCTGTTGCCTACTTTCCCATAAATATCAGGGCGGTGTGCTGGGTCTTCGCCATACAACGTTACACTGTCAAATGCAGTGCTGAGGCGCTTTGCAGGCTGGCCTACACTTACGTAATGAAAGCGCCTGTTGGTACGCTCAGGGCCACCTTCGCCGGCAAACATTCTTGTGGGGTCTTCGCCATCTCTTTTTAACGGAAACACACCTGCAGTAAATGGAAACTCACCGGGTACGTTTTCTTGTAGCTGCCAGGTTAAAATATCGCCCCAATCTTTAAACTTTGGCAGCACCACTTTGGCAATTTTAGTACCTGATAAACTTGTGAAAGTTAACGGCTGCTTTATAACTTTATCTCTTACCTGAAATTGATAAAAATCTTGTTTGTAAGAATCTAAAACGGTAGGCCAATTTTGTAACAGTTTTTGATTTGGTACGGTAAGCTTTTCAGTTAAATTATTTTTGATATCTTCTAATTCTGTAACTGATTTTTTATTGGCAGCTAATGTTTCTAATACGCCTTCTATTTTATATAATTGAGAGGCTATTGCACTTTGCTCCTTAACCCACAAATCATACTCTGCAATTGTCTCACCAATTTCTGCTAAGTAACGTACCCTTTTTGGTGGAATAATAGCACCATCCATACCGCCGCTTTTTGCAAAGGCGGCATGCTCTCCAAATTGCGATGTGGTTTTGGCAGAAATGGTTTTCATTAACTTATCAAACAATAAGTTTACGCCGGCATCGTTAAACTGTGCAGCTATAGTGCCTACCACTGGCAAGTCTTCATCTTTTGCATCCCACAAGCCATAGTTGCGTTTATATTGCTTGCGTACATCATGCAGGGCATCTAAAGCACCAGCTTTATCAAATTTATTTAAGCAAATAACATCGGCATAGTCAAGCATATTTATTTTTTCAAGCTGAGATGGTGCACCATACTCTGGCGTCATCACATACATGCTCACATCGCAATGTTCTAAAATTGAGGCATCGCTTTGGCCTACACCTGCGCTTTCTAAAATTATTAAATCGAACCCTGCTGCTTTGCAAATTTGTATAGCATCGGTTACGTAATGGCTAAGGGCTTTATCGCTTTCTCGGGTGGCAAGGCTACGCATGTATGCCCGTGGGCTGCTTATGGAGTTCATTCGTATTCTATCGCCAAGTAATGCACCGCCAGTTTTCTTTTTACTTGGGTCAACAGATATTACAGCAATCGTTTTATCAGTATAATTATTTAAAAAACGACGAACAATTTCATCGGTTACGGATGATTTGCCGGCACCACCTGTGCCGGTGATACCTAACACTGCCCCAGCCCCCCCGCCCCCCAAAGGGGGGATTTGGTCTCCAATACTTTGAGTTTTTTTTATATTTGCAAGCGGTGGGTTCTC
>JANMAV010000313.1:0-7974 GCA_031360055.1 Ferruginibacter sp.
GTTACAAAATAGCAAAAAAGAAATTTGCACAAGATTTAGAAACAGATATCATTTATAACATAGTAATCTTATGTGGAGGAAGTCCACAGAAAGCGAAAAGTATGTTGTATAAAAAATCTCCATAAATCTTCCGAACAGTTATGGTGAGACACGAACCTAGGCTGAGATTGACTTAATTTCCAACACACGTTGAACTAAGCCTCCACCCCACCAAATCACTAATCTTCCTTCACCTTACCTCCCAAACATTTTATCCATATCCCCTTTTTTAAAACTCATGTATGTAGGCTTACCAGTGGGTGTGGCGTTAGGGGTTTTGCATAAAAATAAATCTGCTAGCAAGGGTTTCATTTCTTTAACGGTAAGTATGGTGCCAGCTTTTACGGCTTGTTGCATGGCTATGGTACGAAGTAATTTTTCTCTTTTACTAAATTTCAAATCGCTACTAAAATGTTTATATTGCTCTAAAATTTTTTCAATGGCTACAGTTTCGCTGCTGCTATCTACATCTGCAGGGGTGCCTTGTACTACAAAACTATTATTGCCAAAAGGCTCTAAATTATAACCAAGCTGTTTTAAATCATCTAACAACTCCTGCAGCAAAGTAGCATCAGCAGCAGAGGTTTCTATAACTATTGGAAACAAACTTTGTTGTGTAGCAATTGGTGAGCCATGTACAGCATTTGCAAAGCGTTCGTACAATATACGTTCATGTGCATTTTGTTGGTGTACCGCTAAGTAACCTGCATCGTTTTGTACAACAATATATGTTTGGTGCAGTTGTAAAGGTTCGCTGTGGGCTTGAGGTTGGTCAGTATTTGCTGCAAGCATATCTACATAATCAATACTATTTTGCTGAGGGCTTGCTTCCTCATGCGCTAGTTTGTTTGTTGGGCTATCGTAAAAAGTTTTCCATTGTGCTAATTCACTTTTATTTTCAATAAAATGTGCCTGGTTTTTTTTTGAAAATGTATCAAATAATGATGATCTGCTTGCTGCATTTCGCTGCTCATTGGTAGTAGGTTTTGCCACCACATCAAGCTTTTGTATGTTAGGGTCAAGCTCAAAATCTAATGTGGGTGTAATACTAAATTGTGCAAGTGCATGTTTTACGGCACTTTGTACGAAAGCATACACAATTTTTTCATCTTCAAATTTTATTTCTTGTTTGGTTGGGTGTACGTTTATGTCTAATTGTGCAGGGTCTAAATCAATAAATAAAGCATACATTGGATAGCTATCTTTTGCAATAATATCGCTAAAAGCCCTAGTAACAGCATGGTTTAAATAAGCACTTTTTATAAATCTATTATTTACAAAAAAGTACTGATCTCCCCTAGTTTTTTTTGCTGTTTCTGGTTTGCCTACAAAACCAATAATATCTAAATAATCTGTACGTTCCTGTACGCTTACCAATTTGGCATTATAATTATTACCAAGTATCTGTATAATGCGTTGTTTTAAGGTTCCTTTTTCTAAGTGAAAAACTTGTTGGCCATTGGAGGTTAAACTAAAAAATATTTCAGGAAAAGCCATTGCCACCCTTATAAACTCATCCATTATGTGCCTAAGCTCGGAGGGGTTACTTTTTAAAAAATTACGACGGGCAGGCACATTAAAAAATAAATTTTTCATGGCTATGCTTGTACCATTTGCCACGGCAGTAGGCTCTTGTTTTGTAACTAAGCTATTTTCAATTTCTATACATATACCTGCATCATCATCGGCTCTCTTTGTTTTAAGTTCAACTTGTGCTACTGCTGCAATACTAGCCAAGGCTTCTCCTCTAAAGCCCATAGTTTTTATTCTAAATAAATCATCTATATTTCTAATTTTTGATGTAGCATGCCTTTCAAAGGCCATCCTAGCATCAGTCTCACTCATGCCTTTGCCATTATCAATAACTTGTATAAGTGCCTTGCCAGCATCATTTACAATGAGTTGTATTTGTGTAGCACCTGCATCTACAGCGTTTTCTAACAGCTCTTTTACGGCACTTGCTGGGCGTTGTATAACCTCACCAGCTGCTATTTGGTTGGCTATATTATCTGGTAAAAGTTGTATAATATCTTGCAAAAAAATAATTTTCTGCAAATTTACTTAATTAAAAGGCTTTGTAAAAATGTATTGGCTAATATTGGTGAGATTTTAAAATTTAAACCTAAATAATGGCACGTACTATAGCAATAGGCGATATACATGGCTGCTCAAAAACTTTTTTTGAGTTATTACAACAATTAGATATTGCCGAAGATGATAATATTTACCTACTTGGCGATATTATAGATAAAGGGCCTGATAGCAAAGGAGTGTTAAATACTATTTTGGCTTTACAACAAAATGGCTTTAACATACATTGTTTAATGGGCAACCACGAGCAACTTATGCTTGATAGCGAAGGTGGTTTTTTCAACTTTAGCCAATGGATACAAAATGGTGGAGAAAATACACTTGAAAATTTTGGTGTAGATTTTTTTCATGAACTTAATCCTACTTATCAGCATTTTTTTACCCATTTGCCAACGCATATTATTACTGCAGAAAATATATTCGTACATGCTGGTTTAAACTTTGCCAACGATGATATTTTTGCTGATGAGGAAGCTATGCTTTGGATACGTGGGTTTGAGCCTTTGCAAACTTCCCTAGGTAATAAATTGTTGGTACACGGCCATACACCAATGCCTTTACAACAAATACTACAACAGCAGGGCAATTGTATTAATATAGATGGTGGTTGTGTATTTGCAAAACTAAAAGAGGATATGGGTTATTTAGTTGCTTTAATTTTAGAAAACATGGAATATGTGTATGTAAAATGCTTGGATTAGATATTAAAAAACCGGCATTATGCCGGTTTTTTAAACACTATCAAATTCTAATCCTTATAAAAAGTTTATTTAATTATTTTTTGTGTGGCTACAATATTGTCATTTATCATTAAAGTGGCTACATATAACCCACTTGATAAATTATTAAGCCCGGTTGCATAAAAATTATTAAAGCCTTTGCTTAAATTTAATTTTTGTACGTGCACTTGTTTGCCATTTGTACTTACAATGGTTAGCGTTGCTACAGTAGCTTGTTTTGCAGTATACTGTATTTGTACATGATCTGTAAATGGATTTGGCATAATTTGTATAGCGGCTGTGTTGTTTGTACCCTTCTTCACAGCAATTATTTGGCTATACGTAAATCTTCCATCTATATCTACTTGTTTTAATCTGTAGTAAATATTACTTGCTTGTTGTGTAAGTGCATCAACATCTTTATAGCTATACAATTTTTTATTTCCATTTTCAAACCCATCTAATACAAATGCTATATTGGTAAAATTAGCCCCGTCGTAACTTCTTTCAACTTCAAAATGCTTGCTATTTATTTCATTTTGAGTTAACCAATTTAAAGTAATATTTTTCTCATTTGAATTAGCTGTAAATGATAATATTTTTAATGGTAATATATTAATGGTTGGGTAAGTGAATGCTTTAAAATAAATGCCTTTTTGCCTAGATACTGAATCTGTGTATTGGTTATTTGCACCAGCTTTATAAATAAACTGACTAATTTTTTTATTAGAAACAGTAAACATAACTTGTTTAGCAGCAGTATCTACTCCAGTATATTCAATACCGGCAATGTTAGTACCTAAATACTCATTACCGTTTTGTGTTACGCCAATTTCTAGTGCAGATGATTGGTATGATAATAAACTGGTTGCTCCTAAGTCTAAAGCATCGGCTTCGTGCAGGCTAGCTGAGCCATCAATATCCATTGCCGTTACAGCAAGTGTATCAATTTTTACTGATGCATTTGTATTGTTGTTATAAAAAGCAATATTAAAACTAACCATACCATTGCTGTTGCCAGGTAATACTACTCTTGGCGAAAATGCTTCTGGTTTTGTAAGCAGGTTATCATCTAAAATTTGAACGCTTGCACCACCAGTTGCACTTGCAATAGTAACAATAGCGTAAGTGTTAGTAGCCACATTGTTAAACCTATAGCTTGAACCTAAAGCTAAGTTTGTGCCAGAAAGTAATGTAGGTGTGCTAATAAATGAAATGGAAAGATTTGAAGCCAGTTGGCCTTTTGCTGTAAAATTATACAGACTTATAATTAAAATACCAATAGCACAAAGTGCAAATTTTGAGAACTGTTTCATGTTTATGTAAATTCAGATTTTAAAATATGGCTTTAAAAAGGAATCAACATATATACGAAAGCTGAAAAGCTTAGTGGCTATGAAGTGTATTTTGGATTATTTTGAGATTGGTAATACTTCTCAAAAGCAGAAAGCAAATATAATGTAGAATTACGGAAACCGCCAAATGTTTTAACCGTAATTTTACTAATTTTTACGTGGTTTTTCGTAACTTATTGCAAATCAAGCAAGAAAACTGTAAAATTTTCTACAAAATTTTTTTATTTGTACTACAAAATTCTGGTTTTTGATAATTTTTATTAATTTTTCCTCAACTTATTAAATTTAAGTCAATCGTATTTTTACATGTATAGCATAGTAAAAAAATATTTTATTTTTTTTGTTTTAAAAATCACAAACATAAAATAGCTCAAAACTACATTATAGTAGTTGGTGTAGATTTATATTTGTAGTAAAAATATTACAAAAATAATCTTACATGGGTACAATAAATTGGGAATGTAAAAAATTTACAGAATTATCAAATATTGAAATTTACCAAATTTTACAGTTAAGAAATGAAGTGTTTGTAGTGGAACAAAACTGTGTATATAATGATACAGATAGTAAGGATTTAGAAGCTTACCACTTATTTGCCCATAAAAATAAAAAAATTATTGCCTATGCTAGGTTGCTTAAGCCAGGTGTATCATATAAACAGGCAAGTATAGGAAGAGTACTAACTCCTTTTCATTTGCGTAAAAATGGCCATGGTAAATTATTAATACAAAATGCTATTAAATATGCTTTTATTATTTTTAATGTAAAAGCTATCACAATAGGTGCTCAGGTTTATTTATTTAGTTTTTATGAGAATGTTGGATTTAAACAAAATGGAGATTATTATCTAGAAGATGGAATTGAACATGTAGAAATGATACTACAAACATGAAATTGAAATCAGGTTTCGTAACATTCTTTCTTAAATTATAAATCTGATAAAGGTGGCTATATAGCAAATGTTTTTACTAAATTGAAATTAGTAGTTTTACGTATTTTGTAAATTATGAATTGGGTTTTGCATTCAATTTTAAACACTCACACAATTTAATAAATACAGTACCGTTTAATATGTGCAATAGCATTATATACGGTAGAAGCAGATTTTGAAAAAATATGAATACATTATTGTACTATCATAAATTCTAATCCTTTTAAAAAATTATTTCGCCGCTACGTTTTGCTATTTTAATGTTTTATAACGTTTTATGCCTCCTGCACAAACTTACTTTGTACAGGAGGCATTTTTAATATAAATTATTTTACTTCTACCTCTACATTGTTAACTGTAGAGCCACTGCCAGGATAAGGATTTACAGAAATAAGCTTAATGTTAGTACCATTTATAGTAGTGTCATTTGCTATACCATCAAAATTATTTTTATTACCCAATTTAAAATGTACAGTAGTTGTGTTGTTAGTATAAGTAAGTTTAACAGCTGCTGTACCATTAGTAATGCAATCTGCATTTACTGGGCACCTACTATCATATAATAAACTATCGTAGCAAATTTTTATATTATTACTATTACTAACTATATCATTTTTACAACTGCCTAGATTGATGCTGTAAGTGTTAGTGATTGATTCTTTTTTGCAGCCCACAAACACCAAGATGCTAATGCACAAAATAAAAATATATTTCATAAATTAATTTATTATTATGACAATATAATTAAAATACTGCTGCATAATATTTGTTAATTTTTATTTTTCGCCAATGCAAATTCTTCTTTTAAATATATACCAGTAAAACTTTCCTTCACATTGGTTAAACCTTTTGGCTCACCTGCATATAAAACTTTGCCACCTGCATTTCCACCTTCGGGCCCAATGTCTATAATGTGATCAGCAATTTTAATCATATCTAAATTATGCTCAATTACCATTACTGTGTTGCCTCTATCTACTAGTTTATTTAAAACATCTAATAGGTGTTGTATATCTTCAAAATGAAGGCCTGTTGTAGGTTCATCTAAAATATAAAATGTTTTACCGGTATCTCTTTTGCCAAGTTCAGTAGCAAGCTTTACCCTTTGTGCTTCGCCGCCACTAAGCGTTACAGAGCTTTGGCCAAGCGTAATGTAGCCAAGGCCAACCTCTTGCAACACTTTTATTTTTCTATAAATCCAGGGCACTGCATTAAAAAAAACTACAGCATCATCCACTGTCATATCAAGCACATCACTTATTGATTTGCCTTTGTAACGTATTTCTAAAGTTTCTCTGTTATACCTTTTACCATTACACTTTTCGCAGTGCACATACACATCTGGCAAAAAATTCATTTCAATTGTTCTCATACCTCCACCCTCACATACTTCACACCTTCCACTTTTTACATTAAATGAAAATCGGCCAGCTGTATATCCTCTAATTTTAGCCTCAGGTATGGCAGCAAACAATGTTCTAATATCAGTAAAAAAACCACAGTAAGTACTTGGGTTGCTCCTGGGTGTTCGGCCTATGGGGCTTTGATCTATCTCTATTACTTTGTCTATATTTTCTAAACCGCTTATACTTTTATAAGGCATGGCTACTCCTTTGCTATTGTAGCAAAATTTAGCAAGTAGGGGATAAAGCGTTTCATTTACCAATGTACTTTTGCCACTACCACTAACACCGGTTACCAATATCATTTTTCCTAGGGGTAGTTTCACTGAAACATTTTTTAAATTATTACCAGTAGCCCCTTTCAACTCAATAAAATTTCCATTTCCTTTTCTTGTTTCTGTAGGTATGGCAATTGTTTTTTCTCCTTTTAAATATTGGGCAGTTTCGCTACCACTTTCTAAAACTTCTGCCGGTGTGCCGGCTGCAACAATACGACCACCGTAGGTTCCAGCCTTTGGGCCAATATCAATGAGATGATCTGCAGCCATCATAATATCTTTATCATGCTCTACCACTAATACACTATTGCCAATATCTCTTAAGTTTTGTAGGGCTAGTATAAGCCTCATATTATCTCTTTGGTGTAGGCCAATACTAGGTTCATCAAGCACATAAGTAATACCTTGTAATTGTGAGCCTATTTGGGTTGCAAGCCTTATGCGTTGGTACTCACCACCGCTTAAACTTTTTGAGGGTCTGTATAAATTTAAATAAGTAAGGCCAACGTTTAAAAGAAATTGTAGTCGTTCTCTTATTTCTTTCAATAAATCTTTAGCTATAGTATTTTGTTTTTTATTAAGGCGTTGCTCCAAACCTGTAAACCAATTAAAAAGTATATCTAAATCTAAATAACTTAATTCTGCAATATTTTTTTCATCAATTTTAAACCAAAGGCTCTCTTTACGTAACCTTGTGCCAGCACATGTTTGGCATGGGCTTAACTCCATAAATTTTTCTACCCAAGTACGTAAGCTTTCATTGCTATTGGGTGATGAGAACCATCTCTTTAACATCGGTACAACACCTTCATAGCTGCCGCTGTAAAGTTGAGGTACAGTTTCATCAGCAGTATCTACTTCTAGTTCAGCATTTATACCTTTATCGCCATACAACAATAAATCTACTTGTGCATTAGGTAAATCTTTTATGGCCTTAGCTAAGTTTATTTTATTTTTTTTTGCAAATTCAACAACTTGTTGGTACACACTTGCAGATCTTTCTTCGCCCAATGGTACAATAGCTCCTTCCTTAATAGTTTTAGTTTTATCGGGTAATACCTCATCCATATTTATGGTAAATACATTACCTAAACCTTTACATGTAGGGCATGCACCGTAGGGTGAGTTAAAAGAAAATGCATTGGGAGAAGGTTCTTC
>JANMAV010000007.1:0-7269 GCA_031360055.1 Ferruginibacter sp.
ATAATATCATTTATAAAAAAATTCTCGATTTCATATATGATTAGATAAAATTGTAGTTAGGCTTAAAAATTAATTGCATGAAAATTAATGTTATTAAAACTTTCTTTCCTGTTTTCATATTCACGTTAATTTTTGCCACAAAAAAATTATAATGAGGAAATATTGTTTTGTTTTTTAGAATCTGTAATATGTAAACGTAAAATTGTATTGTAAAAATATAATTAATTAAAACTCCCGTCCCTACACCAGTGTAGGGATGACAGGGCTTTAATCTAACCTACAAAAAAAGTGTTGGTAAAATATTTTTATCAGCAAGAATTAATTTTTCGAGCCTTGAATGATCATACTTTTTTATTTTCTTTTCGGCTATAATGGCTTCTTTCTTTGTTTCAAAACTAATTATACACACATATACCCATGGCATTTTTGTAGATGTGTATTTCATCTCTGCGTTATTGTGTTGTAAAATTCTATTGCTTGGGTTTTCTGTAAAGCCCTTGTAGTAGGTTTTATCTTTTAAACTTTGTAATATGTATACGTAAAATGGCATTGGTTATGGCATAAATAAAAATCCCCATCAATACAAAATGTAAAGATG
Source organism: Ferruginibacter sp. (assembly GCA_031360055.1). Lineage (GTDB taxonomy): Bacteria > Bacteroidota > Bacteroidia > Chitinophagales > Chitinophagaceae > Ferruginibacter. The sequence continues at coordinate 599 of JANMAV010000007.1, forward strand.
AGGATATAAAAGCGGGCTGGACGGGACTCGAACCCGCGACCTCCGCCGTGACAGGGCGGCATTCTAACCAACTGAACTACCAACCCAGTATTTCAATTTATTATTTTAAATCAGTTTCGTTTTTCAATAAACTGAGTAATTATTTAAAGAACAATTTAGAAATTTACATTTTACATGTAAAGTTTTATCAACCAGTCCCTACATATCTGTAGGGATGACAGGGCGGCATTCTAACCAACTGAACTACCAACCCAGTATTTCAATTTATTATTTAAAATCAGTTTCATTTTTACAATAAAAACTGAATAATTATTAAAAGAACAATATAATAATCTTCATTTTACATGTAGACTATTATCAACCCGTCCCTACATATCTGTAGGGATGACAGGGCGGCATTGTAACCAACTGAACTATCAACCCTTGGTAGGTCTCTAAACAAAGAAAAAATATTTTCTTTAATTTAGGGAGTGCAAATATAGGGAATATTTGTTTTTTAAAACAAATCTTTTGTAAAAAAAATGTATAGCCTATTTTTACATAAATAATACCAAATTTACTTTTACATCATCGTAAAATAATTTTATGCCACAGCTAAAAAATAGACAGTTCTTAGAATTTGAAAAACCTTTAAAAGAACTGTACGATCAGATAGAACAATTACAGCTCACACAAGAAAAATCTAAGACTGATATGAGCAGCGCCGTTGCTTTATTGGAAGAAAAAATTATAGATACCAAAAAAAATATCACACAAAATTTAACTCCTTGGCAACGGGTGCAAATGAGCCGTCACCCAGATAGGCCTTATACCTTAAAATACATAGATCATATTTGTACAAATTTTATTGAACTACATGGAGATAGAAATGTAAAAGATGATAAAGCGATGGTAGGTGGCTTTGGCTTAATTGATGGAGAAACTGTAATGATTATAGGCCAACAAAAAGGTAATAATACGAAAACTAGACAAATAAGAAATTTTGGTATGGCTAACCCAGAAGGGTATAGAAAGGCATTGAGATTAATGAAATTGGCTGAAAAATTTAATAAACCAATAGTTACATTAATAGATACACCTGGTGCATACCCAGGTTTAGAAGCCGAGGAAAGAGGACAAGGCGAAGCAATTGCAAGAAATATTATAGAAATGATAGGGCTAAAAGTGCCTATTATTTGCATAATAATAGGAGAGGGTGCTAGTGGTGGAGCCTTAGGAATTGGTGTAGGTGATAGAGTTGTAATGCTGCAAAATACTTGGTACACAGTTATTGCTCCAGAAAGTTGTAGCAGCATACTTTGGCGTAGTTGGGATAAAAAAGAAACCGCTGCAGAGCAATTAAAATTAACCGGTACTGATATGTTAGGCTTTGGTTTGGTAGATGAAGTACTACCAGAGCCAGATGGTGGTGCACACTGGGATTACGAAGGAGCAGCAACAACTGTTAAGGAGTATATATCAAAATCTATTAAAGAATTAAAACAAATACCTGCACAACAACGAGTAGATGATAGAATAAACAAATTTGGCAAAATGGGCTTTTATAATGAATAATTATTTACTAATAATGTTTTTATAGTAGTGTATTCTCACTATCTTATTGCACAGTTTTTTGATTGTAGAGTACAGTAATCATTTTATAAAATCAAAAAAATAATTATTTAAAAAGCAATACCTACAAAATGATAAAAATTGGATTAATAGGCGCTGGGCATTTAGGCAAATTTCACATAAATAATTGGTTGGAAATTGAAGGGGCAGAATTGGTTGGCTTTTGTGATACTGATGATGCAAATGCAAAAAATGTAATTGATAAATATAAGCTTCATAGGTATAATACATTTGATGAGTTGTTAGACGCTTGCGATGCTGTAGATATTGTAGCCCCAACTACTTACCACCATGAATTATGCTCACAAGCATTGCGAAAAGGCAAACACGTTTTTGTAGAAAAACCTTTAACCAATACCATGGCTGAGGCAAAAGATATTTTAAAACTTGCAAAAGAATCTAATCTAAAATTTCAAGTTGGGCATGTGGAACGTTTTAACCCAGCTTTTGTAGCGTTACATAATTACCCCATAACACCTATGTTTATTGAGGTACATCGTTTGTCACAATTTAACCCAAGAGGTACCGATGTAAGTGTAATTTTAGATTTAATGATACATGATATTGATATTATTTTACATTTAGTAAAAAGTAATGTTAGCTATATATCAGCAAATGGTGTTTCTGTGCTGAGTGATACGCCAGATATTGCTAACGTAAGAATTGAGTTTGATAACGGCTGTGTGGCAAACCTTACTAGTAGTAGAATATCAATGAAAAAAATGAGGAAGATGAGACTCTTTCAAAAAGATGCCTATATCGGTATTGACTTCTTAGATAAAAAAACGGAAATCATTAGCCAAAATGCAAGCACTGATAAAAACGTATTTACTTTTGATATTGATACGAATAAAGGAAAAAAAACTGTTGCTATTGCCAACCCAATTGTTACTAATAGCAATGCAATGAAAGATGAACTTACAGCATTTAAAAATGCAATTGTAAACAATACAGATACCCCAGTAACAGTAGTTGATGGTTTTAGAGCTATGGAAGTTGCTCATCAAATTTTAGAAAAAATTAGCAAAGCAGCACAATAGCTACATAATTTACTTGTGAAAAAACATAAGCTACATATAGGTTGGTATATTTTGCTAGATGTACTTGTAGCTTTATTAAGCTGGTTAGCTTTTTATTATTTGCGTACAAAATTTTACGGCTACACGGTTTATTATATTCCACCCGGCTTTTATATAGGATTACTTTTATTTATACTTGGTTGGATAAGTTTGCACTTTATAACAGGAACTTATCATAACCTCTACCAGAAATCAAGAATTGTTGAGTTTTTTAAAACAGCCATTGTAACGCTTATTGGCTGCTTGGTGTTATTGTTTTTCTTTATTTTAAAAAACCCTAAAGTAAATAACAATGATTACTATGCTGAATTTTATTTACTGCTGTTTCCTATTTTTATTTTAAGTAGTGTAAGCAGATTAATATTTTTAAATTTTACTAAAAATCAGCTCATACAAAAAAAAGTTTTCTTTAATACACTGCTCATAGGCTCAGGTAATAAAGTTGAGGAGTTTAGTAATAATTTTATACATGCTAATGATAATTCAGGCTTTACAATAACTGATTTCATAAATTTAAATGGTAAAAAAATAAATTTACCTTCTGCAAATATTGTAACCCATAGTGGGTTGGATAAGTTACACACAATTTTACAAACCAAACAAATTGAAGAGGTAATTATAGCTATAGAAAATAATGATAGAAATATTATTAACGACCTTATATTAAAACTTAGCAATAAAAATGTAAACATAAAAATAACGCCATATACATACGATATTTTGAGTGGTGCTTTACAGAATACAAATGTAATGGGTGTGCCATTAATTGATATACATTTTGGCCAAATGCCTCTATGGCAACAAAATATTAAACGTCTAACTGATATATTTATTACCCTGTGTGCATCCGTAATTGTTTTTCCAATATTTATTTATGCCGTTATACGTACAAAATTATCAGGCAAGGGAGCTGTGTTTTTTCATCAACAAAGAATCGGTTATAAAGGCAAACCATTTACGATGTTTAAATTAAGATCTATGCATACGAATGCTGAAGCAAACGGCCCGATGCTTAGTAGTGATAATGATTCAAGGATAACAAATTGGGGAAAAATAATGCGTAAGTGGAGGTTAGATGAAATGCCACAATTTTATAATATTTTAAAAGGGGATATGAGTTTAGTGGGACCAAGGCCTGAACGAAAATTTTATATAGATCAATTAACTAATCATCAACCTGAGTATAGTTTACTGTTTAAAGTAAAACCAGGATTAACTAGTTGGGGTATGGTAAAGTTTGGCTATGCCAGTAATATAAATGATATGATTGAACGAATGCAGTATGATTTAATTTATGTAGAAAATGTATCTCTAGCTCTTGATTTTAAAATACTACTACATACCATACGAATCATTATTTCTGCCAAGGGAAAGTAAATTAAACTGTAGAGCTGTAGAGCTATACAGCAATTTTATCCTATTTTTGATAGAAACAAACTCGTTTTGAAAAAACTACTTTCAATATTATTTTTATTGCAAATTTGTACTTTAGCATTTGCTCAAAAACCCTACTGGCAGCAACAAACAAACTACAACATAGCTGTAACGCTAAACGATACTTTAAACACTCTTACCGGGGTTGCACAAATTGAATACAGTAATAATTCACCAGATACACTTCATTTTATTTGGATACACTTATGGCCTAATGCATATAAAAATGATCGTACTGCTTTAAGTGATCAGCTTTTGCTCATTGGTAGCACCGATTTTTACTTTGCCGAAGAAAATAAAAAAGGCTACATTAATAGATTAAACTTTACGGTAGATAAAGCAACTGCATTAACAGAAGATGATGAGCAACATCAAGATATTGTAAAACTTATACTACCTAAAGCTTTAGCACCATCACAAAAAATTTTAATTGAAACACCTTTTAATGTAAAACTTCCTTACAATTTTTCTAGAGGTGGCCATGTAGGGCAATCATACCAAATTACACAATGGTACCCAAAGCCTGCAGTGTATGATAAAGATGGTTGGCACCCAATGCCCTACCTAGATCAAGGTGAGTTTTATAGCGAATTTGGAAATTTTGTAGTGCAAATAACCTTACCACAAAATTATGTTGTAGCAGCTACAGGAGAGCTACAAAACGACGATGAAAAAGTATGGCTAAAACAACGAAATACTGAAAATAATATAGGAGTTGATTTTGATAAGAAAACAAAAAAGTTTACCACTCCAACTTCATCTACGCTTACCAAAACATTGTTGTATAAACAAAATAATGTACATGATTTTGCTTGGTTTGCCGATAAAACCTTTGTTGTACAAACAGATACTATGCAACTACAAATTGGTAATGTAATACTGGTAAATAGTTTTGCCTTGCCCCAAAATAAAGCTCTGTACAAAAATAGTATTGCCTACATAAAAAATGCAGTGAAAACAAAAAATAATTGGGTAGGCACATATCCTTACAATGTAGTTTCAGTGGTTGATAATGCTGCACCAACAGGTGGTGGTATGGAGTACCCTACCATTACTTTACTTACTGCCAAAACCCAACATGAATTAGAAGATGTAATAAACCACGAAGTAGGCCACAACTGGTTTTACGGTATACTCGGTAGCAATGAAAGAGATTACCCTTGGCTTGATGAAGGTGTGAACACATACTACGATTTAAGATACAATGACGAAGCTGCAATAACAAAAGTAACAGCTAATAAACAGAATGATTTTTTAAGTAAACGTATACCAGAAAATATAGAAAAAACATTGTTGCAAACCATCATTTATAATAAAAAAGACCAACCAATAAATACAAGTTCCCAAAACTTTACTCAAACCAATTATGCATTAGTGGGGTATTATAAAACAGCATGTTGGTTACAGCAGTTGGAGAAAAAAATTGGTACTGCTACTTTTGATAAAGCAATGCAAGCTTATTATGAACAATGGAAATTTAAGCACCCTAGCCCTGCAAATTTTAGAGCAGCTTTTGAGCAAGCTTCAAATACTAACTTGTCAGAAAATTTTGATTTGTTAAATAAAAAAGGGCCACTGCCTACTGCACAAAAAAGGTATACGAGTAAAGCTACATTTTTTAATTTACAAAATACTGAAGTACAAAAGTACATTTCATTTGCACCTGCTGTAGGGTTTAACTATTATGATAAATTAATGATTGGAGGCTTAGTGCATAATTACAATTTACCGCCTACTAAATTGCAATTTATTGTGGCCCCATTATATGCTACTGGCACTAAAAAAATAAATGGAATTGGGAATTTTAACTATACCATGTGGCAAACAAAAACTGGTGCAAAATTTATTGTAAGTGGTACAGTTGCTAAATTTACTGGCGGCTCATTTACTGATAGTACAAATACTAAAAACCCATTACAGTTTAGTAAAGTAGTGCCTGCAATTAAGTATATTTTTGGTAATAACAATGTACAAAGTACAGTTACAAAATATGTACAGTTTAAAACTTATTTAATTAAAGAAACAAACATACTATTTGAAAGAGATATAATAACAAGCTCTAACAAAATTACTTACCCAACTGCAAAACGATATGTAAATGAATTGCAAGTTGGTATAGTAAACAGTAGAGTTTTGTACCCTTACAAGGCAACTTTTAATGGCATACAAGGCGATGGTTTTGTACGGGTGGCCTTAACAACAAATTATTATTTTAATTACCAAAAAGGAGGCGGTTTGGGTGTACGTTTATTTGCTGGTAAATTTATATACACAGCTGATAAAACGTTTACCAACCAATTTAAAACTGATCCTTATCATTTAAACCTTACTGGGCCTAAGGGCTACGAAGATTATTCGTACAATAATTATTTTGTAGGTCGTAGTGAATTTGATGGTTTTAGTAGCCAGCAAATAATGAATAGAGATGGTTTTTTTAAAGTGAGAACAGATTTGCTAAGTAACAAAATTGGGAAAACTGATGATTGGTTAGTGGCTGTAAATTTTACTACAGATTTCCCCAAAGCAATAAACCCATTGGAAGTATTA
>JANMAV010000028.1:0-31348 GCA_031360055.1 Ferruginibacter sp.
GTAATAGAAATATTATTGAGATATTTGGGTTTTAGGAAATTTCCTTAAGTAAATATTATATTAACTTCATTTACCCAGTTCAAATTTTTAGTACAACAACCTTACAATATTCATTTATTTGCCAATAAAAAATAAAAATTAATAAATCAAATTTTGATTATTGAAAAATATTATTTTACTTTGTAATTCAAAGTGCTTTTTATGAATGAACAACAACAATCTTTTGAAGCCCTGCAAGCCATTAAAACTATGATGGAAAAGAGCAGCAGGTTTATAAGTTTAAGTGGCTTAAGTGGTATTAGTGCTGGGCTCTGTGCTTTGATAGGGGCATATATTGCCATGCCCTATGTGTATGGGCAAAAAGATTTTATGATGAGCAAAGCTGTGTTTAACATTCAACTATTGGGTAAAGATTATAGCTTCATTTTTAACAGCTATTTATTTTGGATAGCAGCTGCAACTTTTGTTGCAGCTTTTGCATCAGCATTTATTTTTACCTACTTAAAAAGTAAAAATGAACATAGCCCTATTTGGGGTACAACAGCAAAAAAATTAATGCTTAATGTAAGCATACCAATTGTTGTTGGGGGTATTTTTTTATGTAGAATATTAGAGTTTGGCACTTTTGGATTAATTGCCCCTGGCTGTTTAATTTTTTATGGTTTGGGTTTATTAAATGCAAGTAAATACACCTTAATAGAAATTAGATATTTGGGCATTGTACAAATTGTTATAGGATTAATAAATTTGTGGTTTGTTGGCTATGGTTTATATTTTTGGGCATTTGGTTTTGGTGTAATGCATATTTTGTATGGTGTGTATATGTGGGTAAAGTATGAAAGAAGGTAGGAGTTTAAGAGAGCAGTGGGCAGTTGGCAGAGGGCAGTTGGTAGGGGCATACGGTGGAAGGAAGTCGGTAAACAGTCGTTTCGCAGTAATCGCTGTATCGCCGTGTGAAAAAATTTCAGTCGGCATTTAGCAAATAGAAACTGTTACTGAGATGAAATAATAAATTAACAATGCTCCAAACAGCGGACAAAATCACAAATCAAAAAATCACAAATCAGTAATACCTAAATGCTTAACCCAATAAACCAGCTTAATAAATTATTTGATAGCCGAGTACGGCTTGGCATTATGAGCACACTTATGGTAAACAGTGAAGTAAATTTTAATGAACTAAAAGAGCTTTTACAAATAACCGATGGCAACCTTGCAAGCCACTTAAAAGCTTTAGAAGAAAATAAAATAGTAAAGGTTGAAAAAGGTTTTATTGGGCGAAAAACAAATACAACTTATACCATTACAAAACTTGGTACAAATGCTTTTAAAGCACATATTACAGCACTAGAAAAAATGATTAACGCAACAAAATAATTTTTTTGTATATATACTTTGTAAAACAAAGTACTTTTATTATGACTAAAAATGTAACAAATATTAGTGGTAGGTTGTGGCTGCTTACTGCATTGGCAGTACTGCTTGAATTTATTTTTGCCATGCCAAATGGTATAACATTTATAAATGGCATTGGCATGTTTATACTTGTATATGTTGTAACGCTAATAGCAAGTTTGCCTGCTTTGTTAGCACTAAGTATTATTAACCCTTTACTGAAGGTATTGCCTATACATTGGCATAAAAAGTTACTATTATATTTTGTAACTGTATTTGTTATAACACTTTGCTATGGCTTGCTTGGGGCAGTTTTTGGGCTGCATATTTTGGCAAGTCAAAGTTTATTTAATAGCAACTTTATTAACGATGTTGTAGTAATAACGGCTCTATTATTTTTTGCAAATATGGTAGCAGTGTTACTCTGTATCACAACTATTAAACAATATTACAACCAAAGTTTATTTAATGTAAATATTAATATTGATGAGCCTAACGGTAATGATGAAGTAACTGAACAAAACGCCACAACCTCATCTCAACAAAACGAAACATTTTCAACCAACATACACACTAACACCCCACAAATTATGAACACAACAAACCTACTACCCACAAACAATGCTAACAAACTTTTACTAAAAGGTATAATAACTGGTGGCCTTATTTTATTATTGCTAATACCTACTTTTTTTATACAAAGTTTGGTAAACGAAAGGGAGGCTAGGCAAAAAGAAGTAGTAACAGAAGTAAGTAGTAAATGGGCTACACAGCAAACCCTTGCAGGCCCATTTATAACCCTACCATATACTGAAAATACTACCGATGCAGATGGTAAAATAATAACCACCACCAACCAGTTAATAGTGTTAGCAAAAAACATAAATGTTAATGGTACAATACTGCCCGAAGTTAGACCACGTAGTATTTATAAGGTGTTATTGTACAAATCAAACTTGCAAATTAGTGGCACTTTTAAGCCTGAGTGGCCTGTTAATATTAATGTTGCCAATATTGATTTTACTAAAGCAAAAATATGCTTTACCCTAACTGATTTTAAAGGTATTGAAGAAGAAATAACTACTACATTTAATGGTGAAAAATTGCTCCTAAATCCTGGCTTACCAGTAAATGATTTTGGGGATGTTGGTTTGTCGGCTCCTATTAACATTACTCAACAGCAATGTATAGATGGTATAGCTTTTACCTTGCCAATTAAACTAAAAGGTAGTGAAAAATTGCACTTTACACCATTAAGTGCAAATAGCACATACAGCCTAAACTCAAGCTGGGCTAGCCCAAGTTTTGATGGTAATGTATTACCTAGTAATAGGGTTGTAAAAGATAGTGGCTTTACTGCACAATGGAGTTTTAATAGAGCTAATTTACCATTAGCTTTAGTGCTACAACATGGCCAATTTAAAACAACCGATATTGCTTTTGGAGTAAGCCTAGTGCAGCCTGCAGACCAATATAACAAAACTACCCGAAGTGTAAAATATGCTATTTTATTAATTGGGCTCACCTTTGGTTTATTTTTTATAATTGAGCTTTTACAAAAAAAGCCTTTGCACCCTGTACAGTACGTTTTAGTTGGTTTAGCACTTGTAATTTTTTATAGTTTACTACTAAGTTTTAGTGAATATATTTTATTTGATTATGCTTATTTAATTGCTGCAACTGCTACAGTTTTGTTAATTAGTTTGTATGCTAAAAGCCATTTTAATAGCAATAAATCTGCATTAATTTTTGCGGCAGTATTGAGTGGCTTATACGGGTTTTTGTTTGTACTAATACGCTTAGAAGATACTGCTTTGTTGGTAGGAAGTATTGGTTTATTTATGGTGTTGGCAGCAGTTATGTATGCAAGTAGAAAAATTAATTGGTACAATAATACTAACTCATAAATTACAACAATGCATAAGCACATTATTAAACTTAGAAGCAGCATATTAGTTTTTTTAACACATAATATGGCGTTACCTTTTTTAAAATTTGTTCGTAAACCAGTACCATTCCCATACACAATGGCCATGTTGCAAAATATGCCAGCTGGCACACTTGGTAATGATTTAGCCCTATTCCTGCAACACAAAAAACTGCAGTTACTGCCATATTATGCAAAGCATGATATAAAACATATTTTGTTACAGTACGATACTACAGATGAGGGAGAAGTGAGTTTACAATGCTTTATGTTAGGCAATGGACATGTATCTGTACCCGTTGCTGCTACTGTATTATACGGTTTTTTAACCATGCCAGAATACTATAAAAACTTTATTGCGGCTTTAAAAAAAGGCATAGTTGCTACTAATTTGAAACATTGGCAATGGCATAATTTATTAGGAGAGTATTCACAACATCTTACACAACTAATTTATAAAAATTATAATGATAGGATATGAATAAAATGTTAGTTTCCATTTTTTTTGCAATTGATGGGTTATGCTTTGCATTTAAAAATGAAAAAAATTTTAGGATAGAAATAGTAACAACTACGATTGTTTTTATTGTTGGATATATATGCTCTATAAACACAGAACAATGGCTTATTGTTGTATTTAATGTGGGTGCTGTGTTAACGGCAGAAATGTTTAATACTGCAATTGAAAATACTGCCAACTTAATAACTGATAAGCCAAACCCAGCAGTAAAAATTATAAAAGATACTGCAGCTGCTGCAGTATTATTGAGTGCAATAAGTGCTTGCATTTGTGGCTGTATTGTTTTTTTACCCTATGCAAGCCGTGCTTTATACTTTTTAAAAAATTAATTATTATCATAAAATGCTACCTAATTTTTCAGCGCTTAGCAAATGGCTTTTTTGCAGCTTTACTTTTATATTTTGTTTACTAGTGGCCAGAGTGATATTCACAAATAACATTGGGTATTCATTTTTAATATGGAATATTTTTTTAGCATACATTCCATATATACTTAGCATTTTTTTGCTTAAAAGTAAGGGTAGAAGTTTACTTGTACAACTATCTATTGTAACATGTTGGCTGTTGTTTTTTCCTAACGCTTTATATATTGTAACTGATATTATACATATAGCCAAACCAAAACAAATGCCTATTTGGTTTGACGTGATTTTGCTTTTAACTGCATCATTTACCGGTTTGGTATTGGCATTTGCATCTTTATTAAATGTCGATATTTTTTTAAAAAAATTTGTTGGTAATCAATATAAAAAACTTTACATACACAGCTTACTATTTTTAGGCTCTTTTGGAGTATACTTAGGTAGGTTTTTACGATTTAATAGTTGGGATATATTACATAAGCCTCAACAAATTGTTTATAAAATTGTAACTCTTTTCATACATCCTATTCAACACATAAATACTTGGGTAATTACTTTCATACTATTTGTTTTTTTTAGTGTGTGTTGGTATTTTATTACAACATTAAAAGCTAATTGGATTGAACATTACTAATATAATTTTGAAATGAATTGTGAATGTTGGTACTTTTATTTTTGAAAATGTAGGTTGTAAATAAAACAAAAGTGAATGAATTGTCGAATACACAACAAAACATTCACTTCAGTGTACATTAAATTATTTGTGTTTGATTTAATTTATTGCTTTACAATTTTTTCAGTCAATAAAACCTTATCAGTTATTACTTGTATGGTATACAAACCTTTTGCAAAATTTGATATAGTAATGCTGTTGTTGTTTGTTTGTAAAGTTGTTGTTTTATTATACATCAATTTACCATCTGCAGCATATATTTTTACGACAGCATTTTTTAAGGTTTCACCATCATTTACTATGCTAATGTTATCTACTGCAGGGTTAGGTTGTATATGCAAATACAAGCCTTTTTGGCTAAAGCGTACTTTCTTAATTTCAGAATAAGTAATGGTTCCGTTTTGTGCAACTTGGTTTAAACGATAATAAATTTCTGTATTAAATGGTAAATTATTATCGCTGTACAAATAATTGTAACCACTACTTTGCGTTCCTAAACTATTAATTGTGTACACGGCATTAAAATTTATAGTGTTGCCAATACTTCTTTCTAGTATAAATTTATTATGATTGGTTTCAGTAGCCGTTTGCCAAACTATGGCTGCATCATTTTTATTTGTTGGCTTTACTGTAAAATCTAATAACGATACCGCAAGTATATTACAAGTAATTGTAAAATTTGCGTTAGAAATATCAAAGAAAATATTATCTGCAGCTTCTACCATTATACGTGCTGTTGTTGTAGGCGGTACTGATGGTATAGTTACAGATTGTGTACCATCATTTGCTGTATTACTTAAAATTGTTGTTGGGTAAGTAAGTCCACCATCAGTTGATAATTTTATATTTACCAGCGTAGAATTTATTGGTGTAATGTTACTAGTACCTACATTCCATGTTATGTTTTGTACGCTACCACATGCGTATGTTTCTGCTCCATTTGGTGCAGATACTGTGAAAGGAGCACCAGTTGCATTTACAGTATATGTACCTGCAAAACCAGCTGAGCAACCATTACCACCAGTAGCAACACCACCACCACCATTTTTATTATCTCTAACTGTAAGCCTAAACCTCATGGCTCTTGGCACCGTAGGTAATGTTTCACCTTTAAGCCCATCCATAGTAGCAGCAGGGTTTGCAGGGTAGTTGGCCACTATTACTCTAATATCAGGAAAAGTTCTTGTACCTGATATTTTTGGCAATCTCGATTTAAATAATGGATCAGTAGTAGTTGCTCCACCACCATTCCAGGTATTAGTTCCTGGCGATTCATCCCATTGCTCCCAGCAATAAGTAAGTGCATCGCCATTAGGATCAGTAGCTGCACCTGTAAGCCTAAATGGAGTTCCGGTAGGTATGCTAATATTATTGTTGTTCATAGCAGTAATAGTTGGAGGTAAGTTGCCAGTTGGAGTTCTTGCAGCACATCCAAACCCAGTTGAAAGGGTAATATAATTTCCAATTTCATCAAAACTTACGGTATGAAAAAATGGATCGCTATTCGGTTGTATATCTTCCAATAAACAAATACCTGCATAACCCATAATAGTTGTGCCACTACCAACTTCATAAGCTGTACCTCCTATTGCTGCTGGGCCAGGGTTTGAGTTAGGAGCACAATTTGTAGGGTCAGCACCATTAAATGTATGATTTCCTCCAAATTGATGACCCATTTCGTGGCATACATAATCAATATCATATGCATCGCCAACTGGAAAACCTCTACCTGTAATACCACTAGCTTTTTGCCCAGTTACACAAACTACACCAAGGCCTGCAAGCCCTCCTCCACCTGTACTAAATGTGTGGCCAATATCATAATTGGCGTTGCCAATTTTTGTATCTATTATAGTTTGGCTTTCAGTTATCAATGTATTTGCATCATCATTTCCAGCAAAATCATCGGTAGCAGGGTTTGTATACACAATTACATTATTGTTAGCAACCAAAACCATTCTTACAGCAACTTCTTTTTCGTATACACCTACAACTCTATTTATGGTTGTTGTAATCATTGCCATTGTTTGAGCTTTAGTAGGGTTGGCAAGGCCAGTAGCAGCTTGTGCATACTCACCTGTACAAGCTACTGCAAGCCTGTATGTATACAACATGCTACCCCTACATGCAGTGGCGGCCGTACTTACACTAGTGCCTTGGCCAAATTGATTTTGTAAATAGTTCTTATACCTATCACTCATAATTGGTTTGCCTTCTTTGTAAATTGGCTCATCATTTTTTAAATCATTGGCATAATAACTTATATAATGTACAATATCTTTTCTTGAGTAGGGGTCTACAAAAACTCTTCCATTTACAGAAAGTATCATAGCATGAAAACCAAAATATGGGTTAAAATCAATTCGAATGGTTGCATAAGGATCATCGATGCCTTGGCCACTAAATGTGCTTATTTCTGTAAATTTTTGTTGTAAACCAGCTTCCATAACTGGTGTAGTGCAAATTTTAAATTGCTGCTGTGTACCATTAGGCATTGGTATTAATAAAATGTTGCTAGTTCCGGTTATTGCAGCTGTTGTAAACTCTTTTGGTGCAGCATCAAAAGTTTTAAATAATTCAGCTTTGTTAAGTGTAAATAGAGAATACTTTTCAGGAATAATTGGCCTGTCTTTAATGGCTTTAAGTGAGTTAGTTTCAGTAGTTTGTTGCCAGATTGATTGTGCAAATACGGTACTACAAAAAACAGAGATGAGGAGTAAAAATGTAATTTTCATATTTTTTAGATTTTTTTATTAGAGGATATATAGTTCAATAGACATAGCAATTTACTTAATTTATATATAGAAGTTTTTTTTATATAAACTTATTACGAATTTTTAAAAAGGAGTAATAATCAAATATGTATTAAGCTTAATAATTGTAGATTAATAGTAATAGCTCACTAATTAAAATGTGTATAGAAATATCATATAGAAATGTATCTAAAATAGAATAATTGAAATGTTATTTCAGCAAAAAATATGAAAATATTTATTATACCAACTTTTTGCCAATTCCAATTTTTCTCATTCTCATCAAACAATAGCTTCTCGTAATTTCAATAATTTTTCTAGCAAAGGTTCTAGTAAATCTAATTGCAACATATTGGCACCATCGCTTTTAGCAACGGTAGGGTTAGGGTGGGTTTCAATAAATAGTCCATCAGCAGCTGTAGCAATTGCCGCTTTAGCAATAGTTTCAATTAGGGCAGGGTTGCCGCCAGTAATACCACTAGTTTGGTTAGGCTGTTGCAGGCTGTGTGTACAATCCATAATTACAGGTACGCCAATTTGTTTCATCCAAGTAATATTCCTATAGTCTACCACAAGGTCTTGATAGCCAAAAGTATTGCCCCTTTCCGTTAACCAAACATTTTCGTTGCCTGCATTTTTTATTTTATCTACAGCAAACTTCATACTTGGGCCACTTAAAAACTGCCCTTTTTTTACGTTTATAATTTTATTGGTTTTGGCAGCGGCTACCAATAAGTCAGTTTGCCTGCATAAAAATGCTGGTATTTGCAACACATCTACATAAGCAGCAGCTAGGGCAGCTTCTTCGTGGGCATGTATATCAGTAGTTGTTGGTACGCCAAATGTTTTGCCTACTTTTTGTATTAATTGTAAAGCAATTTCATCTCCTATGCCAGTAAAACTATTAGCACTTGTACGGTTAGCCTTACGGTACGATGCTTTAAAAATATATGGTATTTGCATTTTTTTGCAAAGTGAGCTCACTCTTTCACCAATTTGCATTACTACATCTTCGCCTTCGGTAATGCAGGGGCCTGCAATTAAAAAAAAGTTTTTGTTGTTATATTGCTGTGCTTCAAAAATGTTATTCATTGTACAAAATTACATAATAACGGATTAACTAGTTTTTAAGATAAAACCAACACTAATTTTAAACCAATAGTATTATTGGTTTAAAGTATTGATTAAGTACTAAATTAAATATGTGAATTGTAAAACTTAACCTAAACTTATACATTTGCAAAAACTATAAAATAATGGTTAAACAAAAAATATTAGTAATAGGTGCAAGTGGCCAAATAGGTGTAGAGCTCACCATGGCTTTACGCAAAATATATGGCAACCAAAATGTAATAGCTAGCGATTTGAGAGAGCAAAATCCATTGCTTGAAGGTACAGGGCCTTATGTTAGTTTAGATGTTATGAATAAAGAAATGCTACACGTACAAGTAATACGCCAAGGCATTACTCAAATTTATTTACTTGCTGCAATTTTATCAGCCACTGGCGAAAAAAATCCTAACCTTGCTTGGAGTTTAAACATGGCAAGCTTGTTAAATGTTTTGGATATTGCTAAAGAAGAAAACTTAACTAAAGTATATTGGCCAAGTAGTATAGCGGTATTTGGACCCACATCGCCAAAGCAGCTATGCCCACAGCAAACTATTATAGAGCCTAGCACAGTGTATGGCATAAGCAAATATGCTGGTGAGTTTTGGTGTAATTATTATTTTAACAGGTATGGTGTAGATGTAAGAAGCTTACGTTACCCAGGTTTGATAAGCTACAAAAGCCAACCTGGTGGTGGTACTACTGATTATGCAGTAGAAATTTTTCATGCTGCAAAAAACAAAGAAACGTATGAATGTTTTTTAGAAGAAGATACCTACTTACCCATGATGTATATGCCAGATGCTATTAGAGCAACTATTGAGCTTATGGAGGCTGATGCTGCTAACATAAAAGTAAGAACATCATATAACTTAAGTGGAATGAGTTTTTCTCCTAAAGAAATTGCTGCTGAAATAAAATTGCAACAAACAAATTTTGAAATTACTTACAAACCAGATAGTAGGCAAGCCATTGCCAATAGCTGGCCTCAAAGTATTGATGATAGTGTTGCAGCTAAGGATTGGGGATGGAAGCCAAATTTTACCTTAAAAGAAATGGTTACAGATATGTTGGCTAATGTGTAAAATATGCCAACAAAATGTTAAGGTAATTTATTTTTATTAATACTTTTTGAACAGTACTTTTGCCGCAAAAATAAAAACAGATTATGAAAAAATTATTAACAGTTGTTGCATTAATGATTGCAACTTATGCAGTACAAGCTCAAAAAAGAAGCGATTTATCTTTTAACGTAGGTGCCGAGGTAGGAGCTGCTACAGGTAATTTAAACAATTTTTATTCGTTTATTATTGGTGCAACTGGCCAATTGGAATATGCAATTGATACTGATGCCGCTTTAACCTTACAAACTGGCTTTATACAATTTATTGGTAGAAAAATTCAGGGAACAAATACCAAATATCGTTCTGCTACTTTAATACCATTATTAGCTGGTGTAAAATATGATTTAAGTCCTAAGTTTTTTGGGGCTGCTCAATTGGGTACAAGCATTAATACAGCAAAAGGCGGTGGGTCTACATTTACTTATTCACCGGGTATAGGCTACAAATTTGATGATAAAGTAGAAGCGGTACTAAAATATACTGGCTACAGTAGCAATAACTCTGCAGGTGGTGGTACATTTGGTATTCGTGTTTCTGTAAGGTTGTAATTAAACTTTTAAACAATTAATATTAAGCTGCCTCAAGTTTTTGGGGCAGTTTTTTATGTTCTAATTTTATGCCTTATTTTAATATTACGATAGGTATTGTAAGGGTTAAGCAAAGGTTGTTCGTAATTATATTTTACCTATCTGGAGTTGTAATTTTTAATACAAGTATTTGTATAAATTTTTAAATGCTTATGTATTAGTTAAAGCTAAAAGTAAGATTGAAATTTTTGAAACTTAGTGTACTATTTTATGCTCGTAAGCATATTTAATAAGCCCTATTAAACTATTAGTTTTTGTTTTTCTAAAAATATTTTTTCGATGAGTTTCTACAGTTCTCTCACTTATAAAAAGTGCATCTGCAATTTGTTTATTGTTTTGTTCTTTTTCTATCAAGCTAATTATTTCTATTTCTCTTATAGTTAGGTGAGTTTCGGTGTGTATTTTTTTGCGATCACCATCTTTAATCATTTCTTGTAATACCTCTTCACTAAAGTAAACACCATTTTGGGCTATTTTTTCTAATGCAATCACCAACTCTTGCTTACCAATGTTTTTTAATACATAGCCAACAATGTTACAATCATCAATCATTTTATTTACTAATTCACCTTGCCCACTCATTGATAATGCTAAAATTTTAATACTAGGGTAGTTCTCTTTAACCATTAAAGCCAATTCATAACCATTCATTACTGGCATCATAACATCTGTAAGTAAAATATCTACAGTAGTATCAGCAAGTAGTTGTTGCATTTGCTCAGGGTGGTTTGATTCTATTTTTACTATAAATTGAGGATGCCCAACCAATAAAGATTTTAAGCCATCAATAACAATTTGATGATCATCCACAATGGCTAAAGAAATTTTATCTTTCTTCATAATTTTTTTGATGGTATGATATTCCTTAAGTTCTATATAAATATTTTATGAAAAGTAGAATTTTTTAAATTTTTAATAAAAAATATTTTTCTACACTTCTATACAATTTTAAAAATATTGATCAATCTAATACAAGTTCTCCTGTAAATAATATTTAAATTATGGTCTATAAAAAATATAAATGTTAGTTTTTATTGGTATTAATTTTTTACTGCACTATAGGTATAAAAATTGCAACTGATGTTCCTTTATTCTCACTGCTTGAATAATCTATTATGCCTTTTAAAAAGTTAACACGGCTAGCAATATTTTTGAGCCCTATACCTTCATAGCTAATTATTTTACTTGTATCAAATCCTTTTCCATTATCCTCTATTGTTATTGCTATTCCATCAGCTTCATTTAATAGAGCAATATCTAAATGGTTTGCTTGGCTATGCTTTAATACATTGTTTACACATTCTTGTATTACCCTGTATAATACTGTTTCTACATTAATATCTAGTCGTTCTTGTAAACCTTCTGCATGTAAGGTTACTTTTAAAATTCGGCTATCTATTTTTGATATAAATTCTTTTACTGCTACAGCAAGCCCATTAATAAGCAAAGCG
Organism: Ferruginibacter sp.; assembly: GCA_031360055.1. Classification (GTDB taxonomy): domain Bacteria; phylum Bacteroidota; class Bacteroidia; order Chitinophagales; family Chitinophagaceae; genus Ferruginibacter. Next base: position 11,903 of record JANMAV010000028.1, read on the forward strand.
TTAGGCATCATTTGGTGGCTTACTTGCCTTATTTCTTTACAACTATCATCTACCAACTGTATTACATTTTCAAAATTATTACGTTGCTCTTGCCCAGCAAATTGTAATTCATTTTCAAATATTGATAAATTCATTTTAGCCACACTCATCATTTGTCCTACTCCATCATGCAGCTCAATAGCAATTCGTTTACGTTCATTTTCTTCTGCAAGTATTATGGCTTTTGTAGCCATATCTTGTTGTTTTAAAACTTCTTTCTGAATATGTATTTTATTTTGGTAGCTACGCTTACGGTACAAATAATAACTTGCTAGTAATAAAATTATTATGCTAGATGCAAGGGATAATACAAAAAAGTTTTTTTTATTTATTTCTATTTTTTGCTCAACAAGTTGTTGTTCTTTTTTTGAAGTTTCATATTTTGTATTAAGTTCAGTTATCTGTTTATTACTTTTTTCATTAAATATGGTATCTTTTATAGCAGAATATTTTTTGTAATATAATAAAGATGAATCTGTACTTATTGGTTCATAATAGGTTGATAAACTTTTATAGGTACCAATTAAATCATCTTTTAAATTATTTTGCTCTGCTATATTTTTTGCAGTATTAATGCATAGTAAAGCTTTAGGTTTATTTTTTAGCTCCATGTACACATCATACATTTGGCTATATATTGAAGATATGCCTACCAACTCATTCATTGATTTTTTTAATGCTAATGATTTATTAAAATAAAATAAGGAAGAGTCATATTTTTTTAAATCATTTAAATTTCCTGCATACCCGTTGTAAGCTATGCTTAACCCATAATCATCATTTGCTTTTTGTTGCATTTGTATAGCATTTCTATAAAAATACATGGCAGTATCATACAGTAACAAGCTTGTATAATCATTCCCAATATTTGTATATGTAGAGCCTATTAAATAACTGTTGCCTAATTTTTCAAAAATTTTATTTGCTTTAAAATGGTATTGTAGTGATAGTTTGTAATTTTTTGTATCAGCATATACTAACCCAATATTATTTAGAGCATTGGCCATAAATTTTTCATTTTTTATGGTTTCAAAATCATCCAGTGCAGAAAAAAAATAGGTTAATGCCATATCAAAATCGCCGAGGTTCCAATAAATTAAACCTAAATTATTATTGGCACTACCACGGCCTTTTAAGCTCCCTAAAGTACTGTATATTTTTAATGCTTTTTTGTAGAAGAATATTGAGCTATCATACTGCCCACCCACATCGTAGGTAATGCCCAACCTATTAAACCCATCGCCCAAGCCTGGCAGATCATTGTTTTTTGTGGCAAGTTGTATGGCTTGTAAGGCATAATTTTTTGCAAGTTTTGGGCTATCATACACATATACATCACTGAGATTATTGTAACTAGCAATAGTTTTTTTTATATCTCCTTTTTGTATTTCTGCAAATAAACTATCAATTATTTTTTGTTGGGCAATGCTAGTTTGTGAAATTAAAACTAAAATAAAAAGCGATAATTTACGCATACAATTATTCAATTTTTAAAACATCTTTCATGGTAAATATACCTTTTTTTTTATATAAAAATTCAGCCGCTGCCAATGCTCCTAATGCAAACCCTTGCCTGCTATGTGCTGTATGAGTAATTTCAATATCATCTATTATGGATGCGTATGTTACGGTATGCGTACCGGGTGCAGGGTTCACACGTATTGCTGTAATTTCTATTTCATGTACAGTAGGGTTTCTATTTAATGTATACGTATTTTTTTGTGGTATTGCTGTAATTATTTGCTCAGCAATAGTAATAGCTGTGCCGCTTGGTGCATCTTTTTTATGTGTGTGGTGGGTTTCTGTTATGCTTACTGTATAATTGTTTTGGTTAGCCATTAGGGAGGCTAATTTTTTATTTATTTCAAAAAAAATATTTACCCCAATGCTAAAGTTGCTGGCATGTAACAATGCTCCATTTTGCTGTGCACACAATGCTTCTATTGCAGGTAATTCATTATACCAACCTGTGCTACCACATACAACTGGTATAGCAGCTAGTAAACAAGTTTGTAAGTTGGCAAAAGCAATTTGTGGGTTTGTAAACTCAATAGCCACATCGCATTTTTGCAAGTTTTGCTGCGTAAACTCTGCTGTATTTTTGCTTGTAATAATAAGCCCAATACTGTGGCCTCTTTGTATGGCTATTTGTTCAATGGCTTTGCCCATTTTGCCGTAGCCTATTAATGCTATTATCATAAAAATGATTATATAATATTATTAAAGAGTGGTGTTAGTTTTAAAACCTTGTAAACGTTACCGGGTTTACAGCTCTATTTTTTCCAAATGCCAAACTATTTGATGGAACAAAACAAAAACTCAACCCTTTGGTATTTGCCATTGGGCTGAACCCTGGTTTAATTTGTAAGCTAATCTCATCACTTACATCAAAGGTTTTTAAGTTGGCATCTACAGCTGCATCAGCAACATTTAGCCCCCAAAAAATAATTATAAATAATACCGAGTAATCTACATTCTGCCTTACTTGGTTTCTAAATGAGCTAATTCTATCTGGCTGTGATCGTACACTGTAATAAGGTTCAGGTATTTGGTTATCGTTTGTTACATCATTATCACTAGCAAGTATAAAGGCTCTTTTTGCAGTTTTGTATTGCTTTAGGTTTCTAAAAAATAAATATCCTGTAGTACCAAGTGCTCCATAAACTATAGGTATTTTCCAATATTTTTTATTGGTGTACTGGCCCCAACCGGGCAGTATTGCTGAGCGGCGAATGGCTATAGCAGGGTTATATTTTTTAGCAGCACTATCTTTTAATATTGTTTTAATAGTTGCTATAGCTGTATCATTCATACTAGGTATTTGAGCATTGCTTTGTTGTGTACAAACCAAAAGCAAAATCAGTAGTATATTAATAAAACAGCCCTTCATTATTTTAGTGCACATTAATTTTTAATTTATCTAAAAGGCCATTAAGTTCTTCTAAAGAGTAATAATCAAAACTTATGCTGCCATTACCTTTTTTGCTATGAGCAAGAGTAACTTTTGTACCAAATGTAGATGCTAAATTATCTTCAATTTTTTTAAATGCTGGCGATAATCCAGTTTTTACAGAAGGTTTAACAGCCTCTGGCCCTGTGTACATTTTACGAACTAAATCTTCTGTTTGCCTAACAGATAATTGTTTGTTTTTAATTTCATTAAAAATGTACAACTGCTTATCTACCACATCTACACTAATTAGTGCCCTTGCATGGCCCATACTTATTACACCATTACGAACAGCTATTTGTATATCAGGTGGTAGTTTTAATAAACGTATATAATTTGTAACTGTACTACGCTCTTTACCCATACGCTCTGCTACTTTTTCTTGGGTATAATCTAAATCCTCCATTAAGCGTTTATAGCTTAGGGCTATTTCTATAGCATTTAAGTTTTCTCTTTGTAAGTTTTCTAATAGAGCCAGCTCTAATACTTGGCTGCTAGTTACCTCACGTACGTACACTGGCACATCTTTTAGGCCAGCAATTTTTGATGCTCTAAACCTACGCTCTCCAGCTATTAACCTATACTTGCCGCCAGCCATTGCCATTACAGTAAGTGGTTGTATTATATTATGCATTTGTATGGATGCTGCTAATTCACTTAGGGCAGTTTCATCAAAATCTTTTCGAGGTTGGTTTGGGTTTACCTCTATCATATCTAGCTGTACCCGTTGTGTAGCTACAGTTTTTTCAGCAATTTCTGTTTTTAAACTGCCGGTAGTATTCTTTAAATCTATATCAATGTTTTGCAAAAGGCTACGTATACCTTTGCCTAGTGCATCATTTTTTTTTGATAAGCTCATGGTGGTTAATTTGCTAATGTGTTAATTAGCTTATGTGCTAATTAGGAGGAGTGTTTTAAAGTTGAATTATTTTAATGTTTTATTTTTAAATTAGTTTTAATTTAAATTATTGTTTAAATCCATTTCAGTTTTAATATTTTGGATACCTACTAACAAACCAATATAGGTAATATATAGACTTTAATTTTTTTTGAAATTAGCTATTTGAACAATAAGTAGTGATACTTATTTAAGGAAATTAGCACAATAGCACATTAACTAATTAGCATATTTACCTAATGACCAATTAACCAATTACCTTATCTTCCACACCCATTTTTGTCATACCGTTTTTTTGTAAAATTTCTTTTGCAAGGTTTAAATAATTTACTGAACCCTTACTATCACTATCATATAAAATTACTGGTTTACCAAAACTTGGGGCTTCACTTAGTTTGGTATTTCGGTGTATGATGCTACTAAAAACCATATCATCAAAGTGGCGACGAACTTCACTTACTACTTGGTTGCATAAGCGTAAACGACCATCATACATAGTCATTAAAATACCTTCAATTTGTAAATCAGTGTTTAATCTATTTTGAACAATTTTTACAGTATTTAACAATTTGCCCAATCCTTCTAATGCAAAAAACTCCGTTTGTACGGGCACCACAACGCTATCAGCAGCTACTAGGGCGTTTACCGTAATTAGGCCTAATGATGGTGAGCAATCAATTACAATAAAATCATACTCATTTCGTACAGCTTCTAGTATATTTTTTAGTATTCCCTCTCTGTTTGGGTAGTTTATCATTTCTATTTCAGCACCCACAAGGTCAATATGAGAAGGGATAATATCTAAATAAGCCATTTCACTTTTCAAAATAACATCAGCCGCAGTAGCCTCATTTACCATACAATCGTATAAGCTTTTGGTAATATTTTGCAAATCAAACCCAACACCAGTAGTGCTATTGGCTTGGGGGTCAGCATCTACCAATAAAGTTTTATATTCCAATACTGCAAAGCTTGCTGCTAAGTTAATGGCAGTAGTTGTTTTACCTACTCCTCCTTTTTGATTTGCTATACCTATTATACGTGCCATTGCAATTGTTGCTTATTATTTTGTGAAATTGGTAATTTTTATGCCAAATGTAAACTTATGAGGATAATTTTGCAAACTTCGTTAATTTTTAAACAAACACCCATTAAAATGTAAGTTTGTTATTTATACACATCAACACATATACATGATAACAATTATAGCAGGTACCAACAGAAAAGATAGTAATACAAAAAAAATAGCACAGTTTTATAAGCAATATTTAGATGAAAAAAATATTGATTGTAAATTATTGTCGTTAGATGAAGTAACTGTATTTGAAAGAAATACAGCTTTTGAAACTATGGAAGCCGATTATTTAACAAAAGCTGAAAAATTTATTATACTTAGCCCAGAGTATAATGGCAGCTTTGCTGGAGTTTTAAAATTAATGATTGATAATACTGACGTAAAAGCAGTGTGGCCCAGTAAAAAAATATTACTTACTGGTGTTAGCACCGGTAGGGCAGGTAACTTAAGAGGTATGGAACATTTAACAAGTATATTGTTACACCTTAAAGCAAACCTACATTATAACAGATTACCAATAAGTAGCGTACATACCTATATTAATGAGCAAAACGAAATAAGTGATGAGGCAATTAGTAAAACAATAAAGCAGCAGATTGATGAGTTTGTAGTTTATTAGGAATTGGAGTAAGGGAAGCTATTGGTAGTTTGCAATTGGCAGTTGGTCCCCATAAAATATGGGTGCAGTTGGCAAAGTTTATATGCAATTTTTTTAATCATTTATTGGAGGGTAGACTTACAACAATTTTTTCTTGGAAAATGCTGAACATACAAAAATTAATAAATTAACTAATAAAAAATGAGATCACCACTTGGCGTAGTACTATTTATAACATTAATGCTTTTATTAGATTGGTATTTTTTTGCGGCAGTAAAAACTGTATCACAAAATATATCGCCAAAGGCAAAAATAATTGTGTACACTTTTTATTGGGGTATTACCATTTTAGCTATAGTTGGGTTTTTATTATTTGTTTATACTGAGCAACAATTTTTGGGTAAACGAGTTCGTACCTATTTATTTGCTACTATTTTAGGTTTGTTTTTAGCAAAAAGTACTGCTTTAATATTTTTTTTGGTTGATGATTTACGCCGAGGAATACAATGGCTTGCTGGTAAATTATTTTTTAATAATACTGATGTAGATACAATGAGTGCAGATGGTATAAGCCGATCTACATTTTTAAGCTGGCTTGGCATTGCTGCTGGCGGTACGCTATTTACAAGTTTGTTATATGGCTTTACCAACCAATATAAATATCAAACAAAGAGCGTAAAATTAAAATTTGATAACTTACCCACTGCATTTAATGGTCTACGAATTGTGCACATAAGCGATATACATTGTGGAAGCTTGATGGATAAAAAAGCTGTACAACAAGGTATAGATATGATTTTGAAAGAAAATGCTGATATTATTTTATTTACTGGCGATTTAGTGAACGATAAAGCTACCGAATTGGAAAACTTTATGGATATTTTTAGCCAGTTAAAAGCACCTATGGGTGTTTTTAGCACATTAGGCAACCATGATTATGGAGATTATGTACAGTGGCCAATAGATGGAGTAAGTAAAGAGCAAAATTTAATAAACCTACAAAAAGTACATGCACAATTGGGTTGGCGTTTACTTATGAATGAGCATGTAGTACTTCAAAAAAATGGTGCAGAAATAGCTTTAATTGGTATAGAGAACTGGAGTGCAAAAGCTAGATTTCCAAAACATGGCCGTATGGATGTAGCGTATGCAGGTGCAGAAAAATATCCTTTTAAAATACTGATGAGCCACGATCCTAGCCATTGGGATGCTCAAGTTAAAACTACTTATCCAAGTGTAGATCTCATGCTTAGTGGCCACACACATGGTATGCAGTTTGGGGTAGAGTTACCTGGCTTTAAGTGGAGCCCTGTACAATATATGTACCCACAATGGGCTGGTTTATATGAGGCTGACAAACAAAAATTATACGTAAACCGTGGTTTTGGTTTTATTGGTTACCCAGGTAGGGTAGGTGAGCTACCTGAAATTACAGTTATAGAATTGGTATAAAAAAAGTAGTACTACTGCTATATTGGTAGTACTACTTTTTATTATGTTTAATTTGAAATTTTTTTACATACTATCTCCAGCCATTTTATTTATACCTTTCATAATAGAGTCCATACTCATACCCTTTATTTTATCTAATTGCATTTTTAGAGAGTCATTAATGTTGCTACCTCTTTTTTTCATTTCTTTTAAGCCCAATTCCATCATACTATTAAGGTCAAAAGCTACTTTCCATAATCCATCTACTTTTTTCATAGGAAAATCAACACTTTCTTTGCTACCTTTTTCTGTAATAGGCACATAGGCATTATCACCATTTATTACTGCTTCGCCAAATTTCACTTTTGATTGGTCAAATTTATCCATTTGTGCCTTGGCTTTATCTGCACCATAAGTTTCCATCATTACTATCATCATTTGCCCATCTTTTGTTGTTAATGACTTTGCGGTTGCAAAATCTTTTTTGCTTAATGCCTCAGTAAATGCTACTAAAACCTCCTTTGGCGAACCAGTAGTTGGGTTAGTTTTACAGCTAGAAAATATAATTAAGTATGAAATTATACAAACTAAAAAGGTTAATTTTTTCATGTTTTTTGTTTAAAATTTGTTAGTTATTTTTCAGCTCTAAAGGTAGTTCTTTGTTTTTGTTCGGCTTCTTTTTCATCAGTTTGGCGCTTATCATCTTTATTATATGCTTTAATGATAGCCTTAACTAATTTATGCCTAACAACATCTTCCTCATCTAGTTCAACGTGAGATATACCATCAATATTTTTTAATAACCGAGTTGCACGCCACAAACCACTTTGTTGGTTTTTTGGTAAATCAACCTGTGTAGGATCTCCAGTTATAATTGCTTTAGCATTGGGCCCTATTCTTGTTAAAAACATTTTTATTTGTAAATCATTGGTGTTTTGTGCTTCATCTAAAATTATGAAGGCGTTGTCTAAAGTTCTGCCTCTCATATATGCCAATGGAGCTATTTCTATAGTACGTGTACTCATGTAATACGCTAGTTTGTCAGCAGGTATCATATCATCTAACGCATCGTACAAAGGGCGTAAATACGGATCAATTTTTTCTTTTAAATCGCCAGGTAAAAATCCTAAACTTTCTCCAGCCTCTACCGCAGGCCTTGTTAAAATTATTTTTTTTACTGTTTTATTTTTTAATGCTCTAACTGCTAATGCAACTGCAGTATAGGTTTTACCTGTACCTGCTGGCCCAATAGCAAACACTATATCATTTTTATCGCAAGCTTGTACCATTACTTTTTGGTTAGCTGTACGTGCCCTTACTGTTTTACCATTAGGGCCAAATACCAACACATCATTTGGGTTTCTATCAATAAAATTATCGACTGATTTTTCATCATCGCCACCCAATATTTGTTCAAAATAATTTTCACTCATGTGCCCACTTCTTTCTAAGTACTTTAATAATAAATCTATCTTTTCTTTTGCATCTTCAATTTGATCTGCTGCACCGCTAAGTTTTAATTGTGTGCCTCTGCTCAAAATTTTTAATAAAGGGAATTTTTTTTTCAGAATATCGAGCTTGCCGTTGTTTACTCCAAAAAATTCAATAGGGTTTACATTTTCTAAATTAATAATCGTTTCTGTCAATTGCTGTTTAGTTTAATTGTAGCCCCCTTCATCCCCTAAAGGGAGAATTTGAGACCGTTATAATTTAAAGTATTTAATTTTATCGGAAGTGAAATTATATTAAATATAATTTGTTTCACAATTCAAATTTAATTTTTGTTTTGTAAAAATCCCTCTACAAATTATACACATTATTAAATTGTATTGTTGAAAAATAAACCTAAAAACGAGCAGCTATTTTTAAATTTACAAGCCTTGGGGTAAGCCTGTTTGGTAATGCGTATACCGTATTTGAAAAGTCTTTAATTAACTGAAACGATATAGTGTTTTCTCTGTTTATTAAATTAAACACCTCTAAACTTGCCCAAATATTATCAAAGTTTTTAAATGGGCTATGACTACGCCTTGCAGATTTTTCACTCAATAATAAAGCACTAAAGCCCATATCTACTCTAATGTATGAAGGTATGATTAGCCCATTTCTGTACCGTACAGAGCCAGGTACATTATAGCTCATATTACTTCCATAAATGGCGTTTAAAAATATTTTAAAATTTTTGTTTGTAGGTAAATAATCTTCTAAATAAATGCCCACAGTTACTCTTCTATCAGTTGGCCGGCGTAAAAAGCCCACTTCATTTTTTACACTATCTACCGCTACCTGATCAGTAGTTGTAGCTGTAATAATTTGCCCAGCTGCATTTTTATAATCGTAATAAAAATCGTTTTGTAAATTTTCTTTAGTATCCATTATGCCTAAGCTTACCCAGCTTTCAGCATCTTTTACAAGCTCTCCAAATAATCTAAACTCAATACCAGTTGCATAAGCAGTTGCATTATTAGTACCTAGGTATTTAATTTTTACATTGTCAATATCGTATGGCAACACATTATTCATTTTTTTATAATACGCCTCAGTTGTAAAACGTAGTGGCCTATTGTTTGGGCCAGTAAAATTATAGTCTGCACCGGCCACAAATTGTACGCTTGTTTGGGCTTTTACATCGGTGTTTACTTTGCCTTTTTGGTTGCGTAGCTCCCTGTAAAAAGGAGGTTGGCTGTACACACCAGCCGCCAATTTTAATACAATATCCTTTTTACCAGTTGGTGTAAAACTTATCTGTGCCCTAGGGCTAATTAAAAACTGCTTGTTTAAACTATTGTAGTTAAAACGGGTGCCTATTTGTAAGCTAATATCATTATTGTTACGAAGCAGTTTAATATTATCTTGTATGTAGCCACTATATTTTTGAATACTTAAATTAGCGGTACTATTTTGTACATCAAAAATGGTAAGGTTGCCGGGGTTGTAGGGTAGGGAATAGCCAGCGCTATCTCTATATTCAAACTGTGCTAATTTATCTTTAATGTTAGTTTGCTCTGCTTGTAAGCCCCATTGTATAAAGTGTTTGCTGGCATCGTAACTGCCTTTGTGGCTAGCGTTTAACACTTCAATGTTTAAATTATTACGACTATAATTTTGATAGTATCCTGCCCCCAATGGGTTAGTTATTTGGCCAAATGTTGGGCTGCTGTTATCAAAATCTCTATCGCCAAAAAGATATGCAGCTCCAATATCTACATTTTCTTTTTCCACATCTTTAAAGCGGCTCAGCATCCATTTTAATTTAGTTTGCTTATGTACATTTTGTAATAAGGATACACCTACCAAACTTGTTGAATAGCTATCTTTTTCCTGGCCTTCAAAAAATACATCTAAGCCTAAATTAGCAGTAAAAAATGGTGAAAAAACTGAAGAGGTTTTTTTTACTGATTCTGGTAAAAAACTAAACCTACTGGCTGAAAATATACCCAACACTTCTAGTTGTAATTTATTATTTAGTGTATAAGTAACATAACCTTGTGCATCTGATGCTGATGGTATGTAAGAACCTGTTGTAGGTTGGTTACTTAATAAATTTCTATTGCTTTTATTGCGAAAACCAGCTAAGTACGTAAATTTTTTGTTTTTGCTATTGCCTTCTACATGTGCACCCTGCTCTAGCAAACTTACATATGCACTACCTCCTAAACCAGTTGGTTTTTTGTATTGTATATCTAATACGCTGCTCATTTTATCGCCATACTTACTTTGAAAACCGCCTGTGTAAAAACTTATATTTTTGGTTAGGGAAGCGTTTATTAAACTCAACCCTTCCTGCTGGCCACTACTCACTAAATATGGTCGGTATACTTCAAAATCGTTAATGTAAATTAAGTTTTCATCGTAATTGCCACCCCTTACGCTATATTGAGAGGTAAGCTCATTGTTGCTACCTACCAGTACTTTTATTAAACCTTCTACACCGCCTACTGTACTTGGCAATTGTAAAGCATTTTTAGGATTAATTTTTACTAAGCCGGTCTCTTTTCTATCTTTTAAAGTATTGCCAACTGTTACAGTTTGTAAGGTTTGGCCGTTTTGTTTTAATTGAATGGTAATGTTTTCAGTTTCGTTATTACTTAAAAAAAAGTTTTTTTGTTGGGTAACAAAACCTGTGTAACTAAATAATAAAGCTAGCGATTTTTGCGAAGGAACTTTTATAACAAAACTACCACTATCGGTAGTTACTATGCCAGCGTTTTTGCCAAGTATTACAATGGAAACATTTTTTAGTGGAGTATCATTATCATCTACAACTTTACCTGTAATGGTTGCAAATTTAGTTTGTGCTGTTGCAGTTATTGTACAGTAACACAATAATAAACCTATAAAAATTCTCATTGGTTGAAGGTAGAAAAAATGTTTAACATTTAAGCTGCACCCCCTATTTTAAAAGCGGTTTTATTGTTTGCTTCTAATTAAACTATCTAATGCCTGCTGATATTGCTTTGCAAAAATTTGATGCTGAGCATAAGTAGCTGCAAAATTTGAATAGCCATTAAAACTTGGTTTAGCAACAAAAAATAAATAATCAGTTTTAGGTGCATCCAATACAGCATCTATTGTTTTGGTAGATGGGGTGCAAATTGGCCCAGGTGGTAAGCCGGTATGCATGTAGGTGTTGTACGGTGAGTCATATTTTAAATGCCCATACAAAATCCTTTTTAACCCAAAATTTTTCATAGCAAATTTAACTGTTGGGTCAGCCTCTAATTTTTGCCCTTGTGCTATTCTGTTTGTGTATACACTTGCTATTAGTGGTTTATCTTCAGCCTTGTTAGTTTCTTCTTCTACAATGCTGGCCATGGTATATATCTGGCTAGGGGTTAAGTTTTTTAAAGCTGCTTTTTGTGTTCTTTCTTTGTTCCAAAAAATTTGTTGCTCATTATAGAGTTTGGTAAATATTTTTTTAAAGTTATTGTTCCAATTTATTAAATAGGTGTTAGGTATAACAGCAGTTATGGCAGTGTTGGTATCTAATTTATAGGTTTGTAAAGAATCAGCATTGTTTAAAAAATCCATAACACTGCTAGAGTCACACTCAAAATTTTGAGATATTTTTGAAGCTAAATCTTCCTTGGTACGAAGCTTATTAATAACTAATTTAACGGGGCTTTGCCTGCCAGATTTAAGCATTTTTACCAAGTTGTATACACTTAAGCCATCTTTAATTTCATATCTACCAGCTTTTACATTGTTAGGGTATGCAGCTTTTTTTGCTAATTTATCAAAGAAAAAATTACCGTTAATGATGTTTTCATTTATAAGTAACTCCTTTACATCATTATAATTACTACCCGTATGAATGTACAAATATTTACCAGTTGGCTCTTTTATTGTTGGCCCAAAAATTTGCCAACCTACATACCCTCCAATTATAGCTATCAAACCAACAATTAATAAGAATATTTTTTTCATACTGTGTGTATTTTCTGCAAAATAGTTAAAAAAAAACCTGCCTTAATGTAAGGCAGGCATATAATTATGTGCTGTTGTGTTATATTATTTTTTTCCTGTATCAGTAGTTGGTTGTTGCATTGGAGCCGTAGTGGCTGGAGCAGCTTTTTGCTGAGGTGCTGTGCTAGTTTTTTGTATTAAATCATCGTTACTTGATGAGCCTGAAGCATCTTTAGGGATGAAGGCTGGAGAAACTAAGCACAAAATTCCTACAATAGCAGCAAAAACCCATGTACCTTTTTCTAACACATCAGTTGTTTGTTTTACACCCATTAGTTGGTTGCTAAAACCACTTAATGTACCTGATAAACCGCCACCCTTTGGGTTTTGTATTAATACTATTAAGCCTAAAACTATTGATGCAGCTATGATTAAAATTCCGAAAATGATTAGCATTGTTGTTAATTTAAATTTTGTAATTTGGCTGCAAAGTAAGCACTTTTTGTAGGATTAAGCAAACTTAATTTTTGATATATTTCTCTTGCTTTTTGCAGCTTACCCTGCTGTAAAAATGCATCTGCCATGGCTTCAGTTAGTACATCTGCCTCAATATTGCTTTTTTCAGCTTGTTTTTGTATAGCAGTTTCTACAATTATAGTGGTTTGTGGCAATTTATCTGGGTGTACTTTTTTCATTACTTTAAGCCAAGCTGTAAAGCTTTTTAGTTGAACACTCAATTTGTCGTTACTTAAATCTTCTTCATTTATTTTAATGCCTTGGCTGGCAAAGTAATCGGTAGCATGTAGGGGTTCAAATAATGGCGTATCTGCATCATTATCTTGCAAATGCTTTTTTAACTCTATAAATTTTTCGGTAGTTATTTGTGAAACCAATTCATCGTTTGATTCAATTTTTTGGGATTCACTTGTGTAACTACTATTTGTTGGGTATTCAACATCATCTGTTTGCTTCTTATTTACATCATCAATAGGTATACATACTGCTTCAACTATTTCTTCTACATTTTCTGTACTTGTAAAATCTGTTATTGTATTGGTTTCGTTTTGAAAATCGTTATTAGGGTGATTTTGATCAGAAAAAATTTCAGATGGGGGTTCAACTAATGTTTGTTGATTATTAGAATTTGCAAAAGCTAATTGGTTTTGTAACATAAATGGGTTACTAAAAAACAATGCTGCTTTTGCCGCTGTAGCCTTATACATATCATTATTAAAATTAGAATGTTGCAAAGCAAAAAAATGTGCCACAGCAGCATACGGATGCTCTTTTGCAATTTGATGCATATTATCTACATCAACCATATTTGATTGAGTAGTATTAAAAATGGAATGATATAAATTACTCATGAAAAATAAATGAAAAGTATGTAAAGCTAATGGTTACCAATTTGAAAATATTTTATTAAAAATTTCGTCTGCCAAATTTTTTACTATATCTGCAGTTAGGGTTGCTTCAGCTTCAGATAGAGATTTATTGGCATCAAAGTCAAAAGTTCTGGTTAAATCTGTTTCAAAATTTTTGGTGGCATCAAGTGTATTTTTAAAAACTAAATGAAAGCCAACCGTAAGCCTATTACCGCTGGAGTTATTGTTTTGTATACTTACTGTGCTGGTATAATATTGAGAAACATAACCACTAATATCATAATGGGCATCATCTTCATTAGTTTGTTTAAGCCTTGTAGTGTTTAGCACTTTTTGTTTTAAACGCTCAGTTAAGCTATTACTCAATTGGCTATTTACATATTGTGCTTTATTTTCTAAATATTGAACTCTAAAGGTTTTAATTTCTAGTGGTATTGGGGCACTATCTTTAAATGAATATTTGCACGATGCATAATTGCAAAGAAAAAATATGGTTAATAATATTAAAAAGTTTTTCATGTAAAACAGTTGAGAGTATGCCTTTATACTTACATTTTGAAAGGTAATGCAGCTTTAGTTATAATTTTGTTATCTAAGCTTTAAAATTTGTGCTAAGTATAAAACTATTTTACAAGTCTTCAATATCATACTCTTTTAACTTTCTATACAGTGTTCGTTCACTTATGCCCAAATCTAATGAGGCATCTCTACGTTTGCCCCTATGTTTTTTTAAGGCTTTAATTATAAGTTCTTTTTCTTTATCCATTATGCTTAAAGATTCTTCAACATCTACATGTTGTTGTATGCTACTTCCATCTTGATGTAAAATAACCTGTTGTGTAGTTGGTTGCACAAAAGTATTATTTGTTGAGTTACTGCTGGTTACAGGTTGTAATTCTCTAAACAAATTATCATTAGTGAAACCATTGTTATTACTAACTGCTGATGGGTTTTGTAACAAATCAAAAAACATTTTTTTAAGTTCATTTACATCTTTTTTCATATCGAAAAAAAGCTTGTATAATATTTCTCTTTCGTTTGCAAACTCTGATTGAGATTCATGGCTGCTACCCACATGTACCGGTAAGCGATTGTTGTTGTTGGTTGGTAAAAAAGCTCTTAACTGCTCTCCGTTTACATTTTTATCTTTACTTAAAACTGAAATTTGCTCAGCTATGTTTTTAAGTTCTCTAACATTACCTGGAAATGAGTAGGCTGATAAATAATTCCTAGCCTCGTCATTTAGTTGTATAGATCCGGTTTTGTATTTATCAGCAAAATCGGCAGTAAATTTTCTGAACAATAAAATAATATCTTCTTTTCTATCTCTAAGTGCCGGTACTCTTATAGGCACTGTATTTAAGCGGTAATATAAATCTTCTCTAAACCTGCCTTTGCTAGTGTATTCTAACAACTCTTTGTTAGTTGCCGCTATTACTCTAACATCGGTTTTTTGTACTTTACTACTACCTACCCTAATATACTCACCAGTTTCTAAAACTCTTAATAAACGAGCTTGTGTACCCAAAGGCATTTCACCAATTTCGTCAAGAAAAATTGTACCACCATTTACGGTTTCAAAATACCCTTTACGACCATCAGTGGCTCCGGTAAAAGATCCTTTTTCATGGCCAAATAATTCAGAATCTATTGTGCCCTCAGGAATTGCACCGCAGTTTACAGCAATAAATGGATTGTGCTTACGGGCCGAAAGGGAGTGTATAATGTGTGCAAATACTTCTTTACCTACTCCACTTTCACCATTTATGAGCACACTCAAATCAGTATTTGATACTTGAGATGCTACATTTAAAGCATGGTTAAGAGCCGGTGAGTTGCCAATTATGGCAAAACGATTTTTTATTGATTGTAAATCCATTTTAATATTTTGAAAGGATATCTTCTACCTCTTTTTTTAAAGTGGGTAAATGTTTTTGTAAAATAATATAAAGTTTTGGGGCATCAATTTTATCATAATCATGAACTAATACATGCCTTAAACCAATAATTTGTTTTTTATTTGTAATTGGTAAATTTGGATTAAGCTTATCAGCTTTTGCCAAAGCCTCACCAATTATACTTAATGCTCTTTCTACTGACCATTTATTTATTGGTTTTTCAATATTAGCTAAAGAAATATCATTAGAAAAAGTTTCAAGTTCTTCTATAAACAATAGAATATCTGCTAAATATTTTTCAATTGAGTGGTTACCCATAAATTGCAGTTTTTGTTTTTAATACACTATCATTAAAATATTTATTTTTGAACTGTTGGTTTGGTATTAAATCAACTTTTTTCCCTAATAATTCTTCTAATTTTTCTTTTAAATCGAAGTATGCTAAAAAAGGATCAAAGGGTAAATTTGCCGTGTCGTTAAAATCAAAGTCTGTATAATCCATTTCGTATAAAAAATCAATATCACTATCATCTCTAAAAGCCCCACTAACGGCGGAGCCAAAGGCATACAGGTTTTTTATGTGATAGGTTTCACATAAGCTTTGTATCTTTTTAATATTGTTTTGTAGAATGGGTTGCATTGTTTAATTTCTATTTTATTACCTCCCCAAACAATGTACCAGCTGTGCAATGTGTAATATGTACCTGCACATAATTGCCTTTTACATAATTTTCCTTATTAAAAATTACTACTTTATTTTGATCTGTACGGCCTTGTAATTGTTCATCGCTTTTTTTAGAAAAACCTTCTGCTAATACTTTAAAAGTTTTACCTACTTCTTTTTGCATAGTACGTAAAGAATGTTGGCGGTATAAATCAACCAACTCTTGCAGCCTTCTTTTCTTAACATCAAGCGGTACATCATCTGCAAACCTACGAGCAGCAAGGGTGCCGGGGCGTTCGCTGTAAAAATATAAATAGGCTAAATCGTATTTGCAATAGTCAAATAGCGATAAAGATTGTTGGTGATCTTCTTCAGTTTCAGTACAAAAACCTGTAATCATATCGGTACTAACACCACAATCAGGTATAATTTCTCTAATTCTATCAACTTTGGCAATGTACCACTCACGGCTATATGTACGGTTCATTAATTGTAATATTCTGCTGCTGCCACTTTGTACAGGTAAGTGTATGTAGTTGCAAATATTTTCATATTTTTTTATGGTAAAAAGTACATCATCAGTAATATCTTTTGGGTGAGATGTGCTAAAACGAACTCTTAACTGTGGCGATATTTTGGCAACCATTTCAAGAAGTTTGGCGAACGTTACCGCCCCCTCTATCTCCCCCGAAGGGGGAGGAAATGGTATAGATTGATTATTAGATTGACTAAGAGATTGCCCATTTTTCTGTATTGTTGTTAATAATGTTTCTAGTTGCCCAACTATTTGGTTTCCCTCCCCTTTGGGGAGGATAGGTGGGGCAACTTTAGTGAGGATAGGTGGGGTAAATCTATAACTATCCACATTTTGCCCCAACAAGGTTACTTCTTTATATCCATCATTAAATAAAGCTTCACATTCTTGTACAATGCTATATGCATCTCTGCTACGCTCTCTACCTCTAGTAAATGGAACTACACAAAAGCTGCACATGTTATTACAACCTCTCATTATACTTACAAATGCCGTTACACCGTTACTATTGAGGCGTATTGGTGCAATATCTGCATAAGTTTCTTCCCTGCTAAGCAATACATTTACGCCTTTTTGGCCACTACTTGCTTCTTCTATTAAGCCAGGTAAACTTCTGTAAGCATCTGGCCCTACCACTAAATCAACCAGTTTTTCCTGCTCTATAAATGCTGCTTTTAAACGCTCTGCCATACAGCCTAGTACACCTACAATAAGGCCTGGATTTGTTTTTTTTATTTTTCTGAACTCTGTTAATCTTTTACGTACAGTATCTTCTGCTTTTTCTCTAATTGAGCAGGTGTTTATCAATATCAAATCTGCCAATTCTGGTTGTTTTACCGCCCCAAAACCTTCGGCTCCTAAAATGGAGGCTACTACTTCACTATCTGCAAAGTTCATAGCACAGCCATAGCTTTCAATATAAAAACTTTTTTGAGAGGTTTGTAAACTGCTAAATTGGGGCAAAAATGCTTCTCCTTGCCTTGCTTCGTCGTGTTGTTTTGCTATGAGTGTTTGCTCCATTTTTTAAAATAAATTGGCTCACAAAGTTACACTTTATGAGCCTAAAAATGCCATGTTGGCATAATAAATAACAAATGATATGATTGTTTTAGCAAAGTTGGCTTTGCTGTAAACAATTGCTTATTTAAACGTTGTTGAAAATGAGATATGAATATTTGCATCTTCTGGCGATACTGCATATGAGGTTGATAAAACTACTCTATTAAATGGCGAAATCATTAAGCCAGCACCATACCCACTTTTCCAATCATTACTTTTTTCTCCTTTAAGCCAAACCCTGCCAACATCGTACAACCCATAAATACCAATTTTGCCATTAAATAAAAATGAACGAACGTTGGTTATATATCTAATTTCATTTTGGCTAAATACTGTACTATTACCATAAAATCTATCTCTTTGATAGCCTCTAATACTTTGGGTGCCACCAACTGTATTGTATTGGAAAAACTGTGGGTTACCCGATAACGTAGTAGCCCCACCTCTAAATAAAAAACCAAATTTTTTACTTAATGGTAAGTAAACATTAGCCTCTGCACCAAATTTAGTTACACTGTTGTTACTTCTTTTAAGGCTATTAATATAAGTACTATGGGCTTTAAAACTTATACCTTTTGTTGGTATTACTGAATCGTTTATATGTTGGTAAATGTAAGCAACCTCTGCGGTACCAAAATCTTCAAATTTTAGCTGAGCTGGTGAGGATACTGTGTTTTGCTTTGCCAAATATCTGCTCGTATCTTTTAATATTTTATACGTGTTATATCCTGCTATAAAGCTAAACTTGTGTTTATTATTTATTATTCTATCTGTAGTTACAGATGTGTTTATTTCTTCTGAACGAATTCTAAAAAAATCTCTATTGGTAGTTGTAAAAACGGTATTATTTCCTAAACCATAAAAATTCGTCCATTTTACTGCATCATAATTTGCAAAAAAACGAAGATTCCATTTGCCTATGTATTCTAAAAAATCAATTTTGTAGGTACTGCTAAAAGCCATTTGAGAAAGAGAATACTTTACATCAAAATATTGTGCATTAGCGTAAGCAGTTTTACGCCATTTTTCTTTTTGTGATATGTAAGCAATACCTACATATATTCTATCAGGGTTATTGTAAGAAAAAATAGGTTTTAATCTATTTTTATTATACTTAAAATATCTATAATTGTACCTATTTATTGCAGTGTCAGTAGATAAATTTACTTGAGTTTCTTTTCCTGTATTTACTACATCATTACCAGGATTATCATAAATTTTTGTTTTGTGAGAAATCCCTTTAACCGATGATTCATCTACATAATTATCTTTTTCTATACCTCCAATAAGTCTGATTTTAATTCCTTTATTTACTTTACCTTTTACTACATACTCATCGTTACCAGAAATGCCATAAATACGAATTTCGTTTGTTTCGTTAGTAAAGTAAGTTCGGGTGTAATAAGGTTTATTTTTTGTTTCACCATCTTTAGTAATTTTATAAATATTCACTATGGTTTCTTTATCATTTACTCTATTTATTTCTAATTTTTCCTGTAATTTTCCTT
>JANMAV010000090.1:0-3617 GCA_031360055.1 Ferruginibacter sp.
GATTTAATTTAAAAAACTTATCAATGCTTCTCCCGTAATTTGATACTTTGACCTATTTTTAAACAAAAAAAAGAGTCAACCTATTTCAGGACAAGACAGACATACGCAACTCAATTTCAAGGCAAAAATCTTCAATATTACATTTGCCTTCTTTTTCTAAAATATGCCAGTCATCAAAAGGGGCATTTAGAAAGTGTTTACATAACTCATCCCAAATAAAATCAGACACAGGGTTATCGTAACCAATCCAATTACCAACAGACTGACAACGCACCCAAGTTTTATGTGTTTCATACCATCCAGCTTTTTTAAAAATCCCTTCCTGAATTGAAATGTCACCGAATGGCATATCTCTATCTTGTTCGGTTAATTTTTCGTAGTAATATTTTGGTTTTGAAAAGTGTATAAACAACCTTTCTAAACCACCACATTGAATAGAAAATGCTGAATTGCGAACAACCCACGCTTTGACACAAGCCGAACGTACAACATGGGGTTTTGCGGCATTTGGGCTTGACGAACCAGCAATGGGCATTTGTTCGCTATCAACTTCAGTTTCGGCTTGACGTTCATTATTGAGCATTTGTAATTATTTTTATCATTAGTAATTTTATTCAGCATCAGTTCCAAGCGGACGTTTTTCAAATTCCCAAACGACCGCAAAGCCCTGTTCGTTGTAAAGCAACCCTTTTGTAATAGCAATTATTATTAAATTCATATCAATACAAATGTACCTTGCTTTAATAAAATATGAAATACTATATACACTCACCACCAATTAAATTTTATTTATTAACCAAAATCCATAAACAATGAAACAAATTTTAGTAAGTTTTACATTACTTCTTTCTGCATTTAATTCAACAGCCCAGCTTGATAAAAAAACTTGGCTTGTAGGGGGAAATGCTTCATTTAGGTCCTCAAAATATAATGAAGCGGGTGGTTTGAATTCAAAACAAACTTTGGTTAACTTAAACGGAAATACAGGTTATTTTATTTTAGACAAGTTGCCAATAGGCGTTAAACCTGGCTACAGTAGAACAGTAGTAAATGATTTTCAAAAAGACGTTACAAACATTTATATAATTGGACCGTTTGTACGTTATTATTTTTTGCAAAAAGAAAATTCGTTAAATGTTTTTTCTGAACTAAGTTATCAATATGGTATTACTAAAACTAACCAAGGTGTAAAGCAAAACAGCAACAACTTTTCTGGAACAGGAGGTTGTGCAGTCTTTTTTAATAACAGTGTTGCATTGGAGTTTACTTTAGGTTATTCAACATTTTTATATAACGATAATAAAGGCAAGGTAAACTCCGTAATAGCAGGAATTGGATTTCAATTTCATTTAACAAAATAAAATTAAAAAAATTATTATGAAACAGTACACAAAGCTATTCTACTGTCTTTTTGTAGCAGTATTAATCATGTTCTCAGCTAAATCACAAAACATAATTATTAATTACGATAATTATAGTACTAATCAATGTAACGCATTTTATCCAATTTCACCAACTATTAACAATGTACTACATACTAGCACAGGAGGCCAGCCAATTTTTGATAATGTAAATAAATGGGTAAAACTTGATGCGTTTGCAAATGGCTCTAACATTTATTCAGGTACAGAGTATAAAGTGGATTATAATTTTAAGCAAGGTTATAGTTATACAATAACTGTTAATGCTGTTTCCAAAACACCAACTTTCCCTGAGCCGAATTGTAGATTACGTTTAGAATTTTCTAAAGCAAGTAGTGGGGGTGGTACTTCATGTAATGGTGTAGAATTATTGAATAGCAATATTCAACAAGGTTTTAATACAACAAATCAAGAAATACAGCCATCAAATTTTTTCGATAAAACTTACCAGTTTAATTCTTTAACATCAGCAAAATCAAGTATATTCATTGCTTCAAATTTATTATTTATCAATGGTACTGCAAGTTCTTATGTTATAATCAAAAAAATTACAATAACAGAAATTCCACCAACAGCAGGCTTCACATTAAGCCCATCTACATTAGAATTACAAAAAGGCACAAGCACTACTCAAACCTTTACTGTAAATAATGTAAACAACACTCCAAATGTTTCAGGGTATTCTTGGAATTTAGGAGCAATACCTAATGGTTGGCTGTATAATGGCTCAGCTGCACCTTCCACAATAAGTACTCCAACCAATTCAATATCACTTTCTTCAGTTGCTTGTGCAAGTGTCGTAAAAAATATTTCTGCAGCAGGTATTATAAATGGAGTAAGCTATCCAACTAATGCTTGCAATGTTAATTTAACTTCACCTACTTATTTTATTAACCCAATTAATAGTGTATACTCTAATACCACTACCAATATTTCTGTAAATGCACCTGCAAGTAGTAGTGTAACTTGGACGTTGACATATGCCCCACAAGGAGTAACAATTTCACCAACAGGAAACCCAGCTACTTTAACAGTTCCTAGCAGCGTAACAGATGGAAATATAATATTTGCTGCGACAATTACAACAATGTGTGGCGATGTCACACAAACTCCTTCTAAAAATATTTATATAGGTATTCCAAATTTTGCAACATCTTATAGTGATGGTACAAGGAATAATTTATATTCAAAAGAGTTCAACCCAAATAGTCCTAGTTCAATAAATACAATTTGCCAATCACATTTTAACACACCTTATATAGATGCCTTAACTGATTTTTCAAATCAAAGTGTAATATGGAGTTATGCTCCAGGTTATCCAAGTGGCGATTTTAGTTTTACACAATTCGACCCTACATATCCTAATAGAGCTAAACTATATATACCTTTTGGTAGTACAACTGTAGGTTATTTACAAGGTGAAATTAGTAACTCGTGTGGTACTTTTAGTAAAATATTTGCGTTCAAATTACAGTACTGTCCACCACCAGACAGACCTGACCCATGTCCAACATCTGAATCTTTCGGTTTGATAAAAATTTCCACTTTGAATAGTTCAAGAAGTGTTTTGCTTGAATCACAAAATTTTACTTACCCTAAAGATTGCCCAAGTGTAAATTATTTAAAAAATTCTACAAATACTATCGTATTTACAGATGTTAATATTTATAATAAAATGGGTAGTCTAGTTAAAACAATTCATTATACTTCTGCTAGTAAAGCAGTTATTTCATTAAACGGTTTGAAAAACGATGTATATATAATTGAAGTTGTTTCCAAAAACTATGTTGAAAGAAAAAAAATACTTATTTCAAATTAAGTAAGACAAAACTTAAGCCGTTGGTAAAATAATAAGCCAACGGCTTTTTTAGGTTATGAAGAAATAAGGGCTGCTTACAACATTGGGTTTGCCAAAAGTTGGGCTTGATGTTGCAGCAATCGGCAGCGGTACACATCCTAGCTTTGGTTCGGGCTTGACAAACATCGCCAAGCATTTTGTTTTTAACATCAACAATTACATCTTTACTTATCAGCGGTTCCGGGCAGTCAGTTGGTCAATACCCAACCTTCGGCAAGCCCTGCTCGTTAGCGGCAAGCAATCCGAATGTCACTTCCTAAAATAGGTTGACTAAAAATTAAACATTTTTATCAACATTATGACAAACAGTAAAAAACAGGCATTCACTCCAAAATCTA
>JANMAV010000051.1:0-2590 GCA_031360055.1 Ferruginibacter sp.
ACTGTAGATGCTAATTGTGTATTTCTAAAGATTGTTTATATATTCTGAAAAAATTAACTAACTAAGCAACTAAATTTTTTTGGCAATTAAATTATTACGGTAACTTTATTAATCAACTTTCTTACAAGTTTTACAAATCAATTTCTTGTAATAGGAATATTATCCATGTTGCAGCAAAACATTTTATCTGTTATAAAAAAAAATAAATTAAAATTGTTTTTATCGGTTTTAATGATGTTGATTTTTTATTGTATACTCCCAACAAAAATTTTTAATGCCCCAACTAGTTATGTTATAGAAGATGCAGATGGTAATTTATTAAACGCTACAATTGCAGTTGATGGCCAATGGAGATTTCCCTATAATAAAACTGTACCTGATAAGTTTATTGATTGTATTACCACCTATGAAGATAAAAGATTTTACGGCCATGCCGGTGTAGATTTTAGTGCCATAGCAAGAGCATTTTATGCCAATCTAAAAAGGCAAAAAACAACGCAAGGTGGTAGCACCATCAATATGCAAATAATACGATTAGCCCAGCAAAACAACAACAGATCTATACTTAATAAATGCAAAGAATCTATTTTAGCATTACGATTGGAGTTTAGCTACAGCAAAAATGAAATAATGGCGTTATACGCTAGCAATGCTCCTTTTGGTAGCAATGTTGTAGGTTTAGATGCTGCAGCTTGGAGATATTTTGGTAGAAGTGCTGATAAACTTAGTTGGGCAGAAACAGCCATGCTTGCCGTATTACCTAACGCACCATCATTAGTACACCCGGGTAAAAATAGAAAAACACTACTTGAAAAAAGAAACAGTTTACTAAAAAAATTATTAGAGGCCAATAAATTTTCTATAGATGATTATAATTTAGCACTACAAGAAATATTACCTGAAAAGCCAGTACCTCTTCCACAGCTTGCACCACACTTATTACAAAGATTTAAAGCAGAAAGCAATAACAGCTCCACAAAAGCAATTACTACAATTAAACTAAACATGCAGACTAATGTTTCAGATATTATAAACAGGCAACATCAATTTTTAAAAAGTAACAACATCAACAATATGTGTGCATTGGTGTTAGATGTAGAAACTGGGCATGCACTTGCTTATGTGGGCAATGTATATGAGCCTGCAAATAAAAATATGGAAACCGATGTAGATGTTATTATTGCTCCAAGAAGCCCTGGCAGCACATTAAAACCATTATTGTATGCCGCAGCTTTAACTGATGGTACCATTTTGCCAAATAGCTTACTGCCAGATATACCCACACAAATTGGTGGCTACACACCACAAAATTTTGATTTAGGTTATGATGGTGCAGTACCTGCAAGCAAGGCACTAAGCAGAAGTTTAAACATACCTGCTGTAAAATTATTACAGCAATATAAGTTTCAACGGTTTTATGAAATTTTACAACAATGTGGTATAACAACATTAAACAAGCCAGCTAACCATTATGGCTTAAGTATGATACTTGGCGGCTGTGAGGTAAATATGTGGCAATTGGCAGGCGTTTATGCATCTATGGCAAGAACGCTTAATCACCAACAAAAAAATAAAGGTCTAGCAACCATCAATGATTTTTTTGCAGCATCATACACTACCAAACTGGCAGTAAAAAATACCAATAAAGCAGCTGCTGTGCCTTTTGATGCCACATCAATTTATTACACTTTTACAGCAATGCAAGATGTAATGAGGCCAGGCGAAGAAGGCTTATGGCAACAATTTACTTCATCAAATAAAATAGCATGGAAAACTGGCACTAGCTTTGGTTTTAGAGATGCTTGGGCTATTGGTATAACGCCAAAATATGTTGTAGCAGTATGGGCAGGTAATACAACTGGCCAAGGTAAAGCAGGCCTTATTGGTGTACAAACTGCTGCACCTGCTATGTTTGATATTTTTAGATTACTACCACAATCAAACTGGTTTGCAAAGCCAACGTATAACTATGTAAGTATATCTGTTTGTAAGCAAACTGGTTTTAGAGCTGGGTTAGATTGTGTAGATGTAGATACAGCTGCTATGCCCCCTAATGCACTACAAACGGCACTTTGCCCTTACCATAAAATTATACAATTAGATGATGCAGGTATGTATCAAGTAAATGAAAGCTGTGCTACTCCTACAAATATGCTGCACAAAAGTTGGTTTATTTTACCCCCAAGTATGGAGTTTTATTATAAACAACAACATGTAGATTATGCTCCTTTACCTGCATTTAAAACCGGATGTGTGGTGCAACAAAGTATAAAGTTAATGGAGCTAATATATCCACAAAATGATAGTAAAATTTATTTGCCAAAAGAGATAGATGGCCTACGTGGAAAAACAATTTTCACTGCTGCTCATCGCAGTAACGAAGCAAAAATATTTTGGATGCTTGATAATACTTTTGCAGGTACTACCCAGCATTTTCATGAAATAGCGCTGAGCCCCACAAAAGGTAAACATACCATTACCCTAACTGATGAACAAGGAAATAGCTTCACCAAAAATTTTGAAATTATTGATGATAATTAGCTAAAACAACTATTATATTTGTGAAAAAAAATTATGGATCAATTATTAC
>JANMAV010000077.1:0-1556 GCA_031360055.1 Ferruginibacter sp.
CACCAAACTAATTATTGGCATTGCTTCATTTCTAGAAGCTATAATAATATCTGTATAACCAGCATTTTTTTTAAATAATTGTTCTACCAGCATAGGGCAATTATTTTGTTTAGATAAATGTGATAGTATTAAATGAGTTAATTTTTTGTGTTTATGTTTTGTAAATAATTGTAAGGCTTCCTCATTACTCAAATGGCCAACCCCTCCGCTAATTCTATTTTTTAAAAATATAGGATAATTACCGGCAGCTAACATTTCTGTATCATAATTAGCTTCTAAAAATGCAGCATTGCAAAAAGAAAAGTATTTTTTTAAATTATCACAAACTACACCTATATCTGTAAAAACGCCAACAGTAAGGTTGTTACAGCTCACTATAAAGCTATGAGCATCTGCAGCATCGTGTTTTTTTTGAAAGGGGGTAATAGTTAAATTTCCTATTTTTATGGGTTCATCGCTTACAAAGTGTTTGGCGCTAGTTTCTTTTAAATGGTAACAGCCAATTCTAGTAGCGTTAGTTACATATACGGGCAATTGGTATTTCTCTGCTAACCCTGCAAGTCCTCGTACATGATCTATATGTTCATGGCTCACAAATATGGCTTTTACTAGTTGTATTGATAAACCCACTGAGGCTAATCTCCTCTCTGTTTCCTTACAAGGTAATCCAGCATCTACCAAAATTGCCTCTTCGTGGTTCCCTATATAATAACAATTGGCATTACTGCCACTGTTTAAAGAAGTTATATGTAGGTGCATAATATTATTAAAGCTAAACGTAAAGTTATGCTTCAAATTTCTTTATAATAAATTTAATATATAAAAATAGCTTCTAAAATATTTAAACAAATTATTAGGTTCTATTTACAACAACAAATACAAAATGTTTTATAGTATAATGGAGAAAATTTATTTGAGCTTGCGATTAATAGTATTATGTTTATTTATAATAATTATTTGGTAAATACAAAATATATTATTTATCTTTCCTATGTAATTTATCCGTAAGTATTTTAATAATCCCAAAACGAAAACTTTATGAAAAAAGTTGCAAAACTAACAAAATTAGTTATGTTGCTAGTAATGTTGTACATTAATATGTCATTTATTGTTTTAAGGCTAAAAGTTACAGATGCTATTGGAGTTGTAAAAACAGCTAATGTACAATATCAACTTCGATATGAAAATCCACCACCACCTCCCCCTCCCACAGGCTGTGGCTTGCCAGAAGCAGTTTCAGCTAAAACAGCTACAACAATAATCGTAAAAAACATTTACCCAAACCCCTCTAAGTCAAATACAAAAGTTGAATTGTTTTTTGAAAAAGCCGAATTTGCTAATATTTTTATAACCGATATGATGGGTGTTGTTATAAAACCAATATTTCAAGGCAATGTAAATAAAGGTGAACGTACAATTTTAATTGATACGAAAAATTTAAAACAAGGAGTGTATCGATTAATAGTTAAAACAAAAACAAAAATCGAATATCATCAACTGGTTTTACTTAAATAATTTTTAATCTGCCGTTTCAATAATATTGAAACGGCATTAAT
>JANMAV010000083.1:0-12494 GCA_031360055.1 Ferruginibacter sp.
GGGGTTACGTTCTTATCAATCATTTTTGGTGAGTTAATACCTAAAAAATTTGGACTTATACGTGCTGAAAAAATTGCTACCTCTGTTGCAATTCCAATGAATATACTTTCTACTATAATGCATCCATTTGTATGGTTGCTATCTGGCATTACAAATATTATTTTCAAAATATTTAATATTAAAAAAGCTACAGATAGTGCCGTTACAGAAGAAGAAATAAAGGCTATGATATCTGAAGGTAGTGAACACGGATCTATTGAAGAAGATGAGAAAGATATAATAGAAAGAGTTTTTCATTTGGGTGATAGAAACATTACATCATTAATGACTCATAGAACAGATATTGTATGGCATGATGTAAAAGAAACAGTAAACGATGTAAAAAATAAAAGCGGAGAAATTATTTATAGCACCTTCCCTTTATGTGATGGTACAGTAGATAATATTAAGGGTATTGTTTACATTAAAGATTTATTGAAAGCTAACCCTGATAAGCCTTTGGCAGAAGTTATGAAGCCTGCATTGTTTGTGCCAGAAAATAACTCTGCCTACCAATTGTTAGAAAAATTTAAGGGTACAAAAATACACTCAGCTTTTATAGTAAATGAGTATGGTACAATGGAAGGTATGATTACCTTGAACGATATTTTAGAAGCAATAATTGGCGATGTACCACAAACAGGGCAAGACGAATATGAAATAACTAAAAGAGATGATGGTAGTTTTTTAGTAGATGCACAAATTGGATTTTATGATTTTTTAAGCTATTTTGAAAGGGCAGATTGGATGAATGAGGGAGAGCATGAATTTGACACTTTAGCTGGTTTTGTATTGCACGAATTAGAGCATATACCTGCAACAGGAGAGAGATTTGTTTGGCGTGACTTTACCTTAGAAATTATAGATATGGATGGGCAAAGAATTGATAAAATTTTAGTTACACTGTCTGATGAACTTAAAGAGCAAATGGAAGATAGTGAATAGCTGCGAAAACTATATAGAAGTAAATAAAAATACTTGGAACGAAAAAGTAGCTGTACATGTACAATCTGAGTTTTATGATGTAGAGCAATTTATAGCAGGTAGTACTACACTAAATAATATTGAATTAAAACTACTTGGCGATGTGCAAGGAAAAACCATTTTGCACTTACAATGCCATTTTGGTCAAGATACTATATCCCTTGCCAGGCTAGGGGCTACTGTAGTTGGGGTTGATTTTTCAGATAAAGCCATTGCAAAAGCTACAGAATTAGCTACAACAACTAATACTGAAAATATACGTTTTATTTGTTGCGATATATACAATTTACCCACTCACTTACAACAAAAATTTGATATTGTTTATACGAGCTATGGCACTATAGGCTGGTTGCCAGATGTACAAAAATGGGCAAATATTGTACAGCAGTATTTAAAGCCATTAGGAAAATTTGTGTTTGTAGAATTTCACCCAGCTATGTGGATGTTTGATAATGATTTTAACAACATTACATATTCCTATTTTACGGCAGAAGCCATTGTAGAAGATGAAACTGGCACCTATGCAGATACCACTGCAGCCATTACTACACAAAGTATTACTTGGAACCACGGCTTAGCAGAAGTTTTTAATAGTTTGCAACATGAAGGACTACAAATAAACCAATTTAATGAATATGATTACTCACCATATAATTGTTTAGCTGGCATGGAGGAATATGAGCCTAAGAAATTTAGAATAAAAAAATTTGAGAATAAAATACCGTTGCTATATTCTATTACAGCTATAAAACCTATTTAATGGATAGTTGAAACAGTTTTTCAGAGCCTAAATAACCTTCTAACTCATCGCCAACCATACATTCTCCTACACCTTCTGGGGTGCCTGTAAAAATTAAATCTCCTATGTTTAGCGAAAAGTAATTTGAAATGTGAGAGATAATTTC
This sequence comes from Ferruginibacter sp., assembly GCA_031360055.1. Classification (GTDB taxonomy): domain Bacteria; phylum Bacteroidota; class Bacteroidia; order Chitinophagales; family Chitinophagaceae; genus Ferruginibacter. The sequence goes on from JANMAV010000083.1 coordinate 1,929, forward strand.
ACTGAAATTAAAAATCATATCGTTTGAGTTGCCGTGCTGCACCACATTTCCATTATGTTTTAAAGTAAATTGTATATCATTTTTTTTAAAGGCAGGTGTAATATCTATCATTTTACCTACAATAGCAGAGTGGTCAAATGCTTTTGCTTTTTCCCATGGCAATCCTTTTTTCTTTGCTTCGTTTTGTATATCTCTAGCTGTAAAATCAATACCCACTGATATGGCATTATAATATTCATGTGCTTTTCTAGTTTCAATATATTTTCCGTTTTTACAAACACGTAAAACTAGCTCACATTCGTAATGCAATTCATTTGTAAATTCAGGATAGTAAAAAGGTGTATGCCCTTGTAACAATGCATTTTTTGGTTTCATGAAAATTACTGGCTCTAAAGGCACTTCATTTCCTAACTCTTTGGCATGCTCCACATAGTTTCTACCTATACAAATAATCTTCATCGTATTATAGCATTAATATATAAGTAAAAATACTTTAATTGGTTGATATAAAATATTATACATTAAAAAAATTCTACTAAAATGTTAATTCATTACACAAATTCATGGTTCTATCTGCCCCAATAAAAGCAAAATTTTCAATTATTTCTACGCTAGCTTCTATTTTTTTCTTTACAATAGGTAGTTCATTAGGTAGCCATTTACTTAAAACAAAATCTGCCTGCATACCTTTTGCAAAATTACTCCCAATACCAAACCTAAGTTTTGCATAGGCATCTAACCCTAAAATTGCTTGTATATCTTTTAACCCATTGTGACCAGCATGGGTTCCTGTTTTTCTTAACCTTATTTTTTCTAGCGGTAGGGCTAAATCATCTACAATAGTTAATGTATTTTCAATTAAAATTCTTTCTTTATCCATCCAATATTTAAATGCCCTGCCGCTTAGGTTCATGTAAGTTGTTGGACAAACACATACAAATATTTTTCCTTTATACTTCACTTCGCAGGTATATGCCAATCTAGATTCTTTAAACATACCGCCATGTTTTATTGCAAAAGCATGTACAACATCAAACCCAATGTTGTGACGGGTGTTAGCATATTCATTACCAGGATTGCCTAGGCCAACTATTAAAAATTTAGACATGAGAGGGATTGATGATTGATGATATTTATTTTATGATTGGGTTTTACACACCTATACAGCTACTGCGGTAAAGGCACAAAGATTGATAAGCTAAAATAGTTTTATTGTACTAATTTATTTTAAAATTCACTGTAATGTTTTTCTATTTGCTCATAAAAGTTGAAAAAAGTTTTACTGTTGAAAATAGTCCAGATTGAAGCGATTAGCTTTTTTTTACCTGGCTTTGGGGCAAAAAAAACTATGAGCGAAAAGCTGGAAACCAATGCTGATGTAGGTTTTATGCTGCTGCTTCTAACAAAAAATATTTATTTCAAACACAGCAAACAACCACTTACTTACATAATTTAAACTAACAACTTTCAACTATTTATTAATTTTCAACTCTTAAATGCCTCTTACTCATGTATACCTTCTAACGCTAAGAAAAAAGCATATTCTCTTGCCCTATCCAACAAGGCTTTAAACCTGCCGCTTGCACCACCATGGCCGGCTTCCATATTGGTGAATAGTAATAATTTATTGTTATCGGTTTTTAAAGCCCTGAGTTTTGCCACCCATTTTGCTGGCTCAAAATACTGTACCTGGCTATCGTGTAAGCCAGTGGTAACAAGCATATTGGGGTATGCTTGTTTGGTTACATTATCGTACGGCGAATAGGTTTTCATGTACTCATAACTTTCTTTATTAGCTGGGTTGCCCCACTCATCGTACTCATTGGTAGTGAGTGGAATGGTAGCATCGCTCATGGTGCTAATAACATCTACAAACGGAACTGCTGCTATTACACCGTGCCAAAGCTCTGGCCTCATATTTACCACTGCACCCATTAGTAAACCGCCTGCACTGCCGCCACTTGTGTAGAGGTGCTCTTTGGTAGTATACTGTTGGGTAATTAAATAATCTGCACAATTAATAAAATCAGTAAAAGTGTTTTTCTTTTTCATCATTTTACCATCCTCATACCATTGCCTGCCCATTTCTTCGCCGCCTCGTATATGTGCTATAGCGTATGCAAAACCTCGGTTTAACATGCTTAGTCTAGCACTGCTAAAAGTGGCTTCGGTGCTGCTTCCGTAGCTTCCATAAGCATATAAATGTAATGGCAATTTACCATTTTTTTGGAAACCTTTTTTGTATACAATTGAGATAGGAATTTTTGTACCATCAGTTGCAGTTGCTAATAAACGCTCAGTTATATATTGTGTTTTATCATAGCCTCCTATAACTTCCTGCTGCTTTTTTAATGTTTTTTCTTTTGTGTTCATATTATAATCATATACTGAGCTTGGAGTAATTAATGATGTATAATTAAAACGTACTGTTTCTGCATTAAAATCAGGTGTACTACCTAGGCTAGCTACATAACTTGACTCATCAAATGCTAAGTAATGACTTTGATTATTGGTAGTGTTTAATATGTGTATTTGGCTTAAACCATCTTTACGTTCAGATATGGCTAAAAAACTTTTAAACACGTCGAAATTTTGTATTAAAATTTTATCGCTGTGTGGTATAACATCTACCCAATGGCTAGTATCAGTAGTAGTTTCAGGGCATTGTACTATTTTAAAATTTAAGGCATTAAGGTTTGTTTTTACATAAAATTTATCATTGGCATGATCAACATCATACAACACATTTTTTAATCGTGGTTGAAATACTTTAAATACATCTGTAGGGTTATTGGCATTTATAAATTTACACTCACTTGATAGTGTGGCTTGTGAAGTGATGATGATATATTTATCTGACTTTGTTTTGCTTATGCCAATATAATTTGATGGATCAGTTTCGGTATATACCACCACATCTGCAGCTTGAGTGGTACCTAAGTTGTGGCGTTTTATTTTTTCTGATAATAGGGTAATTGTATTTTTAGCGGTGTAAAAAAAAGTTTTATTATCGTTTGCCCATACTGCTTGCCCTTCTGTGTTTTCTACTACATCAGTTAATGTTTCACCAGTTTCTAAGTTTTTTATGTGTAATGTATATTGGCGTCTAGAGAGTGTATCTACACCATACGCAAGTAGCTTATTATCTTTACTTATACTAAAGCCTGTGGCATTAAAATAATTATGACCTTCAGCCATTTTATTTACATCAAGCAGCACTTCTTCAGTAGCTTTTAAATCGCCTTTTTTACGGCAATACACATAATAATCTTTGCCCTCTACCAACCTTGTATAATAAAAATAACCATTGTTAAATGTTGGTACACTCTCATCAGTTTCCTTAATTCTTGCCTTCATTTCAGTATATAACTGTTGCTGCAAAGCCTTGGTACCACTCATCATGGTATCGTAGTATTTATTTTCGGCTAATAAATAATTTACCACATGGGTACTATCTTCTCCTTTTTTAAAATAGTCGTTTAGCCAAAAATAATTATCTATACGGGTATCGCCATGGGCAACTAATTGCTTTGGTTTTACATCAGCAATTGGGGCGGCTACGCTATCGGGCCATTGGTAGGGGGTGTGAGACATAGTTTTGGTGTTGCAAGATGATAATAATAGTATGCCTATCGACCCAGAAAGGAAAAGCCCCCTAAAACCCCCGAAGGGGGACTTTAAGATCGTTATAATTTGTTGTTTCATGGTAAATAGTTTGGGTTTAGACCCCCTAAATCCCCCGAAGGGGGACTTTAGGAGTATTATGATTATTTGATTATTTTGAATAGCAAAATAAAGGTTTAAAAGTAAACGCTTATTTTTTAATGATACTACTGTTGTAATAAATGCCACTGTTCTAAAATTTATTCCACTTCAAATTTTCAGAGACCAAATCCCCCCCTTCGGGGGGTGGGGGGGCTTGGTTAGGGGGCTACATCTCATTCAAATACTGCATTAAATCAGCTTCGGTTTTATACAACACATCTCTTACTTTACTACCTTGGTTTGGGCCTACAATACCGGCAGCCTCTAGTTGATCCATCAACCTTCCTGCTCTGTTGTAGCCAAGGTTCATACGGCGTTGAATTAGTGAGGTACTTCCACTTTGGGTATTTACAATTAACCTAGCGGCTTCTTCAAATTTTTCATCTTTGCTATTAAGGTCAAATTTCTTGTTTTCCTGATCTTTTTCATCTTCATATTCAGGCAATTCAAAGGCAGTGGCATAACCTCTTTGTTTGCCTATATGCTCAGTAATTTTATCTACCTCTGGTGTATCTACAAATGCACATTGTAACCTTACCAACTCACCATTGTAACTAATTAGCATATCTCCTTTACCTATTAACTGCTCAGCACCACCAATATCTAAAATTGTACGACTATCAATTTTACTACTTACTTTAAAGGCTATACGTGCAGGAAAGTTAGCCTTAATAGTACCGGTAATTATATTTACAGATGGCCGCTGTGTGGCAATTATTAAATGTATGCCAATGGCTCTAGCAAGCTGTGCCAGCCTAGCTATGGGCATTTCAACTTCTTTACCTGCCGTCATTATTAAATCAGCAAACTCATCTACCACCAACACAATAAAGGGTAAAAATTTATGACCTTTTTCGGGGCTTAGAGTACGCTTGGCAAATTTTTCGTTGTACTCTCTAATATTTCTGCAACCGGCTTCTTTTAGCAAATCGTATCGATTATCCATTTCAATACATAAAGCATTAAGTGTATGTACTACTTTTTTTGTGTCTGTAATAATACTTTCTTCATCATCGCCAGGTAATTTTGCTAAAAAGTGTTTTTCAATAGTTTTATATACACTCAGCTCCACTTTTTTAGGATCTACCAGTACAAATTTTAATTGTGATGGATGTTTTTTGTACAAAAGTGAAACTAATATTGCATTTAGCCCTACTGATTTACCTTGCCCAGTTGCCCCAGCCATTAGTAAATGAGGCATTGCTGCTAAATCAACTACAAAGTGGCTATTATCTATTCTTTTACCAATGGCAATTGGGAGTGCAAAATTAGAATCTGTAAACTTTTTATCTTCCAATAAAGTACGCATGCTCACCATGCTTTTACTTTTATTTGGCACCTCTATACCAATAGTGCCTTTGCCTGGTATGGGTGCTATAATTCTTATACCCAATGCGGCAAGGCTTAAGGCAATATCATCTTCTAAATTTTTTATTCGGCTAATACGTACACCGGGTGCTGGTATAATTTCGTAAAGGGTTACCGTGGGCCCAATGGTTGCCGATATTTTTGAAATTTCAATATCGTAATTTTTTAGGGTGGCAATAATTTGGTTTTTATTATTTTCCAGCTCCTGAGGGTCTTGAATTACTTTTTCACTACCATGGTTTTCAAGTAAATCAATGGTTGGATATGTATAATCTCTTAAATCTAAAATAGGATCATAAGGCTCCATTGTTTTTACCTGAGCTGCTGTTTTAATCGGTTCCATGTCTTCTTCTGCAGCAATTTTTACCTCCAAATTAAGGTTGCTAGCTACTGCTGTTATTTTTTCTTCTTCACCACATTCTTCCTCCTCATCATTATTAACAATAAACTCTGGTTGTGGTTTTTTTGCTGGTATAATAACTGTATTTACTATTCGTGGCCCTCTTTTTTCAGGCTCTTCTGCTCTTTCATTTATGGTAAGCTCGTGGTTATAGTTTGGTGATAAATCTTGTATGCCTACAATGCCAGCATTGCCATGTAACGCATTACCAGCAATTGTTGTTGATGTAGAAGTTTCATTTAATTCATTTTCATCTAATTCATTTTCAGCAGCATTGTTTGCTACTGCATTTTCAGTTGAGTAAAATGAAGTTGTATCCGTTTCTACATCATCATCAATTGGTGATGATGTATTTTTATTTGGTAAAGAAAATGAAGGGTTAAAACGCCAAATTACATAGGCTAAAAATGCTACAGCAATGGTACAAATTGTACCTACCTTGCCTATAGTACTATAAAAATAATCTCGGCTCATATCTCCAACAGCACCGCCCCAAGCAAAACTGTTGCCTTGCATAATTACTGCTGCTGTAATGCTTAGCAATGGCAAACCAACAACTAAATATTTTAAATTACGGGTAACTGAAAAAACTTTTTGTCCAAAAAAGAAATTTATACCTACAATAAAAAAGAATGTGCATAATAAATATGACGCTACACCAAACCCTTTGTATATGAAAAAATGAGCTATAAATGCACCAAAAGTGCCCATTAGGTTTGCCATCTTAGTTTCAGTACCTAACAGTAACCTTGCTCCATCTTTAAAAACTTTATCTTGATCATCTTCCCATGTAAATAAGTATGATGTAAAAGCTATAAATAACAAAACTGCAATTAACAAACATACAGTACCAGCAATTTTATGGGTACGCTCATCTTGTAAAAGTTGTTTAACTTCTACAGTTTCTTCCTTCTCTTGCTTAAGTGCATCAATAGGTTGTTTGTTACTTTTTTTTACTGTTTTTGTTTTAACCGCCATAATGATAAAGATAATAAAATTGCTAGCTTTTATAGAGGTAAAATTATTTTATTTGCAGTTAAATTGTAAATAATTGCTTGTTTTCTATTTGCCCTTATGTACCCCCCAAAACAATAACAACCAACCAAAAATAAATGCCACACCACCAAGCGGTGTAATTGCACCTACCCAAGTAAAATTTGTATTGTTTATAGCCTTTAAAAAGGTTAGTAAATATAAAGAGCCACTAAAAAATATAATCCCCACCAAAAACAATTTACCTGCAATGGCAATGTTATTGTAAGGAAACTCCTTGTAAATTATTGCTGCTATGCAAATGGCAATGCAATGATACATTTGGTAACGAACTGCGGTTTCAAAAATGCCTAATGCATCTGCTTGTAATTTGGCTTTTAATGTATGTGCTGCAAAGGCACCTAGTATAACAGTTAGTGCAGCTATTAGGGTTCCTATTTTTAAAAGTGGTTTATGCATGTTATTTATTTTACACAACTTGTGCCGTAATTACTGCAAAATAACAAAGATTGCAAAGCACTCAAAGAAATTTAAACAATAATAAATCAGTTTACAGTAAACCTTCCAACCCATTTTCATGTAATTGCTCGGGCTGTAAAATAATATTGCTTTGGTTGTAAAAGGGGAGTCGCTCTTTCATTTTTTGGGCTATAAAGTTTTGCAACATTTTAGGTGTTTGGTTGGCTACCAATGGCCTTACGTTTTTATCTTTAATGATATTGTTTAAAATGGTAGGTTGACTCTGGTTTAAAAAAATGGTTTTGCCATTATTATTCATCCACTCCATATTATTATTAAAACAGGCTGTGCCGCCACCACAAGCTATTATAGCGTTTTTGTACAACTTAGTTTTTAGTAAAGCTTCTGTTTCTATTTTTCTAAAATATGCTTCTCCTTGTGTAGTAAATATTTGGGCTATGGTTTGGTTTTCGGCTTGCTCAATTAGTGCATCGAGGTCGTAAAAAGTAAGGTTGTATTTTGCTGCCCAAATACCACCGAGATGTGTTTTGCCTGAAGCCATGAAGCCAATGAGGAAAAAAGCCCCTCCACCACCCGAAGGGGGGATTTGGTGTCTAAAATTTTGATGTTCTTTTTTTTGTAGCAAGGAATGACGGTTTTATTTTTTAGGGAAATTTATAAATTTAGGTAAACCTCCCCTAACCCCTCCAAAGGAGGGGAACTTGGTCTCAAATACTTTTATGTTCGATTTGTAATTCAAAGTTTGGCAGTTGCAATATTGTGGGTAAAAGTAATCGGTAAAAGCTGAAAAAAGATATATCGCCGAAGGGCTGTGGGATAGTAGCGGCTATCCTTTTTTTTGCCTGCCTTTGAGGCAAAAAAAGATAATAGCGAATAGCCCCAACAAATGCTCAAAAAAGCCCCAATGCTCACCGCCCCAAATCAAAAATTTTAATCAAATAAAAGCATAACAAATAATTAGAGTCTTAAAGTCCCCCTTCGGGGGATTTAGGGGGCTAACTTTTCTTCTTATAATCTCCTCTTTTCCAAGCTTTAATAAACTCAGCCCAAGCAAATGGATTAAAAATATTTTGTGGCGCCAATTGCCCTGCATACGATAATTTGTTGCTATAGTTTCGTAAACTTTGGTTACCAGCTTCTCTTCCATCGCTAGCTAAGGTAGCTGCTAAAAAGCGCCTAGTAGCTGCATTGGTATTGCGTCGGGCAATGGCAATATCGTCATCAGGCACGGGGTTATTTACAAAATCTCTTTCAAATTGTTGCCGGGTTATTCGTTGCCTTATTATTGTAGCTGGTAAATAAATAGTATCGGTAACCATTAATTGAATAATACTTTGTTGGTTACCTTTTAAATCAGAAGGTATTGTAACAGTTATAGGCTTATAACCAATGCTGGTAAATTCAACTTTATCGCCTTTTAAAACCACAATACTAAACACCCCATCTGTATTACTAATTGTACCTCTATTTTGCCCCTTTATTACAATACTAGCCGCTGGTACAGCTTTAAGGCTATCGGCCGTCATTACCACACCGTATAATTGCACCACTGAATCTTTAAAAGTTTCAAATTGTGCTTTAACCGTTACGGGTGTAAACATTAAAAGGATAATGCAGTATTGTAAAAGTTTTTTCATTAAGAATTTATTATCTGTTGTGTTTAATTTTTAACCTTACATATAAAAGCAATTTCCTTTATGTAAAATAGTTGATTTTAGCAAAGCGTATATTTAAAAATACCAAACAAAGTAAGCCAATCATTGTTTAATTTTGCAACCAAAGCCAGTTTTTAACAAACAATTTACGCAAAAAACCATTTAATATATTTAATTAATAATGAACAACGCAGATATTTTAAAAGCACTAAGTAATGTACAAGAGCCAGACTTAGGCAGTGATTTAGTGACCCTAAATATGGTAAAAGATGTTGTAATAAATGATAACAATGTATCCTTTACGGTTGTACTTACTACCCCAGCTTGCCCCATGAAGGAGCACATACAAAATGCCTGTATAAATGCCGTTAAATTGTTGGTAAACAAAGAAGCAGTAGTTACTGTAAATTTTACTAGTAACACTACCAGTAATAGAAAAGATGCTAAAACGATTTTAGGTGGCGTAAAAAACATAATTGCTATAGTAAGTGGTAAAGGCGGCGTGGGTAAAAGTACCGTAGCTGCAAATTTTGCTTTGGCTTTAGCAGCTGATGGTGTTACCAAAGTTGGATTAATGGATGCTGACATTTACGGCCCAAGCCAACATATAATGTTTGGGGTACGTGGCGAACGTCCAATGATGAAAGATAATGGTGGCAAGGGTTTGATAGTGCCAATAGAAAAATTTGGTATAAAAGTTATGAGTATAGGTTTACTTATAGATGAGAAGCAAGCCGTAGTATGGCGTGGGCCAATGGTGAGCAGTGCTATTAAACAATTTGTAAGCGATGTAGATTGGGGGGAGCTTGATTACTTAGTTATTGATATGCCACCCGGCACAGGCGATATACACTTAACCATTGTACAAACTGTACCTGTTACTGGCGTTATTGTAGTAACTACACCACAGCTTATTGCCTTGGCCGATGCTAAAAAAGGTATAGCTATGTTTGGACAAGCCCAACTAAAAGTACCTGTTATTGGGTTGGTAGAAAACATGGCCTATTTTACACCAGCGGAGTTGCCCGATAATAAATATTACCTTTTTGGTAAGGATGGTGGCAAGCACTTAGCTGATGAATTTGATATTCCATTTTTAGGACAAATACCCATAGTGCAAAATATAAGGGAAGGCGGAGATATTGGTGTACCGGTAATGGTTAGTGATGATAGTATTAGCAAAACTGCTTTCGAACATTTTGCAGCAAATGCTGTACGTGGTATAGCCATGAGAAACGCAAATATGGCTGCAACGGAAATACAAGAAGTATTGTAATTAATAATTAATTAAGTAATAATTAATAAATTTTTGTATTTGTACAGCACTATTTTGTAAACAATGTTCAATATCCTATACCTAATTCCTAATATATAGTGTCTAACATTTAAAATCTAATATGTTACTTTATAAAAAAGCTAGCTTCACTATTTTAGTCTTAATGAATGTAGCATTCATGCTATCCTGCTCAAATAAAAATTTGTCTACATCTTCAGTTGCTTTTGATGTGCAAGGCCACAGAGGTTGCCGTGGGCTATTGCCAGAAAATACCATCCCTGCTATGCTTAAGGCTATAAACCTTGGCGTAAATACGCTTGAAATGGATATAGTTTTTACAGCAGATAATGTAGCTATATTAAGCCACGAGCCATTTTTTAACCACGAGATTACAACGTTACCAAACGGTAAATTCATATCAGAAAATGAAGAGAAAAATTATAACATTTTTAAAATGACTTTTGTAGAAACGCAGCGTTTTGATGTAGGCCTAAAGCCACACCCACGTTTTGCACAACAACAAAAAATGGCTGTTACAAAACCTTCATTAGCCAATTTAATAGATAGCGTTGAAAATTATATTAGCATAAACAAATTGCCACCAGTTTTTTATAATATCGAAACTAAAA
>JANMAV010000091.1:0-9169 GCA_031360055.1 Ferruginibacter sp.
TATATATTAATGGTAAAGTCATTTTTTTTTCTTTAATATCATTGCCTGTTGGCTTACCCACGTTAGCAGTACCGTAATCAAATAAATCATCTTTAATTTGAAAAGCAATTCCTGTTTTTTCTCCAAATAATTTCATTTGTGTACAAATTTCATCGTTTTGTGAAGTACTGTAAGCACCTACTGCACAGGCTGATGATAAAAGTGAGGCTGTTTTATTTTTTATAATTTCAAAATAAACTTCTTCATTAATATTTAGTTTTCTAGTTTTTTCAATCTGTAGTAGTTCACCTTCACTCATTTGTTTTATAGCCTCAGATAAAATTCTAAGTTGTTCAAATTCTCCATTATCAGTTGATAATAATAAGCCTTTCGATAATAAATAATCACCAACCAGCACAGCTATTTTATTTTTCCAAATAGCATTAATTGAGAAAAAACCTCGTCTTTCCATAGCCTCATCAACAACATCATCGTGTACTAATGTAGCTGTATGCAACATTTCAACTAAAGCTGCTGCCCTGTAAGTACTTTCATTTATTTGCCCGTGTAATTTGGCACATAAAAAAACAAACATTGGCCTCAATTGTTTGCCTTTCCTTTTTATGATATATTTCATTACAGTATCAAGTAAAGGAGTATTACTTTTTACAGCTTCAGAAAATTTTGTTTCGAATACTTTTAATTCTTCACTTATTAATGCACTTGCTAACTTCATTATAACAAAGTAATATTTTTTTACTAATTACAAATGTAGGTTGATGTAGTATAGTTTATATACATTTTATTTTTTACAAAGTATATTTTTGTATGTTAAAAAATTTTAACCTATTTTCATGTTAAAACCTTTTCTAGCCTCTAAAATTTAAAAAAAAATTGCTGTAAAAAACATGAAGCTTAATGATATTAGGAATGATGGCTATTACAATTAATTTTTTAAAATTTTCATATATAAGAAAATATTTTTTGTTTTTAAACATCTCTATGCAACTAATTGGCAATATTTTACGTCTTATAACTTATTAGTATAGTAAAAGATGAAATTTGGGTTAATTTATAAATAAATCACAAAAAAAGTTTGTATATTTAATCATCTTATATACATTTGCAATTAATCAATAAGTCTATTTTAGAAAATTCAACAATTATTAAGTTATGGTAAGCAAAAAGTTAAAATTATTATTTACCCTGGTTATGCTAATATCAGCTGGTGCATTTGCACAAACTGGTAGCACAAACGGTGGTTACATGAGTGGTGGATATAGCATCTACGACTCTTCAGTTGTACCGAACAGAAGTTCTGGTCAACAAAACGAGTTTTTAAACAACAACTACTCTTTCCCTGCTAAGCCAAGGAATATGATAGAAGTTGGTATATCTACTGGTATTGCAACAATAAGTGGCGATGTTTCATCTAGACCATTTACTGCTCCAAATTTCGGTATTACTGTACGTAAATCTTTGGGTTATTTATTTTCTCTAAGAGCTGCATACCTTAATACAACTATGAAAGGTCAAAACTGGAAAGCTTCTGCAGCTTTTTCAAAAAATGCACCTTTAACATATTCTGGTTATTATGCTCCTTTCCGTACTGCTGCTGGACCAATTGTTGTTGCCAGCTTCCCAAACGGAGTTTACACAACTCGTAGTTCAAGAGCTGACTATGTTTATTATAATTACAAAACTAAATTACAAGATTTAAGTTTGCAAGGCATATTCACGTTTAACAACGTTCGCTTTCACAAAGCAAAAACTGGTATCATAATTTATGGTGGTGGTGGTATTGGTGCTAGCTTGTATAGAACTAAAATTAATGCATTAGGTGCTGATGGTAAAAACTATGCAGGTTTGTATAATGCAGTACAAGCAAAATATGCTAATGAGCCTAATTTATACAAGAAGAGAAAAGATATTCGCAAAGATTTGAATGATGGTATTGCTGGTTTTGCAGGAATGGATGATACTTACGAAACTGATGCTCAAAGCAATAGAGGTTTTAATGCTACCCGTCCTGGTGTTGATAAAAAAACTCTAAAGCCATCAGGTAATGTATTAGCTGGTATAGCTTTCAAACTTGGTAAAAGAATAAACTTAGCTATTGAAGATCGTTTTACTTTTGTAAAAACTGATTTGTTAGATGGTCAACAATGGCAAGAGCAGCCGGATTCTGATCCAGCTGAAACAAGAGATTTCGATTCTTATAACTATGCTTCTGTAGGTTTAAATTTTAACTTAGGTGGTAAATCTGTTGAGCCTTTATATTGGTTAAACCCATTAGATTATGCTTACAGCGAATTAAATACTCCTAAGCACATGAAATTACCAAAACCAACATTTGATGATGCAGATGGTGATGGTGTAGTTGATCAATTAGATCGTGAGCCTAACACTCCAGCTGGTTGCCCTGTTGATACACATGGTGTAACTAAAGATACTGATGGTGATGGTGTTCCAGATTGTAAAGACAAGCAATTAATTACTCCTACTGAGTGTCAACCAGTTGATGCTGATGGTATTGGTAAATGCCCAGTTAAATGTTGTGATGCACCTCCTCCACCGATGACTAATTGTCCTAACGATTACCCTAGCTTAACATTTAAAGGTAATGGTTCGTCATTAAGTAGCGATAATATGGCTATGTTAGCTAGTGTTGCTTCTAAAATGAAAGCAAACCCTAACTGTAACGTTACTATTAACGGTACTTCTGAAACTAATAAAGCAGCTCAAGCAGTTTGTGTAGCTCGTAATAAAGCAATACAACAATACTTAGTTGAAAAACAAGGTATCAGCGAAAGCCGTATCTCAACTAATTGCGAAGTTGGTGATGGTACAAACAAAAACACAGTAGATATCAGGTCTAACTAATAATACTTTTTGCTTAATAAAAAAACCCTTTCAATATTTGGAAGGGTTTTTTTATTAAAAATATGTTCAACAATTTTTTTGTTCTTAAAGTGAAATTTTTTATTTTTTAATCTCATTTTTACATAAATCATTTTTTTGAAGAACAATTTCTTTTTAAGGAAATATTTCATAGTTTAACAAGGGTATAACTTCCAATGTTTTGTGGTATAATATTTATGATACAACTTTGAAACAAATAATGTAAATTGCACCACTTTATGAGGTTATTTTTTAAATGTATTGCTATAGTTTTTTTTATATTTTGTACATACTCTTGTTCAAAATTTAGTAAAGTAGAAAAAAGTAAAGATATTTCTTACAAGCTTCAAGCAGCTGATGAATACTATACAAAGAAGAAGTACAGAAACGCTCAGGTTCTTTACGAAGCCTTGTTTCCTGCATTAAAAGGTGATGTAAAATTTGAAGATTTATACTATAAATATGCATATTGTTTTTATTATCAAAAGCAATATAGGGACGCAGAAAATTTATTCAAAGGGTATTTAGAAGTTTTTCCAAATAGTGTACGAGCAGAAGAGGTTGATTACATGAGAGCTTATTGTTACTTTAAGCAAAGCTCAAAGGTAGATTTAGAGCAGGTAAACACTTTAAAATCTATAAATATGATGCAAACTTTTATAGCTACCCACCCTGGTTCAACAAGAATAAAAGATGCAAACGCAATAATAGATGAAGGTAGGGCAAAACTTGAATTAAAGGAACAAAGAGCAGCACAGTTATATTATAATTTAGGCCAGTATAAAGCAGCAGGTATAGCTTTTGATAATATTTTAAATAATTTTCCTGAAACATTAAAAGGTGATCAATATAAGTTAATGGTTGTTAAATCATATTACAAATATGCAAAATTAAGTGTTGAAGAAAAGCAATTAGAAAGATTTGAAAAAGTTGTATCAGAATATTTAGATTTTCTTGATAGGTATCCAGAAAGTACTTTAATAAAGGATGCAGAACAATATAATAATTTAAGTAAAAACAATATAAAAGCACTAACAAATGAGCAAACTACGTCGTCAGTTAAACTCTAACACTAGCAGCAGTGTAGAGCCAAAAAAATTATCTGACATGAAAGATAAAACAGGTAATTTATATGAATCTATTGCAGTAATTGCAAAAAGAGCAAATCAAATAAATATTACTGTAAAAGAAGAATTACATAGTAAATTAGAAGAGTTTGCTAGCCATACAGATAGTTTAGAAGAGGTGCACGAAAATAAAGAGCAAATTGAAATTTCAAAAGCATACGAACGTATGCCAAACGCTGCAATTTTAGCTACTGCTGAATTTTTAGAAGATAAAGTTTACTTCCGTAGAAATGATGAAGATCTATTTAGCTAATAAAAAATTAACTACTTTTTTAATTATTAATTAATACTTTTAACGACGGCTTGTACCGTCGTTTTTATTTATGCTAAAAGGTAAAAAAATTTTATTATGTATAACAGGAAGTATTGCTGCTTATAAAACAGCAACTTTAGTTAGACTTTTAGTTAAACAAGGTGCAGAAGTACAAGTTATAATGACGGAAGCTGCAACAAATTTTATTAGCCCACTTACTATTTCTACCTTATCAAAGAAAAAAGTGTTGATTCATATATTTGATGATGATACTTGGGCTAATCATGTTATGTTAGGTAGGTGGGCTGATGTAATGCTAATTGCACCAGCTACTTGTAATACCATAGCAAAAATGGCAAATGGTATTTGTGATAATTTGTTATTATCAGTTTATTTATCTGCAACCTGCCCTGTTATAGTGGTACCAGCAATGGATGAAGATATGTGGATGCATCTATCTACTCAGCGGAATATTGAACATCTACAACAATTTGGGAATTTAATTTTACCTGTAGTAACAGGAGAGCTTGCAAGTGGTTTATTTGGGCCAGGAAGAATGGCTGAACCTGAAAAAATTTTACAAGAGCTTGAAAGTTTTTTCACCAAAAAAAATGATTTGCAAAATAAAAACATTTTGATAACTGCTGGGCCTACACAAGAACCAATAGACCCTGTTAGATATTTAAGTAACCATAGTAGTGGCAAAATGGGTATTGCCATAGCAAATGAATGTATGGTAAGGGGTGCAAAAGTAACCCTAGTTATTGGCCCAACAAATCAAAAAATACCCAATTTTAATAAAGTAATACAAATACAAACAGCCGAAGAAATGTTGCAAAATTGTAAAAACGAATTTGCAAATATGGATGTAGCAATAATGTGTGCTGCTGTGGCAGATTATACAACCGTTGAAGTTTCAAAAAATAAAATAAAAAAGAACAGTTCTACTTTACAAATAGAATTAAAAAGAACTAAGGATATATTAAAATACTTAGGTTCTATTAAAAAAGAAAATCAAATTTTGGTAGGTTTTGCTTTGGAAACTGAAAATGAAGAGCAAAATGCAAAGGAAAAATTAAGACAAAAAAATGCTGATTTTATAATTTTAAATTCATTGAATGATAAGGGTGCAGCATTTGGATCAAACAATAATAAAATAACTATTTTTGATAAAGATGGAGATGCTCATAGGTTTGAATTGAAAAGTAAAGAAGCTGTAGCAATAGACATTGTAAATACTATTTTAAAAAAATAATATGCCTAAAATATTTCTGATATGTGCCGTAATTTTTCTGTTTAGTGTAAAAATACAAGGGCAGGAATTAAATGCAAGAGTAACAGTATCTGCAAGCCAAATAAGTACCACAATCAATAAAAATGTATTTATAACTCTTCAAAATGCATTAAATAATTTTTTAAATAGTAGAAAATGGGGAAAAAATGTTTATGCTGTAAATGAAAAAATTGATTGTACTTTTTTTTTAAATTTACAACCTACTGAAGAGATAAATGTATATGCAGGCCAATTAACAATACAAGCAGCTAGGCCAATATTTAATACTTCCTATTTATCTCCAATTATAAATTTTAGAGATGAAGATATTTCTTTTAAATATATAGAATTTCAACAACTGGAGTTTAACGAAAATAGAATAACTGGTAACGATGCTCAGGTATCTAACCTTACAGCTATTTTTGCTTATTATGCTAATTTAATTATTGGTTTTGATGATGAGTCATTTGGTATAAGGGGAGGGGAAGCAAATTTTTTGAAAGCTCAAAATATTGTTAACAATGCACCTGATGGAAGAGCTATTAAAGGGTGGAAAGCTTTTGATGGAATTAGGAATAGATATTGGTTGGTAAATAATATGCTTAATGAGCGGTATGCCATTATTCACGATGTATATTATAATTATTACAGGTTGGCATTAGATAAATTTTATGAAGATGAAATTGCGGCAAGAGCTGAAATGTTAAATGTGCTTAATTTGCTATCAGTTTTTAATAACGATAACCCAAATACAATGATTAATCAATTTTTTTTCCAAGGAAAATCAAATGAATTAATTAAAATATTTTCAAAGGCCACACCACCTCAAAAAGTAAGAGCAGCTGAGCTTTTAGCCAAACTAGATTTAACTAATTCCAGCAGTTACAAGGAGGCTTTAAAATAATGAAATATTTAATTTTTTTTGTTGCATTACTTTCTATTTTTTCTTGTTCAGATAAGCAAATTCCTGATGAAATTATACCAGCCTCCAAAATGGAAATTTTACTTTGGGAACAAATGCAAGCAGATGCATTTACAAAAGAGTTTTTAGTAAAAGATAGCTCTGTAAATTTAGATAGTGCCAATATAGCTATACAAGAAAAGATTTTTGCAAAAAATAAAATTACATCTTCTCAATTTTACAAAAGTTATTATTATTACTTAAACCACCAAGATAAATTAAGAGTTATACTAGATTCAATAACCATTAAGCAAGTAAAAATTAAAGAAAATGAAGGGCTAATAAAAGCACAATTAGAAAAATAATGAACAAATTATATTCAAACGCAACTACAGCAATTGCTGATATTGAAGATGGACAAACCTTAATGTTAGGAGGCTTTGGTTTATGTGGAATACCAGAAAACTGCATAGCGGCTTTAGTAAAAAAAGGAACTAAAAATTTAACTTGTATTTCAAATAATGCAGGTGTAGATGATTTTGGTATAGGATTAATGTTGCAACAAAAGCAAGTTAAAAAAATGATAGCTTCATATGTAGGTGAAAATGCTGAGTTTGAAAGACAATTATTATCTGGCGAATTAGAAGTTGAACTAATACCACAAGGTACTTTAGCTACAAGGTGTATGGCTGCAGGTTATGGAATGCCAGCAATATTTACTCCTGCAGGTGTAGGTACTGAAGTAGCAGAAGGAAAAGAAGTACGAAATTTTAATGGGAAGGATTACTTAATGGAGTTAGCTTTTGAAGCAGATTTTGCTATTGTAAAAGCATGGAAAGGAGATAAACAAGGAAATTTAATATACAAAGACACAGCAAGAAATTTTAACCCATTAATGGCAATGGCTGCAAAAATTACCATAGCAGAAGTAGAAGTACTTGTTGAAGATGGAGAGCTAGATCCAAATTTTATACATACACCAGGTGTTTATGTACATAGAATTTTTGAAGGCAAAAACTATGAAAAAAGAATTGAACAACGAACAACTATGTAAAGTTGTAAAAATTATGGTTAAAAAATTAAGTAAATAAAATCACCTTTTTTATTCAGACATAAATCAATTAATAAAATTAAAATTGTGGCTTTAAATAAATTTCAAATAGCACAACGAATTGCACAAGAGCTAGAAGATGGCTTTTATGTAAACCTTGGCATAGGCATACCCACGCTAGTGGCAAATTATATACCCAGTGGAATGAATGTGGTATTACAAAGTGAAAATGGATTGCTAGGCATGGGTCCATTTCCAAAAGCTGGGCAAGAGAGTGCTGATTTAATAAATGCTGGTAAACAAACTATAACAACACTCCCAGGCTCATCTATATTTGATAGTGCTTTAAGTTTTGGTATGATACGTTCAGGCAAAATAAACTTAACTGTATTAGGGGCTATGGAAGTTAGTGAGCAAGGAGATATTGCCAACTGGAAAATACCTGGTAAAATGGTAAAAGGAATGGGCGGTGCAATGGATTTGGTGGCTAGTGCAAAAAATATAATTGTTGCAATGATGCATACGAACCCAAAAGGAGAAAGTAAAATTTTAAAAAATTGCACATTACCACTTACAGGTACTAAATGTGTAAAAAAAATAGTCACAGATTTAGCAGTATTGGAAATTACTACTAATGGTTTTAAGTTGCTTGAAACTGCACCTGGTGTTACTGTACAGGAAGTAATCAATAAAACTGATGCCAATTTAATTATAGATGGTGTAATACCAGAAATGAAATTTGAAACACCTTAATAAAATCTTATAAATTTAAACTGAATTTTACTGCAGCTTCAGCATGTATAAAAGTAGTATCAAACAGCGGTAATTTAAAGTCAGCTTGTTTAATTAACAATGGAATTTCAGTACAACCTAAAATTATACCTTCAGCACCATCATTTTGTAATTTTTGCATTATATGTAAATAAGCAGCTTTTGTTTGTTGGGTTATAATTCCAAGTGCTAACTCATTGTAAATTCCATCATTTATACTGGTAATGTCTTCAACTTCTGGTATAATTGTTTCTATATGTAACTCCTTCAATTTTGCTCTATAAAAAGGCAGTTGCATAGTATATTTGGTACCTAATAAAGCAACTTTTTTTAAACCTTGTTTTTGTATAACTTTTCCTGTTTCAGTTGCTATGTGTATTAATGGAATATGTATTGCTTCTTGTACTTCTGCAGCAATGTTATGCATGGTATTGGCTCCTAATAAAATACATGAAGCTCCAGCATTTTCAAGTTCTTTAGCTGCCTTTATCATTATGCTTGCTATAATATCCCATTGGCCTGCTGCTGTTAATTTTGCAATTGCTGGATAATTTACTGAATTTATGACTACCTCTGCAGTGCTTTCTCCGCCTGTTTTTACATAAACTAATTCATTAAAATATCTATAATAATCTAAGGTACTAACCCAGCCAGTTCCACCAATTAGTCCAATTTTTTTCATATGCTTAAGTATAATTATGTCCTCTAATTTATATTTTTTATAAGTGTTATTAAAAATGTAATATAAAAAGCAAATTTCAGCAATTATAAAAAATTATAAAAATCATTTGCAATTAATTTATAAAATTCTAATTCATTTATAATTTATGTCATAAATTTTACAATTCACCTAAATATTTATTTTCAATACCAGTTCTAAATAAATGGATTTAGCTATTTAACTGCCAAAAAT
>JANMAV010000095.1:0-8525 GCA_031360055.1 Ferruginibacter sp.
TAAATATTGATTTTGAGGAGCTGAAAGAAAAAAATAATGTAGCGTTAAATAATTTTCAAAAAAAATTATATACAGTATTTCATAATAATGGTTTAACTGTTACGCAAGATGTTATACCTATGAATGATGATTATGATTTTGAAAAATTACAAGCGTATAATGATTATATTATTTTAATGGCTTATGACCAACACAATGATTGGCAAACAGGCCCAGGGCCAATAGCAGCCCAAAAATGGATTGAAGAAGTTCTAGATAAAGCTGCTAATAAAATGCAAAGTAATAAAATAATTGTTGGCCTTGCAGGGTATGGGTATGATTGGAGTTACGATGAAGATGGAAAACCTTATAAAGAAGATGGTATCATTGTACCACCAAAAGATGTGAGTTATAATGAAGCAATAGATAATGCAAAACTTATAAATGCAACGGTACTATTTGATAACGATAATTTTAATTTTCATTACAATTACACAGAAAAAAAAGGCGATGAAACTATAAGCCATGTAGTATGGTTTATTGGAGCACCAACTACCTATAATACGTTACGTTTTGCTGATGAGTATGGCACAGGAGGTACAGCTCTTTGGGTTTTAGGAAAAGAAGATAAAAGAATTTGGAATTTTTACAATCGCAGTCTAACTAATGATGCTTTAGCTAAAAATCCATTCAACTATAATAGTTTTACGAACCTGCCTTTAGATGCTAGCCAAAAACCAACACCAAAAGGAGAAGGAGAGCTTTTGCAAATATTGTTTACACCACAAAATGGAAAAGCTACTGTAGAAATTGATACTGCTGAGCAATTAATAACTGAACATAATTTTACACAATTACCATCAGGCTACGTATACCAAAAATTTGGAGAAGATACCACATCAATTGGCAAAGGCCATAAAATTATTTTAACTTTTGATGATGGACCTAGCTCTGAATTTACACCTCCAATTTTAAATATTTTAGAGAGAGAAAAAGTACCAGCTACGTTTTTTATAGTGGGTTTAAATGCTGAAAATAATATCCCCATATTACAACGTATTTATAAAGATGGCTTTGAAATAGGTAACCATACATTTACCCATAATAATATTGCAAAAATGAGCCCTCAACGGGCCGATTTAGAAATGAAAAGTACTAGGCTTTTAATAGAAGCTGTGACGGGCAGAAGTACCATTTTATTTAGAGCCCCATACAATGCTGATAGTGAACCTCAAACCTATGAGGAGATAGAGCCAATAGCAAGAAGTAAAAAAGATAATTATATAACCATTGGCGAAAGTATTGACCCTCAAGATTGGGATGATGAGCATATAAATGCAGATACAATTTTTAACCGGGTAGTGGCCCTAGCTGAAGCAACAAAAGGCAATATTATTTTACTACACGATGCTGGCGGCAATACAAGACAAGCAACTATTGATGCCTTACCAAGAATCATACAATATTTTAGAAATAAGGGTTGTGAGTTTACCACGGTAGCAAACTTAATGGGTAAAACAAAAAATGATGTGATGCCCCCTGTATCACAAGGCGTAAGGGGTAAGTTTAATTATTACTTCTCTGTATTTTTTTACTGGACATCACAAATAATTTTTGCCTTATTTTTAGTTGGTATTTTTTTATCCATTAGCAGAATGTTTATTTTGGGCATACTTGCTTACAAGCAAAACAATAAAGAAAAAAAACTTCCTATACAAACTGAACAACCAGGTGTAAGTATAATTGTACCTGCCTACAATGAAGAAATAAATGCAATAAGAACAGTAAAAAGTTTATTACAACAAGACTACCCTACCCTGCAAATTGTATTTGTAGATGATGGTAGTAAGGATAGTACTTTTGAAAAGGTTAGTCAATATTTTAAAGAAATTACAAATGTTGAAGTAGTAACTAAGCAAAATGGAGGTAAAGCCACAGCATTAAATTATGGTATTAATATGGCAAAATATGATTTTGTAGTATGTATAGATGCAGATACACAACTACGTAATGATGCAGTAACTGAATTAATGAAAAAGTTTTATGACAGCCCAAATACAGCACCAGTTGGGGCTGTAGCTGGGAATGTAAAAGTAGGTAATGAAATAAATATGATTACCAAGTGGCAAAGCATTGAATATACTACCTCACAAAATTTTGATAGATCTGCCTTTGATTATTTAAATTGTATAACAGTAGTACCGGGTGCTATTGGAGCTTTTAAAAAAGAAGCCGTTATACAAGCTGGTGGATTTACAATGGATACGCTTGCTGAAGATTGCGACCTTACCATGCGTTTACACAAATTAGGATACAGTATTAAAAACTGTAGGCAAGCAATTTCGTACACCGAAGCACCAGAAACATTTACTCAATTTTTAAAACAACGTTTTAGATGGAGCTTTGGGGTATTACAAAGTTTTTGGAAACACAGAGATGCATTTTTAAACCCCAGGTATAAAAATTTTGGCATGTTTGCCATGCCCAACATTCTTATTTTTCAAATAATATTACCATTTTTAGCACCACTGGCAGATTTTATTTTAATAATAAGTTTAATTGCAGCAGCATTTGGTATTATACCAGCAAGCACAGGCCATATTGTACTATATTATTTTATTTTTACTATTGTAGTTATGCTGGGTGCAGCCATTGCATTTAGCTTTGAAAATACGGCATTAAAAAATATGCAAACCCAAGCAGGGCAGCGGCAGAGAGAAAGTTATAAAAAATTATTATGGCTATTTCCACAACAATTAATGTATAGGCAACTGATGTATTACATACTTATAAAATCAATTAGCAAAGCATTAAAAGGAGAGTTGCAAGGTTGGGGTGTTTTAAAAAGAACAGGCAATGTAACACTTGCAAAATAGCATTCAAATAAATTATACTAAAAAAGCCGAGCTATTACACTCGGCTTCAAAAATAAATATTTATTATTATCTAGCTACGCTAAAAAAACCATTTGTAACGTTTACAACACCTGGGCCGGCACCATTATTATCTTTTACGGGGCCGGTAAAAGTCCCTCTTATTCGTGTAGCATTTATGCTTGTAATGGTAATGCTAAAAAAGGGATTTTGAGGGGTAAAAGTTGGATCTGTTGAGGCAGTATAATCAACTGCATTGGCATCAGTATATTGTGCTGCTACAACTATTAGTGGGCCTTGGTTTACCGTGTATGTGCCTGCTGTAAAAACACCCGTAGTATTACCAATACCAAAGTACATTCCCTTTGTACCTGTTTGTGCGTTATCTCCCCCTATTACCAAAAGTGTATAACCTGGTAAAGTAGTAGAATCTAAACCAGAGCCTGAGTTTTCGTTGAATGTAGTAAACACACCATTTATATTAGCAGTAATAGTATCCATAACTACTGGTGCTGCTGCAGTATATACTCTGTTAAATGTGCAACTTGTACCGCTACCAGTTAGTGTGTATGTAAAAGTGCCTTCAGCAGCGGCAGTACTATTTGATGCAAACAATACCACATTTTGTGGGTTTGGCGATGGGTTTAAATATCCTGAATTGCTAAAAAATACGCCATTATTATTCACTGTAGTATTACTAGTTATTGTGTAAGAACCACCATTTATTGAAGTAACTTGTATAGTAACTGTATTACCATTGGTACTTTGGCCAGCTTGGTAGGTACCGGTAAATGTTGGGGAGCCACAGTTAAAAGTAAATGTAGCTGGCGGTGGTGTAGCTTGCACCATTAATGTAAAGCCACAATTACTTACTGCATTTGGGCTAGTTGTAACCAAAGGGTAAGGAATGTTGCCACTATCTATTGGAGTGCCCATAGCTTGTAATACAATAGTTTGATTTGCACCAACGGCTAATGTACCTGACTTTGAAAATGATACACCATTTACCAATGGAGTACTAATATTAAAACTACCAGCAGTATCTACGTTTACTTTTATACTAACTGTATTTGCAACTGTTGTGGCAATAGTTTGAAAATAGTTATTAGTTTGCGTAGCACCAGCACATGCATTTGGAGAACCAACTAGCCTATAAACTGCTGGCCTTACTGTTGGTGTGCTGCTACCTGTAACGGGTACATTTATATAACAAAAACTACTATCAAATTTTACTTTAAATTCATCAAGGCCAGATACGATTGGCTTACCGCTACCCAATAACCTAATGGTGTTTAAGCCTAATGTAGCTACATTGGCACTTGCACTAAAACTATACCCATTTACAGTATCTGTTTTAATAACGTATGAGCCAGCAGTAGTTATGTTTACTTGTACATCAATATAGTTAGCTGGTTTTAATAGGGTATCAGTTTTGTAGGTGCCTGCTACAAAAGATGGCAAACATTCATTGGTGCTATCTTTTTTTAGTGTACCTCTTGCTACAATATTATCTAGCGTAAACTCTTTTTGACAAGATGTAAAAATTGATCCTGCAATAAAAAACATTACCAATACCTTAATTAATTTCATGTGTTGTAGTTTAAAAATATGACTATAAAGCTAGTTAAATATGATAATAATCATTATTTTATTTTTGATTTTATTTGAAATTCAAAAAATATTTTTTTAGTTTCAAACAACTTTTCTTTCGTAAAAATATCATCAAAAAATGTAAAAAAAAAGCTACCAAAAAGGTAGCTTATATAATATTCTAAAATAAGTTATAATGGAACGTCAAATTTTCCGTTAGTGATTGTTTTTACAGCATTAGATGCATCTTTTACATTACCTGAAAATCTACCCTTTAACCTAGTAGCAGTTTTTACATCAATAATAATTGTAAAAGGATTTGTTTGAGTACTACCATCAGTTGCTGCAGAGTATGTATTACCAGAAGCAGTTGTGTAATCAGCGGTTACTAAAACGCCTGCTGCACCTTGGTTTACTGTATATGTTCCAACTCCAGCATAACTACCTGGTCTAGTAATATCAAAATAAATTGATTCACCATTTGCAGATGTGCTATCGCCAAATACAGCTAATGTGTACGCTGTAAACCCTCCGCCACTAATTGAACTAGTATCTGCAGTAGCACCTAAATTGAAAGTTGTAAAAACACCAGCAATTTGTGCATTTATTGAGTCAGATACATTGGTTTGTACTGCTGTGTACATTCTATCAAAATTACAAGTTGCCGTAACACCTGTGCCAGTAAGTGTATAGGTAAAAGTACCAGCCGCAGCTGCTGTACCACTTGCTGTAAGCACTACATTTTGTGGGTTAGGTGATGGTTGTAAAACACCAACACCGCTAAAAGTAACACCGTTATTATTAGTGGTGGTATTGCTTGTAATATCGTAAGAGCCCCCAGCAGTAGAGGTTACCTGTATTGTAACAGTACCATTTGCAGGTTGCCCAGCTTGGTAAGTACCAGTAAATGTTGGCGTTGTACAATTAAATGTATATGTAGCAGGTGTAGGGGCAGCTTGTACGGTTAAGCTAAAACCACAGTTGCTAACTGTATTTGGGGCTGTAGTTGTAAATTGGTAACTAAAACTACCGCTTGCCGTAGGTGTACCGGTTGCTTGTAATATTACCGTTTGGTTTGTGCCCACTGTAAATGTGCCCGTAGCACTAAAACTTACGCCATTTACTGCAGCTGTACTAATGGTGTAACTACCAGCAGTATCTACATTTACTTTTATACTTACTGTATTTGCATTACTAGTAGGTATACCTTGGTAATAATTATTTGTTTGTGTAGCGCCTGTACAAGTGTTAGGAGAACCTACTAAAGTATACACTGCAGGTCTTACTGTTGGAGTGCTACTGCCGGTTACAGGTACATTAATATAGCAAATACTGCTATCAAATTTTATAGCAAACTCATTTAAACCTGCTACAATTGGTTTACCATTTCCAAGTAGCCTAATTGTATTTAACCCTTGGTTGGCTATTGCACCACTAGCACTGAAGCTATAACCATTTACGGTATCAGTTTTTATGATATATGCACCAGGGTTAGCAATGCTTACTTGTACATCAATATAATTAGCAGCTGTAAGGCTTGTATCAGTTTTATAAGTACCGTTTACGAGTGCCGGCATACACTCACCAGTACTATCTTGCTTTAATGTACCTGATGCTAAACCATTTTCGTAACTATATTCTTTTTGGCAAGAAGCAACTACTACTCCTGCTAATAAAAATAAAATTGCCAGTTTTAATAATTTCATGTTTTGTTTGTTTTTGTTTTTTATGCTATTTATAAGCAATTTATGCAGTATAATTTGATTTTTTTTAAGACATTAAACTTTTATCATCATTTAACGATTCGGTTTCAATGTATTGATGCTCTGTATGTTGATTATGCTGCTTAAAAAACTTTTTTTGAAATACAAATATGCTAATTACGCCAATACTTATAGCTGCATCTGCAATATTAAAAATTGGCCTAAAAAACATAAATGTTTGCCCACCCCAATACGGCACCCAAGTAGGAAATGTGCCATCAAATAAATGGAAGGATAACATATCTACCACATTACCATGTAAAAAACTACTATACCCGTTAGCAGAATACACCGCTAAGCCACCATAACCCACATAGTCATTAGTTAGCTTGTTAAAAAGCATTCCTTTATCAAAAATCATTCCATACAGACAGCTATCTATTAAGTTGCCTAAAGCACCAGCATAAATTAAAGCTGCACAAAATATAAAGCCACTGTGATATTTTCTCTTAACTATGCTACCTATATACCAAGTACCAACTAGTACAGCTATCATTCTAAAAACAGTGAGTATCAGTTTACCCCAGCTACCACCAAACTTATAGCCATAGGCCATGCCTGGGTTTTCAACAAAATATAGCTGAAACCAACTGCCCAATACTGGCTTGGCAGATTCTAACTCAAAATGTGTTTTTACGTAAATTTTTAATGCCTGATCGGCTAATAAAATCAATACTATAATAATTACTACCTGTAGTTTTTTCATACTTAATATGCCAAAGATATATTTTTGATGCTGGATTTTATTTTTTGAGCAAGAATTTAATTCTGCTGTAAGCTTTTTTTATTTACCGCAGCGGAAAAAGTTTATAATGTTTACGCAGAGATTTTTTTGACCAATCTAAAATACACAAGATAGAAATTAAGAAAAAACAAGACCTGTACATTATACAGACACTGTTCTTTATTGTCAATTTTCTATTCAAAACCACCCTCAACCCTTCAACTTTCTCAGCTCAACCCTAAACTTTCCTCCTAATCTCCTAAACTTCTAAACCCCTAAACTTCCTCTCCTCAACCTTGAACTTTTCTCCTCAATTCCTAAACCTCTAAACCCCTAAACTTTTCGACCCTTCAACTTCCCCCCTCTTCAACCCTTCAACTTCCACCTCTCAACCCCTCAATTTACCCTTACTTATTTGCCAATTGCCCACAAGCAGCATCAATATCTTTTCCTCTACTTCTACGTACACGTACATTTATTCTGTGCTTAATTAAATAATCGGTAAAAGCGTTGGTACGTTCCTCATCTGGCTTTACAAACGATACACCGGCTATGGGGTTATATTCAATTACATTTATTAAATGGGTAGGTACTTGGCGGTATATTTTTACTAGGTTTTCTGCATCTTCTATAGAGTCGTTTATGTGGCTAAATAATATATACTCTAGTGTAATTTCATTTTTAGTTTTTAAATGAAAATACTGCAACGATTCAATTAATATTTTTAAATTATTACTTTCATTTATAGGCATTATTTCTGTACGTTGCCCATCAGTAGGGGCATGTAGCGATACTGCAAGGTTAAACCTTACCCCATCATCGCCCAACTGCCTTATCATTTTACTTACCCCTGCGGTAGATACAGTTATACGATTGGGGCTCATATTCATACTTTCGGCAGAGGTAATTTTATCAATAGATTTTAGTACGTTTTTATAATTAAGCAAGGGCTCACCCATGCCCATATATACAATGTTGCTGAGGTTTTTTTGGTAGGTGGCTTGGCACTGTTCGTTAAGTAGGGCAACTTGGTCGTAAATTTCATCAAAGGTTAGGTTACGTTTTCTATCCATTTTACCCGTAGCACAAAAGGCACAAGTAAGGCTACAACCCACTTGGCTACTTACACAGGCAGTAAATCGTTTTTCGGTTGGTATTAAAACGCCTTCTATTAAATGACCATCAAAAGTTTTAAACCTACTTTTTAGTGTGCCATCATTGCTATGCTGTGTGGCATCTACCGTTATGGCTGGTAAAGTAAACTCTTTAGCTAATTTTGCTCTAGTTTCTAACGATAAATTAGTCATATCATCAAAACTCCTTGCATTTTTTTTCCATAACCATTCGTAGGCTTGCATGGCTCTAAACCGCTTATCGCCTATAGTTTCAAAGTATTCTTTAAGCCCGTTTAAATCAAAATCACGAATGTTTTTTTTATCTGCCATAGCGGCAAAGATAAAGTAATAATAAAAAATGGAGTTTTATGAATTTATTGATATATGTCAACAACTTTTTATTTAACTAAAATTACTTTTGTATTGAAACAAATTGTACAATAATGGCTTTTGTTTACAAGTTTTGGTTTTAAAAACTTAA
>JANMAV010000118.1:0-6678 GCA_031360055.1 Ferruginibacter sp.
ATTAATATTCTAATAAATAATCTTAGTAAAATATATGAATAATTTTAATGTTATTGTTTTGCCAATAAATAAATCATTTATTGCTGACTAGGATTTATGAAAAGTAGTAGAGTTTGCTTGTTGTGTACAAGTTATGGTTAAATCATTTATGCATACATGTGCAGGTAAATTGCTGCAATAAAATATGGTATCTGCAATATCATTGCCATGTAGAGGTGTATAGCCAGTATAGGCAGCTGAGGCTTTAGTTTCGTTACCTTTAAACCTAACCATGCTAAATTCAGTTTCAGTTGCACCTGGGTTTATTGATGTTACTTTAATACCATATTGCAATAAATCTATTCGTAATGCCTTACTTATAGCATCTACAGCAAATTTACTAGCACAGTATGCATTTCCATTTTCATATACCTCTTTACCAGCTATAGATCCTAAATTAATTATATGCCCTTTACTATGTTTTAAATGGGGTATTAATGCTTTTGTAACATACAATAAACCATTTACATTGGTTGCAATCATGGTTTCCCAATCTGTTATATCAGCTTCATCAAATGCATCTCTGCCTAAAGCTAAACCTGCATTATTTATTAAAATATCTACAGTTTGGGTTGCTGGTAAATTTGTAATAGCATTAAAAACTGCATCTTTCTGTTGTACATCAAAGCAAAGCGTAGTAACAGTAATACCAAATTTATTTTCTAATTCTACCTTAACTGTTTCTAGTTTATCTGTACGCCTACCGGTTATTATTAAATTAAAATTATTTGTAGCAAATTTTAAAGCACAAGCCAAGCCAATACCTGAGGTAGCTCCAGTTATAAAAACAGTTTTTTGCATGAGTAAAAATTAAAATTTTTTGAAGTGAAAAAATTGGGGGTTGTTAATTGATTAGATCTGTAAAGTTACGTTGCTACAGTTAAAATTTATTAATGAGCAAAAATTATGAACCCAATAACAAATAAAAGAATATTAAAATTAAAGTATATTTTAAAAATTACTAGAGTGCAGCTGAAATTTTGGCTTTATATGAAATGCCCAATTTATTTTAGTAAATCTTAATAAGTAAAACTCATTATCTTATTAAAATAACATTGCCTTTCCTAAATATTTTATTGTTTTTATAATCTATTGCAGTAGCCTGCCACACAAATGTACCAGTTGGTTGTGGCTCTCCTTTAAAATTTCCATCCCAACCACTATCTATAATATTTGTTGTAAATACTAGCTCTCCCCAACGGTTGTAAACACTAAATTTTTCTAGTTTTTTTATGCCTAAAGCTATTGGCCTAAATACATCATTAGTGCCATTTTTGTTTGGGGTAAATGCTGAGGGTACATATAAATCAGGCGGTAAGAAAAACACTTTTACTTTTATAGTATCAGTAGCTACACAGCCAATTGAGTTACTTACTTGTACGGTATATGTAATGTCAGATTTTGGTAAAGCAATGGGGTTAAAAATTTGAGCATTGCTTAACCATCTATCTGGTGTCCATAAATAATTTGTGCTACCAGTTGCTGTAAGTTGTAACGGTTGGTCAAGCACTACAGATGTATCAGATGGGCCAGCATCTGCAATAATTTTTATAACATTTAAGGCAAATACTTTTGTAACTGGTTTTGGGCATCCAAAAGTATCTCTAACCATTACTGTGTAAGATATGCTTTGCCTAGGAAATACAACTTTTGGGTTAGGTATTGTTGTGCTAGTGAGATAGGTAGCTGGGGTCCATGTATATATACTGCCACCACTTGCCAGTAGTTGAGATGATTTACCAAAACATATTGGATTATCGCCAATTATTGATACTGCAGGGTATGGAACTGTTTTTACCATTACGGTATCTGTTTTAAAACATTTATTAGATATTGAGGCCTTTACATAAAATGTATTGATACTATCTGTTGGGTATACCAAAGGGTTTTTTATTGTAGGGTCTATTATTTGTGCAGATGGAGTCCAGTTAAAATAAATAGCATCCGTATTTAAGGTAAGCCGAGCAGTATCTGTTCGGCAAATGGTTGTATCATTACCTTTTAATAACGTTACCTCATTTACAACATTTACTTTTACACTATCTATAGCTGAGCAACCAAAATTATCGCTGTACATAGCAATATAAGTTGTACTAACATCTGGGCTTACTAAAGGATTGTAACTGCTAGTGCTATTTATGTTATAATTTGGGCTCCATGTTACGGTTCCCATAGTTACATTACTCTTTAACTGTAAAGTATCTATTGTACAAATTAGCGTATCGTTGGTTACAAAAAATTCTGGCTTATCAACTATAGTTACCACTGGGTACAGAGTATCTCTGCAACCTCTGCTGGTTTCTACAATAAATTCAGCATTATAAGTACCTGCAGCCGTGTATGTGTATGTTGGGTTTTGCAAACGACTGGTATCATTAGATAAGTTTTGTACCCCAAAATCCCACCTCCAAAAAACTGCCGGGCCATAAGTGGCTGTAGTAGCATCAGTAAATTGCACAGGTGTATTTTTACACATATTAGGTATAGGTGCAAATGCTGGGTTAAACCCTGGGTAAACCCTTACTTGGCTGGTTGCAGTATCAGCACATGGAGTACCTTTATTTACAATTAATGTAAGGGTATAAGTGCCTGCGGCAAGATAAGTGTGTGGCGGATTCTCAAGTGTAGATGTGTTATTGGTGCCTGAGGCTGGCTCACCAAAATCCCAATCAAATGTTAGGTTTAGGGCTGAAGTACTTTCGTTATTAAAAACAAAATCAAAATTATCGCAATTGGTGTACGATGTTTTTAAATCAGAGCTTGCAAAATCACAAGGGGCTACCGTAACAATAAAATCTTTTCTGTGATTTTCTATAAGTAAACCATTTCTATATTCATACACAATTACCGATACGATATATTTACCAGCATCTGGCGCTATGCCAGATATAATACCAGTTTGTGGGTTAATTGTTGCATTTACATCTAATGGCTGAAACCCAGAATAAGGAGATGAATAAGGGACGGGGCCATACGGTGGTGGCTCAGGAGTTGAGTACCCAGCATTGGTAGCTTCACCACCATTGTAGGCATCAATAAAATCGTAAACAAGAGAATCTCCATCGGGGTCAATTGAACTAAAATCCAATATAAATTGTTTGTTTTTACAAATAATTGATATACCAGTTTGAAACCTAGGGCTGCTATTTATTTGGTTAGAAGGTAAAGTAGCAGCACCAGGCACTGTACCTACATATGTTGCACCAACACTTGGGGCACCACCAATATTTGATATGCCTGCAACTCTACAACAAGTTTGATAGGTTATAGTATATCCTTTACTATTTATTGGAAGTTCAATATCAAAGATATAAGTGCCTATGGAGTAATCAAACATAGGTGCATTTGTTAGGCATGGTGGAGATGCCACTACACCAACAGGATTATTTTGATTTAGAGATATGTTTTGGTACCCATTAACCAACATATTATTATCATTGTTAAAAATACCGAGTGAAACTGAAGGAGGCATTGCTGCACCGGTAGGGTCAGAGTTGTCTCTAAATAAGCGAAGGGTTACTGTATAAATAATGCTGTTGGGAGCATTGCCTATACTTTTGTAATCATATATTATTTCGCCACCAGTTATATGTTTAGCATTTGCAACATGTAGGCAACTTAATAATAAAAATATAAGTACAAATCTTTTCATTATAATAGAAAGATACTAAGTTAAGCAAAACTGCTGTATTTGCCTTATGGTTTATTGTGCTCAAAAAAATTGAAAAGGTAGGTATTTAGCAACTCAATTTCCTCCAACATGCCCATGTGGCCACTACTACGTAATATGTGTATGTACGCAAGTGCAGGCATGTGAGTTTGTGCTAAGCTTTCGGTAAAGGGTATTACCTTATCATGTTGGCCAATTATAAATAGTACCGGTTTTGTAAAAGACTGTAATACATTAGTTCTACTTGCCCTGTTTATCATAGCATTGTAATACTGCACCAGTGCATCTGGAGAAAATTTACTTCCTTTTTCAACTAAGTTATCAATATCTTTTTTATGCTTTATGGCCTCAAAAAACAAATTTTCATAAATAGTTTTTACAAATGCTGCACTGCCATGCTCTGTTATAAACTCCATTGATTTTTTTCGGGTTGCCTTTTTTTCTTCACTATCCCCATAGCTAGTACTATGTATTAAACCCAGTGCAGTAATTTTTGTAGGGTATAACTCTGCAAAAGCTAATGCCACATAACCCCCTAAACTATGCCCAACTATAATAGCTTCATCAATCTGCAATTGTATTAAAATGGCATTAATTATGGCAGCATAATCATTTATTTGTACTTTGTTTTGCTTTAATATAGCCGATGCACCTGCACCCGGTAAGTTTGGTAATATAAGTTGAAATTGGTTTTGTAAATGGGTTATTTGATGCTGCCAAATGGTATTGTCTTCAGCAAAACCATGTATAAAAACTATTGCTTTACCTGCACCTGTAGTGCTGTACTCAATTGTACTGTTATTAAACTTTATTGTATTGCTAATCATGTATAATGTATACAATAAAGGTACGACTAGCAGTAGTAGAAATAGAAATTTATAGGTAACATTTGTATCACAAAATTTTACTGTAAAACGTACAACTACTCCTTTACAATACCATCTCGGCCATTAATTTTTGTAAAGTTAGTTGTGGGTTTACACAAAAGCCAGGGTGCACTTTGCTTGTTTGTATTATGGTACTACGGGTTGCACTTAGCCACCTAAACCTTGCAGCAGCAGGCAGTTGGCTTATGGGAGTTGCCATGTTGGTACCGTTGCAAATTTGCTCAAATGCTGCTAAATAACTTTGTACTTCTGCAATTTGTAGCGTAGGGAAAGCCGCTGTAAATTTATGAGGGTTTATATAATACTTAACCAACAATAATTTTTGTTTATTGCAATATAAAACTACGCCAACGTTTAGAAATTCTTCTCTTTCTACCCGAGGCACAATACGTATTATGGCATACTCATATAATTGTAGCTCTTGCATGTATGGCTTGGTTGGTAAATATGGTTGATTGTAATACTCGGTTTTTTAAAAATTGGCCATAAGCATTTCTATGCTCCTCAGTTGTTGTAAATGGAGCATCATGCAATAGCCAGGCATTTGGTATTTGAGCTACAATTGCATCAATAACTTTTGGGTTAAGTATAGTTGAAAATTCTTTATCAATATTTTTCAGCTCAGTTGCATGAGCTAGCAATACATGATCTTTAATTAAGCCAAATGGCTGAGTAGCTTTTTGTAAATAATCATCCCAACTGTGGTGAAAATACAGTGCCGCCCCATGATCTATTAACCACAGTTCATTTTGCCAAATAAGCATATTTGTATTTCGGGCAGTTCTATCTACATTGGTAAGCAAACAATCTAGCCATACAATTTTAGATGCCAAGGTAGCATCTACAGTGGTAACAGCAGGGTCAAAAGTAATGGCCCCTGATAAGTAGTGCAGTGCTAGGTTTAAGCCTTCACTAGCTCTAAGTAAATCTTGTATTTCTTCATCGCCTTCGGTACGGCCAAAGGCTTCATCTACATTGGCAAATACAAGCTCTGGTATTTTTAAGCCAAGGTATTTTGCAATTTGCCCACCAATTAATTCTGCAATTAAAGCTTTTGGGCCTTGGCCAGCTCCTCTAAATTTTAGGGCATACAAAAAGCCATCATCACCTTCGGTAATAGCCGGCAGTGAGCCACCTTCTCGTAATGGAGTAACGTATCTTGTTACGTTTATGGTTCGTAAATGTGGAGGTAATTGCTGCATTATTTGGTGAAAATAATACAGTTTTTTATTTTATTATTAAAAATTATACATGGTGTGTTGTAGATAATTCTTTTAGCTCTAGTAAATTGGTAACATGTAATTTTGTAAAAATTCTGCCTTTATGTGTACCCACAGTAGATATGCCAAGCTTTAAATCTTCAGCTATTTTACTAATGGTTTTACCGTGTAATAGGAGGGAAACAATTTCAAACTCACGTGCTGATAGTTTTGAAAAAGGGTTGCTGATTGTATTAATATTATTACCATCTGCTAAAATACTGAGCAATTCATCACTCATATATTTTTTGCCATTAAGCACTTGCTCTATTGCCAGTTTAAGCTCAGTTAAAGGAGCATCTTTATTAATAAAACCTTTTGCACCTGCACGTATAAAACGTATTGCATAAATATTTTCTGGGCTCATAGAAAATACTAAAACTTTTAAACTTGGGAAATTTAGTTTTATATGCTCCATTAAAGCAAAAGTATCAGTATCGGGCATTTGTATATCAAGTAATACTAAATCAAAATTATTAGTCTTTAAAATATTTTTAGCTGTAGTACCATTTACTGCTTCTTCAATTTGTGCATCTTTATAAATGTCTGCCAATAACATTTTTATGCCAGATCTTACTACAACGTGGTCATCAATTAATAAAAATTTTTTCATTTATTTAGGTTCTAATTTTTAGAAAATGATTTTTTAAAATATGCAAGCAATCTAATTTTTATATATAAATGCAATATTTCTTTTCTGTTAACGAATAATTGTATGGTTTATTGTAATGATAATGAATTAAAAAATTATTTACTACTAAGGTTTACTAAAATAAAAAGTAATGATAAATTATATTGACATGATTAATAAAATAAATTTTTA
>JANMAV010000133.1:0-14927 GCA_031360055.1 Ferruginibacter sp.
AATTCTCAACTTAATTTTAGCGTCAGGACCCTCTTTCGGGGGGCAGGGGGGCTTTGATTATCCAAAATACTCCACATATATTTTATCTGTTTCGTATAATTTTAATCTGTGTAAGGCAACATCAGCAGGCATTTGTGGTGCAAGTTGGTTCCAAATACCAATTACCAAATTTTCAATACTACAAATTTTATCTTTCAAAAAAGCAACTTCTACATTTAAGTTTTTATGATCTAATAAATCAGTTACATATTCTTTAATAATTATGCTTAGTTTTTTAGCGTCAAATACAAATCCAGTATCGGAACTTGGTACACCTTTTACAGTAACGTGTAAATTAAAGTTGTGGCCATGCCAATTTTCATTAGCACATTTGCCAAATACATCTTCATTTTTTTCTTTACTCCACTGTGGGTTAAATAGCTTGTGTGCTGCGTTAAAATGTTCTATCCTTGTAATGTAAACCATGTAAAAATTATAATGTTTTGCAAAGGTAATTGCTAATCACAACAAAGTAAAAACTACCGATTAACTTTGCTACATGAAAATTTTAGTGGTTTCTGCAACAACTTTTGAAATAGCACCCTTTATTGCAAACAACCCAACAGCAAATTTGCTTATTACAGGTGTTGGTGCACCAGCTTGTATATATGCACTCACAAAGGCTTTGCAGCATAACAAGTATGATTTTGTAATACAGGCTGGCATTGCTGGTACATTCAATAATATACATCAACCTGGGCAAACAGTTTTGGTACAGCAAGATGTTTTTGCTGATATTGGCATACAAGAATATGGTCAATTTTTTACGCTTATCGAAAAAGGATTTATGGATAACAATTTATTGCCTTACACTAATGGATGGTTATTGAATGAAACGATACATACAATTAATTTGCCCTCAGTAAAAGGTATAACAATAAATACAATAACTGATAATATACAGCAAACTCAAGTATTAACTAAAAAATTTAATCCTGATGTAGAAACTATGGAAGGTGCAGCATTACATTATGTTTGTATACAAGAAAATGTTCCGTTTTTACAAGTAAGAAGTATAAGCAATTTTGTAGGTGAAAGAATAAAAACAAATTGGAAAATGAAAGAATCTATTGTTGGCCTAAATGAAAATTTACAAAGTATTGTTAATGCCTTACAGATTGGGTAAATACTCAAAAAAACTTTTAATATCAACCCGAACAAGATTTTAATTTTTTTTATCATCAAATACCACATAAAATAGTATGCATTTACAAATAGGTTTTTCTCCTTGCCCAAACGATACTTTTATTTTTGATGCTTTAGTTAATAACAAAATTGATGCTGGAGAGTATACGTTTGAGCCAATTTTAGAAGATGTGCAAACTCTTAACCAATGGGCTATTGAAGGTAAATTGCCAATAACAAAATTAAGTTATGCAGTGTTGCCTTTAGTTTTACATACTTACACTTTATTAAATAGTGGTAGTGCTTTAGGTACTGGGGTTGGGCCATTGTTAATTGCAAAAACTACTAACCAACAAGAAAATATTGAAGCTCAAACAATTGCTATACCAGGTGTAAATACTACTGCTCATTTATTATTTAGCATGGCTTATCCAAATGCAAAAAATAAAACTTTTATTAGGTATGACGAAATTGAAAATTTTGTTTTACAAGGAAAAGGACTTGGAGTAATTATTCACGAAAACAGATTTACTTATGCTGATAAAGGCTTATTAAAAATAAAAGATTTAGGTGATTTTTGGGAAGAGGAAACCAGTTGCCCAATACCTTTAGGTGGTATAGTAGTAAAAAGTAATTTGCCTTTAAATGTACAGCTAGATGTAGATGAACTAATTAAAAAAAGTATTGATTTTGCATTCAGTAATTATCCAAATTTAAATGATTATATACGCCAGCATGCTCAGGAAATGAGTGAGGAAGTAATGAGGCAGCACATTGATTTATATGTAAATAAATACTCTTTGCAATTGGGTGAAGTTGGTAGAAATGCAGTAGATAAATTACTTGAAATTAGTGCCAATATTAATCGATGAACACTATTTTCCCACCCTATCTATTGGCCTAAAACGTAGTGCACTCCATGTATCATTTATTGATACTGCAGTTACAGTGGTTATATTATAACGTTCTCAAATTATTCTAATTGTATCTCTATTTATGTCTGTTTTTATTTTTGAACTCCCTTTTGGGTATGCAAACCACAACACACTATCCGTTTCTATATGTTTAATTTTTGTTTGTAAAAAATTTATAAATTCTTGCTCGTTTTGTATAAAAATTAACGTGTTCTTACTTTGTATTTTATGTTTCAATGTTGTAGAATATCCTAAAAATTTAAATTCTTCAACTAGTACTTTTGGGGCATTAATTACCACAACTTCATCACTTTTAAATTTTAATTTGGCTACAACATCTTTCATACAAATTTTTAATAAAATCTTTTTTAGCTTAGGGCTTCTTTGTATGCTTTTAAACATCTATCTCTTGCAAAAGTATGTTCAACTATTGGTTTTGGATAGCTAAAACCTTCAAACTCTGGCACCCATTTAC
Organism: Ferruginibacter sp.; assembly: GCA_031360055.1. Lineage (GTDB taxonomy): Bacteria > Bacteroidota > Bacteroidia > Chitinophagales > Chitinophagaceae > Ferruginibacter. The sequence goes on from JANMAV010000133.1 coordinate 2,554, forward strand.
GTATGTATATAAAGTTTGCATCAAATTTTTTTGTTTGTAAGTAAGGATTAAAAATTCTAAAATATGGAGCTGCATCGCAACCACTACCTGCTGCCCATTGCCAGCCACCATTGTTTGCAGCTAAATCAAAATCTAATAATTTTTCAGCAAAATAGGCTTCACCCAATCTCCAATCTATTAATAAGTGTTTGCATAAAAATGAAGCTACAATCATTCGTACCCTATTATGCATAAAGCCAGTAGTATTTAATTCTCTCATGCCTGCATCTACAATGGGGTAGCCAGTTTGGCCAGTACACCATGCTTTAAATTCTTCCTCATGGTTAAGCCATTGTATGTTATCGTATGCAGGTTTAAATGCCTTACCTAAACCAACTTGTGGATAATGCCAAAGTATAGCTTGATAAAAATCTCTCCAAATTAATTCGTTTAAAAATGTTTCAGATTTAGGGCTTGCATACGTTGCCAATTTACGAATGCTAATGGTGCCAAACCTTAAGTGTAAGCCCAAGTGTGAAGTTCCTTTTACCGATGGAAAATTTCTTTTGTCATAATATTCTTTTACCAAAGCGGCTTCTACTGTTTTACTTGGAAAGGGTTGCTCATTTTCTTTAAAACCTATTTGATTTAATGTGGGTATTGGTACTGGTTTTGTTTTGAAAAAATTGCTGAAATATTTTTCAGTTGGGTAGCTTTTTAAATGATAAGGAGTTAGGGTAGCTTTCCACTTTCTGCTATATGGAGTAAATACGGTATATGGTTTTCCATCGTCTTTCAAAACTTCATCCTTGTGTAAAACTACGTGGTCTTTGTATTGGTTAAATGTTATATCATTTTTTTCTAGTAAACTTTTTATAGCCTCATCTCTTGCAATAGCGTATGGCTCATAATCAGTATTGGTATATACTCCAGCAATACTGTATTCTTTTATTAATTGCTCAAATGCTTGTAATGGGCTTTCATGCATTACCTTAAAAGTAGATCCTAGCTCAATTAATTTTGTTTGTAAACTCTCTAAGGTTTGCTGTATAAAATTCACCCTGTTGTCTGCCTCGTTTTCTAATTTATCTAAAATTTCTTTATCAAAAATAAAAACAGGTAGTACTGGCAAGTTGCTTTTTAGGGCATAATATAATGCAGCATTATCTTCTATTCTTAAATCTCTTCTGCACCAAAAAATATTAATTTTCATACGTTTTGTATTTTTCTAATAGCAGATAATATGTTGTTACCTTTTTAGAAGCTAATTATATTTTTAGCTATTATCATCTTCTATGCTGCCCTCTTTTTTATAGTATATACTAAATACAATTGAGCCTGCAATACAAAAAATAATTACTGCTAAAGATACCCACTCAGGTAAATGTAAATATTCCTTTTGTATGCCTACTAGTGAAAGTGCAGGCAATAACATTTTTGCTCCAATAAATAATAAAACTATGGCAATACCTTCTTGCAAATAATCAAACTTAGTTGCTGCACCTCGTAGTAAAAAAAATAAACTTCTAAGCCCTAAAACTGCAAATATGTTTGATGAATATATAAGCATTTTTTTTTCAGGATTTGGTATAACTGAGAAAACTGCAGGTATAGAGTCTATAGCAAATACTATATCTATTAAACCTAGCATAACCACTACCATAGCCAGTGTGGTAAAATATTTCTTACCATTTTTAGTAATTATAAAATTACCATTTGGCTCATCAGTTGTAGTAGGCATCATTTTTTTTAACAACTTATATGCCCAATTCGTTTCAGGGTTAAAATCATCATCTTCATTACTACTAAACATTTTTATGCCAGTAAAAATTAAGAAAAATCCAAAAATATACATAATCCAATCAAACCTAGCTACAAGCTCACTGCCTAATGCAATAAATATTATTCTAAAAACTATAGCCATTAAAATACCCAGTAAAAGTACTCGGGCATAATTGGATTCTTTAACCTTAAAAAATGAGAATATAATAATAAAAACAAAAATATTATCAATGCTTAAAGACCACTCTAATAAATAAGCGGAAATATAGGAAATGGCATCTACCTTTCCCATACCATCTTCATTTTGCCACCAAATAAAACCACAAAAGGCAAATGATAAGGTTACCCAAAAACAAGTTTGAATTAATGCTGTTTTTAGTCCAATTTTTTGATTTTTTTTACTTAATAAACCTAAGTCAAAAATTAGTGCAAAAATTATTGCCACTATAAAAACTACGTATATGATTTGATGTTTATCCATTTTGTATTGTGTAGCTCCGTTTACGTAACCACTGGTATATTAGTGCAATTAAAAGTACAATTACAATTGGAACAATAATATTTATAATTTGCCAAAATGTTTTTTGGTTCTCTACCTTTTTAGCATCTAGTAGTCTTACCACATAATCTTTAGCTTTAGCTTCGTCTAAATCATTATCATTTATTAAATAGCTAAGGCAATTTTGTAAAAAAGCTTTGTTTGCAAACGGAAACTCCCTTTGAGTACCATAGGTGTAACTATTCATTCCCATTTCTATTGGGTTTGCTTTTACAACTGAGTTTAATACAAGATCGCCATCAGCAACTAAAATAATTTTATTTGATGAACCACATGCAGTGAAAAAATTCCTGTTATTTTTTGTTAAACTATCTTCCATAGCTGTACTTAGCCTGTTGGTAAACATTGATTTAAATTTGCCTTCCAAAAGCACAGCAGTACTAATGTTAGGTTTATTATAAGCTTCATTTTCAGGGGCATTTACATTTTGTGCACCACTTATTATTGCCGGTGAGCCTATTGTACGTGCATTTATAGATGAGGATAGTAAAACTGTTTTTGATATTCCTTCCGCCTCCACAGTATCTATAGAGTTTACAAACCTGCCTACAACAAAACCAAGGCCTTTGTTTATAGGGTGTGAGTTTGATGAAGTCATTACCGGAAAATAATTCCAAGGTAACAATTCAAATTGGCCATTACCATTCACATCAAACGGTAAATAATCACATTGTAAATCCATTACTAAATCGGCATTTATCCTTGCCCCGTAATTAAATAACAAATCATTTATTTTTAAATCTCTATCAAATGCAGTTACTTCATTTTTTATTTGTAGGCTATCCATTTCAGCATTTAACCTATCTATAAATAAAAGCAATTTGCCTCCCTGCATCACATATTGGTCAAGCTGTAGTTTTTGCATATCAGTAAAGCCTGTGGTAGGTTTTACAATTATTAAGGCTTTAAATTCAGTTGGTAAAAATGTATTTTGGTTAAGGTTAAGGGTAAATAAATTGTAGTCTGGTTTTAATACATTTTCTACCAAATCGTAGGTATTATACCTTCCTAAATCTGGCTCACCATTTCCTAAAGCATATCCAATGGTAGGTTTTTTTGTTTGGGTAATTTTGGCAATGGCTTCTATGAGTTTATACTCAAGTAATGCCTCGGCACTGTTTACATCAGTAAAATTTATTAAAGGGGTTTTGCCTATATATAGTTCTATTGATATTAATTTTTGTTGGTTTTGCAACACTGCAAAAGGGTAAACGTATTGTTGTTGTTGGCTATTTTTTAACTGGCTCGTTAAATTTATTGGGTATAAACCACTGCTAGCTAGGGTGTCGGCATATGCAATGTTATTAGGTAATTGCTCATCTGCACTTATAAATTCAAACTGTATATTATTATTGGAGTTTTCTTTAAACTCCTGTAACACATCTTTTGTGCTTGCAGCAAGTTGTTTAAAACCAGATGGTAAATTGGCATCATTTAAAAATACTTTAAATGTAAGCGGTTCATTTACTTTTTTTAATAATGATTTTGTTGCTTTGCTCAGGGTAAATCTTTGCTCAGCAGTTACATCTATACGGTTATGAAATGTAGATGCTAGCCAATTGATACAAATTAAAAGTATAAGTGCAATAGGCAACCAAAACTTATGAACTACTTTTTTGTAAATCATTATTGTAAACTAATTTTTTTGTAAGTAATTAATAATGATAAAAATATGATGCTCAAAAAATAACATACATCTCTGGTATCAATAACGCCCCGGCTAATACTATTGTAATGAAAATCTATACCAAACATTTCAATAAAGTAATCTGCATTGCCTTTAAAAATTGTAATTTGGCTAATAGCATTAAACCCAAAATATAAACACAAACACATAAAACTGCTTATTAAAAAAGCCACTACAGCATTACTTGTAAATGCACTACAGCATAAGCTTATTGCTGCAAATACGGCGGCTAAAAATATTAAACCCAGGTAGCTAGCAGTTATTGCACCAGCATCAATATTATTATTTGCACTTAAAAACTTAATACAAAAAAAGTAAATGATTGTTGGTATTACTACAATAATAATAATAACCAATATTGCTAAGTATTTGCCAGCAATAATTTGTTTAGTAGTTAGTGGCCTTGTTTGTAAAATTTCAAATGTGCCAGCTTTATATTCATCAGCAAAACTATGCATGGTAATTGCTGGTATTAAAAAAAGTAATACCCAAGGTGCTAAATCAAAAAAAGGTTGTAGGGTAGCATAATTATTATCTAAAATACTACTGCTCGGTAATACAAATAAATAAGTACCACACACTAACATAAAAAGCACAATAGCCATGTAACCCGTTAATGTGCTAAAAAATTTATTTATTTCTTTTTTACAAATAGTAATCATTCTATTAAAAATTGCTGCAATTTAAGTGTATTAAGCGGTTAAGCAAATTTGTACAATATAATAAACTGTTTATTTATTTATTTACCAAAGCAGCTAATGTTGATTATACTTTGTCGTTAAAAAGTAATATTTATAATTTTTGAAATGGTACTGTTTTATATTTTTATAAAACAGTACCAAGTGTTTACCAACACTTACAGCTTGCCCCTTACTTATTTTAAGTAAGGGTTTTTTAATTAAAAAAATTGCAATGCTGTTGCATAAATATTTTACTCCATTTTTTTTATTGTTTTATAAAAGTTTTAACTTCCACCTAACTAAAAATCAATTTATATATGAAAAAAATTCTCGGGTTATTTACTTGCTGCGCTATCCTAGCGGCAAGCTGTACAAAAACATCTGTTACCGATCAAAATGATGCTTTGTCTGCCAATTCAGAAGCTCCAGTTTTACGTCGTACTTGTGCATCGCAAGATGTGTTGGAAGCTCAATTAAAAGCTGATCCAACTCTAGCAGCACGAATGCAAGCATTAGAAGAATTTACAAGAAATTATGAAGCAAATCCTGAGTCGTATAGATCTGCTGCTACAGGCCAAATTATCATCCCAGTTGTAGTTAATGTATTATACAGAACTGTTGCTGAAAACATTTCTCAAGCACAAATTCAATCACAAATTGATGTGCTAAATGCTGATTATTCAGCTACAAATTCAGATTATAATAAAGTGCCATCAACTTTTACAACTGTAAGAAGTGGAGATGTAGGTATTCGTTTTGTGCTTGATCAAATAATTCGTAAAAGCACAACTAAAACCAGTTGGACAACTAATGATGCTATGAAAAAAACTAGTGGGGGTGGTATTAGCCCAACAAGCCCTACAACAAAATTAAATATGTGGAGCTGTAATATGGGCGGCGGTATCTTAGGCTATGCTCAATTTCCTGGCGGTAGCAGTGCAACTGATGGTGTAGTTATGGATAACAACGCTTTTGGTGTAACTACTGCAGGTGCTCCTTACAATAAGGGTAGAACAGCAACACACGAAGTTGGCCATTGGTTAAACTTGCGTCACATTTGGGGCGATGCTCAATGTGGTAACGATTTAGTAAGCGATACTCCATTGCATACTGATGCTAACTATGGTTGCCCAGCTTCTGGTGCAAGAAGCAGCTGCTCTGGTACACCTATTATGATGACAATGAATTATATGGATTATTCAGACGATTTGTGTATGTATATGTTTAGTGCTGGTCAAAAAACCCGTATGAACGCTACGTTTGCAAGCGGTGGGGGTAGAAGTAGCTTTGCTGTAGTTCAATAAAAAATTACACTTAAAAAATCCTACAATGAAAGTTGTAGGATTTTTTTTATAATTTAATATTAAGTTTATCTAAAATTTATTAATGATGTTAATGGGTATCTTAAGCCTGAGTAGCCCATCATATCTATTTTTACATTACCAACTGATATTGGGCTTTCTACTCTTAATATTAAGTGATTGGGGTCGTCACTAACCCAGGCAGTAAGTTTTTCGCCACCATCAAATATGGTTCCTTTTATAAGCAATGGCTTAAATTTAATAGCATTAAATCTTCCATACTGAGTTTTTATTTTTTCTTTACCTAAATACCTAATGTATAAATGGTAAACTTCATCATCCAAAAACATATCAAAAGGTATTTTGTCTCCAACTTTATATTTATTCCAATTTATATTACGGGCATAATACATGGAGCTTACCACATCCTGCATACAATCGCTAATTTTGAATACCCCATTTGTGCTTACGGCTGTGTTAGCAGTTTGGTTAAAGGTTACGTTATTATATATTTTTGTTTTTCCTTCTTCTACATTGCGTAAAAATTTAATAGGGCTCATGGTAGCCGTATCTATATAGCTTTCATATCTATCTCTCACTTTAAAAAACTTATCAAAAAATGGAAACGTTTTTCCTTCTCCAATACAGTGATAAACTGCTTTGCCATTTAAGCGTTCAATAGCGGTTGTAAATGTAGCTTCACCAGCTCCAATGTAAGCACCAGCTGCATTGTAAAATACTTTCATAGTTACTTTTTCTCCGGCAACAAATGCAGTATTTTTTATACCACAAAAAGCACCTTTTTGTGCATTGGCTTGAGTTACAAAAACCAATAGTGCTGCAAATAAAAATCGTTTAGTAAAATTCATCATTTATCTTTTAATATTTTTAGTCCTATAATTAATAAGCTTCCAATAATAGCCGGCAACACCAAATTAATACCCCAAATGCCCAACGCACCTGCTTGTATACCTAATGTGTTGTTACTGTACAATTGAAAAACCTGTACACTTATTGATGCTCTTATTGGTAACTCTGTAAAACCAATTGTTGGGGCCATAGCCATAATTATATAAAAAACCGAAACCAAAATTGCCATGGTTGCCAAATCAATATTTACCTGCATTACCTTTAGCAGCAGCACGTATTGCAAAATAAATACCATGTATCGTAAAAAAGATAAAATTATAATGTTTAACAATTGTTTACGTGAAAATGAGTTTAACAATATTACGTGAGATACCACTTTTTGCAACGCTTTAAAAGTACCCATCCATTTTACTATAATACCAACTCGGCTATACAATAGCAATAAAAAAGTAGCAGCAACAATACTTATACCTAATAAAACATTAATAGAATATGCTGGTAAAAAACTAAAAATTTGCTGAGTATGGCCACTATTTTTTAATAAAATTATGCCAGTAATACCCATTATTAGGGTAATAAATAATTGGCTAATACTTCCTAAAATAGTTAGTGGTATAGCATCAAGCCTTTTATCTTCATCTACATACAATATACGGCCGCCATACTCTCCAATACGGTTTGGCGTAAGCATGGTAATACTGCAACCTGCAAGTACACTTTTAAATGCTGTAAATAATGAAATATATTGTAATGGTTTTAATAAAAGTTGCCATTTTTTTGCTTCAAAGCCCCAATTTATAGGCATTAACAAACAGGCTATCCAAAAACCTGGCATGGTAAAACTTTGTTTTATTTGTAACCAACGGTTAGGTAAATCAGGCTTTGTTATTATTTGATTGTATAAACTATAACTTAAAATAATAAATATTAATGGCCCTAAAAACCAGTTGAGTAATATTTTGATACTTTTGTGCAGATTAAAAATTTTGGTAAAAATAGCCTCCGTATTGCAAAACACAACAAAAATAATTTTAGGAATTGATCCCGGTACTGTAGTTATGGGGTTTGGGCTAATAAAAGTTACCGGTCATACAGTTACATTACTTAAAATGGGTGTGCTACGATTGCCAGCTAAAACTGATGCATACCAAAAGTTAGAACTAATACACAATACAGTTGCTGAAATTATAAGCCAGCATAAAGCAACTTGTTTTGCTATTGAAGCACCTTTTTTTGGTAAAAATGTTCAAAGTATGCTAAAGCTAGGTAGGGCACAAGGTGTTGCCATAGCTGCAGCTATGCAAGCAGGCTTGCCTGTCTCAGAGTATTCTCCCAAAAAAGTAAAACAATCTATTACAGGTAATGGTAATGCAGATAAGCAACAAGTTTTAAAAATGCTGCAAAGTATTTTAAGGTTTGATGATGACCCTAAAACCTTTGATGCATCTGATGCTTTGGCGGTGGCAGTTTGTCATCATTTTCAACAGAGTAATGTTTTATTAGCCTCAGCAAATGCTAGTAAAGATTGGAAAAGTTTTATAGCCAATAACCCAGGCAGAGTAAAAAGCAAATTGTAAAATTTTAGATTGTAATTCCTTTTTTTAAACCAACAAAAAACAAATATTGCAGCAGCTTTAAACCAGCATTTGTGCTGTACCTTTAAATTAAATAACATAGATGCATACAAATATATTAGTTATAGGTTCAGGCATTGCAGGGCTTACGTATGCCTTAAAAGTAGCTCAGCATTTACCAAACCAACAGGTAACCATACTTACCAAAACACAAAGTGATGAAACTAATACAAAGTATGCCCAGGGCGGCATTGCTGGCGTTACAGATTTTAGCCACGATAGTTTTGCAAAACATATTGAAGATACTTTAATAGCTGGTGATGGGCTTTGCAACCCTCATATTGTAGAAGTTGTAGTAAAAGAAGGTGTGGATAGAATAAATGAATTAATAGCATGGGGTGCTCAATTTGATAAAGAGCCTGACGGCGATTTTAAATTAGGTAAAGAAGGCGGACATAGTGAAAATAGAATTTTGCATCATAAAGATGTTACAGGTAAAGAAATGGAAAGGGCACTGCTTGAAGCTATAAAAAGATGTCCCAATATTGAGTTAATAAGTCATTGTTTTGTACTTGATATTATAACCCAACATCATTTAGGATATTTAGTAACCAAAAGTACGCCTGATATACAATGCTTTGGAGTATATGTGTTAAACCTTACAACAAATAAAATTGAGAAAATAACTACAAATATTACTATGCTTGCAACCGGAGGTAATGGGCAAGTGTATCGGAGTACCACAAACCCTGCTATAGCCACCGGTGATGGTGTGGCCATGGTTTATAGAGCAAAAGGGCGTATAGAAAATATAGAATTTATACAGTTTCATCCAACAGCTTTATATGAGGCAGGTGTAAGAGGCCATAGTTTTTTAATAACTGAGGCAGTTAGAGGCGATGGTGGTATTTTACGAAATGCAAATGGCGAAGCTTTTATGCATAAATATGATGAACGTAAGGATCTTGCTCCTAGAGATATTGTAGCTAGGGCAATAGATAATGAAATGAAAATAAATGGTACAGAGTATGTGTATTTAGATTGCAAACACATGGATCAAGCCAATTTTAAAGAACATTTCCCAAACATATATGCCAAGTGTTTGAGCATAGGAATAGATGTGGCCAAGGATATGATACCAGTATCGCCAGCGGCACATTATAGTTGTGGTGGGGTAAAAACTGATGAGCATGCACACACATCAATAAAAAATTTATATGCCGCCGGAGAGTGTGCCAGTACCGGCTTGCATGGTGCTAACCGCTTGGCTAGTAACTCCCTTTTAGAGGCAATGGTTTTTGCTCACAGGGCTTATGTAAATACAATACAATCTTTACATCCATCTACACAAAATGATGATGTAATTACAGCTCCTGATGGTAAGTCGGTTTTGTTGGGAAATTTCCCAGATTGGAATACAGCAGGTACCACTGCACCAAAAGAAATGATTTTAATTACACAAAGCCTAAAAGAACTTAAGTTACTAATGAGTGATTATGTAGGCATAGTACGTAATAACGAAAGGCTACAAAGAGCTAGCCGCCGTATAGATTTATTGCACGAAGAAACTGAACGTTTGTATGAGCAAACAGAAGTATCGCCACAATTGTGTGAGCTTAGAAATATGATTACTGTATCTTACCTCATTATAAAAAGTGCTGAATTGCGTAAAGAGAGTAGGGGCTTGCATTACAATACAGATTATTTGTATAAACAACCTATTTTACAAAATACTATTTTGTAAAATTATGCTGTATATAAATACATTAATTAACGCAGCTATAAAAAATACCAATTCTATATTACTAATACTTAAACTGCTTTTTTTATTATTTTTACCTCATGTATTACCTCATTTACGGCATATTGTATGTAATATCATTGTTGCCATTTTTTATTTTATATAGGCTTAGCGATATTGCATTTTTTGTATCGTATTATATTATTGGCTATCGCAAAAAAATTGTTGCACAAAACATTGAAACAGCTTTTCCTGAAAAAAATAAGGAGGAACAAAAGCAAATACAAAAACAGTTTTACATTAACCTTACTGATACTTTTATTGAAACTATAAAATTACTCAGCATTTCAAAACAATCATTTTCAAAAAGAGCTACCATAAATTTTGATGATGCCAAAAAATTAGTTGATGCTGGATATAATATACAATTTCACAGTGGCCATCAAATGAATTGGGAGTATGCTAGTTTAGCCATTTCAAAATCGCTAACTATTCCTTGGTGTGCAGTTTATAAAAAAATACAATCTAAACCAATTGATAGGCTATTTTTAAAAATTCGTACAAAGTTTGGTGCTACAATGGTAGAGAAAGAAAAATATAGCACCATGATGCCTCAACTTATGAAGCAGCAGTATGCACTTGGCCTCATAGCAGATCAAAACCCCGGCTTAGTAAAACATAGTTTTTGGCTAAATTTTTTTAATAAGCCTGCACCATTTTTAATGGGGCCTGAAAAAGGAGCCATGCGTTACAAAACTGCTGTAGTTTTTGTAAATATGCAAAAACTTAAAAGAGGCCATTATCATTTTACATGTACAGTAATCACTACAAATGGTAGTACTTTCCAAAATGGAGAACTTACTCGTATGTATAGAGATTTTTTAGAGACAGGAATAAGGCAACAACCAGCTAATTACCTGTGGAGCCACCGCCGATGGAAATATCCCTACGATGTTAGTCTTCAAAAAAAATGGATTGATGTGGTGGATAGTGGATATTAAATATATCTACAACTTTTGTGGGTTTCAAAACTGTATTTTTGTAAAAACCAGTTTTTATCGAGTTGAAGACATAGTAAAGGTTAACAAATTATTATGTTACAGGCCTGTACCGACAAATTTGTCGGTAAGTCGAACCTGTGACCCTCCCGACTGAAAAGTCGGGATGATCTAATCCAACTGAGCTTAGCTTTTGATATCAATTTTTCTAACATTTTTCTACTTTTCCATTTTTTCACTTCTCTTTCTCTTTTAGTAGCTATATTTTTATCTGTATACATTTCAGTGTATACAATTTTCCAATCTCCTATACCACCTGTAAATCCTTTGTGATTTGTATTGTGTTTTCGTAAGCGTTCAGCTAAATTATCGGCAGTGTAGCCAATGTAGTATTTGTTTGCAGTTTCTGAAAATAAAATGTACAAGTGATACATAAAATAAAAAAAGGCTATCCTTTAGATAACCTTTTTTGTGGGAGTTACAGGAGTCGAACCTGTGACCCTCTGCTTGTAAGGCAGATGCTCTAAACCAACTGAGCTAAACTCCCTAATTATTTTTTTCGAACCTTGAACTACTCCCGACTTTTAGAGTCGGGATGCTCTAAACCAACTGAGCTAAACTCCCTTTTCCGCTTTTCGGATTGCAAAGATAGGGGTAAAATGATTTCAGAAAAATATTTTTTACAATTATCTAAATTTATTTTTTAGGGCGCTGAGTGCATCATCCATATTTGTAGCAGGTGGGGTAGGTGCAGTTGTTTTTACAATTGTTTTTTGTTTGGTGTGTTGCTGTGTAGGCGGTACTTGTGTTTGTTTTATAGATAAATTTATTCTTTTACGAGCCACATCAACATCTAACACTTTTACTTTTACTTGTTGGTTTAGTTTTAATACTTCAGCAGGGTCTTGTATAAATTTATGTGCCACTTCCGATACATGTACAAGGCCATCTTGCTTTACCCCAATATCTACAAATGCACCAAACCTAGTAAGGTTAGTTACAATGCCTGGTAACTCCATTCCAATATGTACCTCATCAATAGAAAAAATTTGTGCAAATTCAAAACTTTGTGCCTCAGCTCTAGGATCTAGCCCAGGCTTTTTTAATTCATTTATAATATCATTTACAGTATGTATTCCAAACTTTTCTGTTACATATTTTTTGGCATATATCTGTTGTATTAATGTTGTATTAATTATTAAT